>NZ_JAJEPS010000003.1:0-245255 GCF_020686965.1 Hominiventricola filiformis | reverse complement strand
ATACAGCATCTGGAGACAGCAGCACGGTCACAGAAGACAGCAATACAGCATCTGGAGACAGCAGCACGGTCACAGAAGACAGCAATACAGCGTCTGGAGACAGCAGCACGGCCACAGAAGACAGCAATACAGCGTCTGACGACAGCGGTGAGGTACCTGCGGCAAACAGCAGTTCAGACAGCAGCTCCTCCGACGACAGCAGTGCTTCAGGTGACGGCAATGATCAGGCAAGCACCGGAAGAATGATACCGGTTACTTATCGGGTAGTCACTTCCACTACTCTGCCGGATGGAACCCAGCTGCCGGATGTGAATATTCCGGATGTGCAGGTTCCGTCAGAACTGACAGCAGCATTACAGCAGCTGCAGGCACTCAGCAAGGATGTACGTACCCAGATGAGCACCATTGCAGGTCTGTTGGGCGAAATGCCGGGGCAGACCAATCAGCTGATGTCAGATATTAAATCCATCACCGGAAGCATGGATAAGATGACAGATGAACTGGATGACATTCTGGATGACTTTGATGATGAAATGGATACCATGAAGGATGATCTGCGCCAGAAGGGAAATACTATTTCTGATACACTGGACAATACATCCGATACCCTTCATACCGATTTCGATGGAGTCAGAGATTCCCTTGACCGGGTGAAAGATCAGTTTGATGTGATTCGAGGAACCGTTTCTGATGCACTGGATGAACTGAAGAACCGGATTGATGATAAATCTATTTATGTCGATGTATCTGAACTGACGGATGCCACATCAGGGGATGGAAAGATCATTTCCAGTACTAACTCTGGAGAGGTGTATGCAGATACCCAGGGAGGCGGTATTGCGGGAGCCATTGTGAAGACAAATCCGCAGAAAGCATCTGCCTGGTTCTTCCAGGATAAGAACGATGACGAGGATGATGACGAGGATGACAGTGACAGTATTACCCGTCATGTGCTGGCAGCCATTTTTTCCAGCTCCAATACAGCGGACATTACGGTAAAAGGTGATTATGCCGGCGGTATTGTGGGAAAAGCAGACTATGGAATTATCGTGGCAGCGGAAAACTACGGGGATATTCTGACTGATGGTGGAAAATATGCCGGAGGAATTGCCGGAAGATGCGACAATACCATTCGTGACAGTTATGTATTAAGTGGAGTCAGCGGAGATGGTTATGTAGGCGGTGTGGCCGGAAGAGGCGAAGATGTCAGCGGCAACTATGTATGCTCTTATCTTGACATGGACAGCTATGTAAAATCCAGCGGTGCAGTCGTAGGAAAAGCGGACGGAGTTGTAAAGGATAATTATTTTGTAGATAACGGTTATGGTGCTGTGGATGGCGTGACCAGAAGCAGTGAGGCAGAGAGCATGGACTATGATTCTCTGATTCAGCTTGGAAATATGCCTCTTAATTTCACTCAGTTTACCGTTCGTTTCATGAACGGAGAGCAGGTAGTCTGGCAGAATACATTTGCTTATGGAGATGAACTTCCGGAGGAAAACTATCCTGACCTCCCGAAATCGAAAGACGGATATGTGTACTGGGAAGAAAAAGATGTGAGTCCCATTCACAGAAATGTAACGGTTCATGCGGTATATCGTGCCTATATGCCGGCATTGACAGCTGATGCAGAAGAAGAGAAGTCTCCGGTACTTATGGGCGGTGAATTCTATCCGGATACGAAGATTTCCGTGAGAGAAGCAACGGATGAAGAACTGGCACAGGTAAAAGCCAATATGGATAATGACAGTCCGTTCTATAAATATTATCTGAAGAAGGTATACTATTATGAAGTATCCCAGGCACAGCCGCTTAGGACAAACGCAATTGTGCGGGTACTGAACGATACCCGTCTGGCAGACAGTCTGATGACCATGGATGCAGAATATCAGACCGTGGGAGAAGCACAGAAAGCAGACACCATTGGAAGTTATCTCTCATCCGATACGCAGATCAGTTCTGCCGGATATATCGTAGTACTGAACCGCATGGATATCTGGGTGGAGACCCTGATCTCAGCAGCAGTGCTTGCACTGGCAATTCTGGTTGTCGTAGGACTTCATATCAGAAGACAAAAACGAAGAAATGCAGCAAAAGCAGCAGCGGAGGCGGCAGTGACCAAAGAAACAGATGATGAGACGGTAAAACCAGAAGAATAAGCAGTAAATAATTGCAGCAGCAGAGAAGCCTCTGCTGCTGTTTTTGTTTCAAAAAATAACCCCCCACCCGGCTTGTGAAGAATTTAACCATGTGCTAATCTGATATCATGAGTGGTCGGAAAGCAGATGAAAATCCGGCTGTATTTTGAAGAGACCCACAGGAGGATATGGGGATGATATTATCACAGATTGAACAGTACTGGACAGGAAGAGCGGAAGGCTATTCCCAGGTGAACCAGCATGAGCTGGCAACCGGGCAGGACCGGGTATGGCTTGACGAGATCCGTCGTCATCTGCCGGAAGGGGCGCTGAAGATTCTGGATGTTGGAACTGGTCCTGGATTTTTTGCCATTCTGCTCACCAAAGCAGGATATGATGTGACGGCAGTAGATTATACAGAAGCTATGCTGGAGGAGGCAAAGAAAAATGCGGGGGCACTTGCCTCCAGTATCCATTTTCAGAGAATGGATGCACAGAAACTGGATTTTCCGGATGGATACTTTGACGTAGTCATTTCCAGAAATCTGACCTGGAATCTGGAAGAGCCGGGAAAAGCTTATGCAGAATGGATGCGCGTGCTGAAAAAAGGCGGCCGCCTTCTGAATTTTGATGCCAACTGGTATCATCATCTCTTCGATGAGGAGAAGAGAAAAGAATACGAAGAGGACCGGAAACGGGTAGAGAATCTTCATCTGGATGACCATTATACCTGCACGGATATTGACGCCATGGAGGATATTGCAAGACAGATTCCCATGAGTAGAATTATGCGTCCGGCGTGGGATGTACAGGTGTTACGAGACCGCCTTGGAAATGAAGTGGAAGCGGATGAAAAGGTCTGGGAGAGAGTCTGGGACTCAACGGAAAAAGCAAACTATGGGTCTACACCGATGTTCCTCGTCAGTGCTGTAAAAATGGGCGGAACAAAAGCTGTCTGTCCTAATAAGGAAGGATATACTTCATGATAGAAACCAAGCAGCTGCAGTACCTGGTGGTCTGTGCCCAGCTTCGATCATTCAGTAAGGCAGCAGAAGCACTGTATACGACGCAGCCCAATGTGAGCAAAGTGATCCGCATGCTGGAAGATGAGCTGGGATTTTCGGTATTTGTCCGTCAGAGCAGAGGGATTACGCTTACGGCCAGAGGACAGCGTGTCTATGAATATGCAAGCAGGGCCGTAGAAAATATAGAACAGTTAAAATCATTTTCCCGAATGGACAAGGGGGAAGAACTGCTGGCATCCTGGAATCCCAGTTCCTGGATGGCTTCCTGTTTTGCTGCTTTTTATCAGGAGCACCGGCAGGAGGATGTCTGCTATCATGTAATGACGGCGGGAACGGAAGAAATACTGGAACGGTGCCAGGCAGGGAAAGACGATATTGGATTTGTCTATGTATTAGATGAGCAGATGCCATCCTTTCAGTACCGACTGGAATGTGCCGGACTCATTTTTCAGGAACTGAAACGGACGAAAGCATATCTTTATTTTGGAAAAGATCATCCGTTGGCTGGAAAATCCGGTATTGGGGAAATTGCACTGGATGAGGTACGCCTGGTGCAGTGTTATGAAGATGAGTATACACTGGGGCGCAGGATGACGGAGGAGACAGACCGGATCTCACCGACAGACCGTATGAAGATCTCAGTTATTACTAACAGTGACTATGTTATGAATGAACTGCTTGGAAAGACAGACCTTGGCAATGTGAGCGGTGGTTATTTGAGCCGCGAAAAAGAATCACGGGGATATCCCGGATACTCACTTTACGGAGAAGAAGAACCGATTCTGTTTGGCTGCGTCAGCCGTCAGGGAGAGACGCTGGATGGATGGGCAGAACATTATCTGGAGTTTGTACGAAGCAGATTACAAGAATAATATATAACAGATAAGATAAAATATATTCTAAAATGGAATATCTCCATGTTCTTGCGAAGAAATGGAGATATTTTTTATTTTTAAGTTTTTTGAAAGGAAAAAAGAAGAGGAAAAAGAGCGGAAATCAGATGAAATCGAAGCGGAATTGCAGAATGACCTTGATAAGATATAACGAAAAAGAATACAAACTTCGTTGACAAAATGTGAAGAAAGTGTAAGTATAAATCTACATGTTCATATGGTCGGCAATTAAGCCGCAAAAAATAAGTTCGAAGATAGATTCGATGAAAAGGGAATCCGGTGAAAGTCCGGAACGATCCCGTCACTGTAATAGTTAAGCCTGGAGCAGATGCCACTGGGGAGATGATTCCTGGGAAGGTGCTTTGGGTGTGGATGCTAAAGTCAGGAGACCTGCTTGTTTTTTGTCAGAAAGAGTTCTTGCGGAAGACGAGATAATTCTTACCTAGAAAAATCTATGTTTTAAGGGGATAGTGTGTAAAAAGGTGAGAGGAAAGTCGGATGTAGATCCGGCTTTTTTTATGCGTAATTTTTAAGTGGGAGACGAATTGATAGTGCAGACAGCGCTGGCAAATGAATGAAATGAGAAAGGATAGAGAATATGAAAAACACGAAGAAATGTATCAGTTTAACTCTGGCAGCAGCTTTGCTGCTGACTGGCTGCGGCGGTGGAGCATCCGATAACAGCGGAAGCACTTCTGCTGCGAATGATGGAGATAAGAAAGTACTTACTTTCGGATGCCAGATGTATACCGATGGTATTGTCAATACCGTTACCGATGAGAACGGTGGATGGAATGCCATGCGTTACGGTATCACCGAGGGACTGTTCAAGTTCAACGACAGCATGGAAGTAGAGCCGTGGCTCGCAGACAGCTACACTGTAAATGATGAGCATACCGAGTGGGTCATCACCCTGAAAGACGGCATCAAATTCTCTGACGGCTGTGATCTGACTCCGACTAAAGTAAAAGAGTGCTTTGAATATCTGAAAGAGATGGGACCGAGTGGATCTGCAAAACCGCAGAAATATCTGGAGTTCGAGGCAACCATTACTGCAGATGATGCAGCAAATACCCTGACCATCCAGACGACTCAGCCTTATGCCAACCTTCCGGGACAGCTGGCACATCCGACTATGGCAATTGTTGATGTGGCAGATACCGAGAACTTTGACAATGGCACGATCGGAACCGGTCCGTACATGGTTGAGACTTTCAATGGTGTAGGTGTAGGTTATGATCTGGCAGCGAATCCGAACTACCGTGAGGAAGTTCCCTATGACGAAGTAAAACTGATGTACATGGGGGATGCTTCTGCTAAGACCATGGCGCTGCAGAGTGGACAGGTTGATCTGGTAGAGAATATTACCAATGTATCTGATATCCAGGATTTCAAAGATAATCCTGATTTCACGGTAGATATTGCTTCTGGTGTTCGCTGTGGTTTCAGCTGGATGAACTTTGATGGCATTCTTGGCAACAAGACTCTGCGTCAGGCAATCCTGATGGGCATTGACTATGATACCATCTGCAACTCCAAGACTATCGGAGGTCTGTATACTCCGGGATTCTCCGTACTGCCGTCTACTTTAAGCTATGGTTATGACAAACTGACCAACCCCTATACCTATGATCCGGAAGGCGCTAAGAAGCTCCTTGATGATGCAGGAATCGTAGATACTGACGGCGATGGAATCCGTGAGCTGGATGGACAGAATATCAATCTGCACTACGTTTCCTATGAGAACCGTCTGCTGAACGATTTCTCCAACGCACATATTCAGTATCTGGCAGAGATCGGTATCGGATGCACCGCAGACTACGGCAGCTCTGATGACCAGTGGAGCAAACTTGCTGCTGGAGATTATGACTTCAATAACAATAACTGGATCACCGTAGGTACCGGAGATCCCTATGCTTACATGGCAAACTGGGCAACCGATACTACTTACTGCGGATATTCCAATCCGGAATATGATGCACTGTTCGAGCAGCTGAAGAGCGAGATGGATGAAGAGAAACGTGCAGATCTGATCTTCCAGATGCAGCAGATTCTGGTAGATGATGCCGCTGTTCTGATCGACGGATACTACAACTCTTCTATGATTTACTCTAAGAATGTAGGAAATGCGCATATCCATACGGCAGACTACTACTGGCTGACCACCGAGATTACCCCGGCTGAGTAAGATTAAGTATTCATTACCCCCATCCGTGCCCCTTGCGGCGGCCAGGGTGGGGGTTCCTGTTTTGTTCACTTTTAGAAAGGAGCCATTGTCTTGAATAAGAAACAGATTCTTCGCCGAATCTTACAGATTGCAATTGTATTGATTGGTATCAGTTTCGTAACGTTTTTACTGACCTACCTGTCTCCTGGAGATCCGGTCCGCAACATGTTCTCCGCTACCGGCGTGATGCCGACGGAAGAACTGGTACAGCAGACCAGGGATGAGATGGGACTGAACGACCCGTTTTTCACCCAGTATTTCCGCTGGCTGTTTAACTGCCTGCATGGTGATTTTGGAAAATCCTACAGCCTCAACAAACCGGTAGTGGAGCTTCTGGCAGCCCGTGTATTGCCGACCCTGAAGCTGACCCTCATGTCACTGATTCTGATGTTGATCATAGCAGTGCCGCTGGGTGTTGCTTCCGCATTACATAAAGACGGTATCATCGACTATATCTGCCGTGCGGTAACCTTCATTGGATGTGCGATGCCGAACTTCTGGGTAGGACTTCTCCTGATGATGCTGCTGTGTGTACAGATTCAGGTTTTCCCGGTTATCGCTTCCGGCGGTGACTTCAAGAGTCTGTTTCTGCCGGCACTGACGCTGGCCATTGCAATGGCATCTAAATATACCAGACAGGTCCGGACTGCAGTTCTGGAGGAATTAAGTCAGGATTATGTGATCGGAGCAGAAGCCAGAGGTGTGAAACGTTCCACGATTATTTGGAAAAATGTATTTCCGAATGCATTGCTTCCGCTGATTACCATGCTGGGACTTTCCGTCGGAAGCCTTCTTGGTGGTACCAGTGTTGTAGAGGTGATCTTCTCTTATCCTGGACTTGGTAACCTGGCCGTTACTGCGATTACTTCCAGCGACTACAACCTGATTCAGGGGTATGTACTCTGGATGGCGCTGATTTATATGGTCATTAACCTGATTGTGGATGCATCCTATGTCTATATTGATCCCCGGATGCGCTTGAAGAGGTAAGAAGATGAAGAAGACGTTAAAATTTGTGAAAGAACATAAGCAGTTTACCTTTTTTGGAATTCTTGCCATTTTGATTATTCTGGCAGCAGTTTTTGCACCGGTACTTACCGGAGGTGTTGACCCGCTGAAAGGTTCCCTGACAGAGGCCCTGGAGGCACCGAGCAAAGCTCATATTTTCGGTACTGATAAAATGGGACGTGATATTTATGCCCGTGTGATTTACGGAGCCCGTGCATCCCTCACTTCTACCTTTGGTGTGGTTGTTCTTATTTTTCTGGTGGGAAGTGTAGTAGGTGTCATTGCCGGTTATTTCGGCGGAGCCGTTGATGCGGTTCTCATGCGTATTGCAGATATGATGCTGGCTTTCCCAGGCCTGGTTCTGGCACTGGCTGTGGCAGGTATCATGGGTGCAAGTATCCGTAATGCCATCATCGCAATCGTAGCTGTCAACTGGACCAAATATGCCCGTCTGGCACGAAGCCTGGTTATGAAAATCCGTGACCGTGACTATGTATCCGCAGCCATTGTAACTGGTTCTAAAACACCCTATATGCTGCTTCGTTATATGCTGCCCAATGCACTGCCGACGCTGATTATCACAGCAGCTACGGATGTAGGCGGTATGATGCTGGAGATCGCAGCCCTGTCCTTCCTGGGATTTGGTGCAAAGCCGCCGACACCGGAATGGGGCTATATGCTGAATGAAGGTCGTGCCTGTATGCAGTCCGCACCCTGGATGATGCTATATCCGGGTCTTGCAATTTTCTTTGTCGTTGTTGTATTTAACATGTTGGGAGATTCCATTCGGGATATCCTGGATCCGAGAGCAGAGTAAGGAGGTAGGAATATGCTGAAAATTGATAATATTACGATTGCGTATAAAGATGTTCCTACCGTTGTAGATTTCAGTCTCGACATGGCTCCGGGTCAGATCGTCAGTCTGGTAGGAGAGAGCGGAAGCGGTAAGACTACCGTGATTCGTGCGGTCTTAGGACTGCTTGCAGGCGGCGGTAAAGTAACCAAGGGAGATATTCTTTTTCATGGTACTTCCCTTCTTAAAAATACACCGGAGCAGTGGAGAAAACTGCGCGGCAGCGAGATTTCCATGATTTTCCAGGACAGCGGTGCCATGATGAACCCGACCAGGAAGATTGGATCTGTATTTACAGAGTATCTGCAGACCCATGAAAAGATTTCCAAAAAGGATGCATGGGCAAAAGGGGAAGAGATGCTTGGAAAAATGCGCCTTCCGAGCCCGGATAATATCATGCATTCTTATCCGTTCCAATTATCCGGCGGTATGCGTCAGCGTGTCGGTATTGCCATGGGTATGACTTATCAGCCGAAGCTTCTGCTGGCAGATGAGCCGACGAGTGCACTGGATGTAACTACTCAGGCACAGATTGTTCGCCAGATGATGGAATTAAGAGAAGATTATGGCACTGGTATTATTGTTGTTACCCATAATCTGGGTGTGGCAGCCTATATGTCCGACTATGTTGTGGTCATGAAAGATGGTCATATAGAAGATCAGGGAGACCGAGACCATATCCTGCATCATTCGGAAAATGCATACACCCGCAGGCTGTTAAGCGCAGTACCTTCGATGGGAGGGGAATCTTATGTTTGAACATGATGAAGTTATATTGGAGGCAAAGCATGTTACAAGACGTTTTCCGGCGTCAGGCGGACGTACTTTGGTTGCCAACAATGATATTAACCTGAAATTCTATAAAGGAAAGACATTGGGACTGGTAGGTGAATCCGGCTGTGGTAAATCTACATTCATGCGTTTCCTGGTGTCTTTGGATACTCCTTCCGAGGGAGAGATCCTGTATCGTGGAAAAGATATTACAAAACTGAAAGGTGAGGAGCTGCGTCAGAACCGTCAGCATATTCAGATGGTGTTCCAGGATCCGACCTCTTCTTTCAACCCGAAAATGAAGATCCGTGATATCGTATGCGAGCCTCTTCTGAACTTTAACCGTATCAAGAAGAGCGAGATGGATGCAGCCTGCCGTCGGCTTTTGGAGATGGTGGAGCTTCCGGGAGAGTTTGCAGACCGTTATCCCCATAACATGTCCGGTGGTCAGCGTCAGCGTGTAGCCATTGCCCGCGCTCTTGCTCTGGAACCGGAGATCCTGATCCTTGATGAGGCAACTTCTGCACTGGACGTATCCGTACAGCAGACGATCATTGAACTGATTGTAAAGCTTCAGAAAGAAAAGAACATTACCATTGGTTTTATCTGTCATGATATTTCTCTGATCCAGTCCTGCTCTCATGAAGTAGCGGTTATGTATCTTGGAAATGTAGTGGAGGTACTGCCGGCGGAGGATCTGGCAGAGCATGCAGTTCATCCCTATACGAGGGCACTGATTGGCTCTATTTTTGATATTGGTATGGATTTCTCCAAACCGATCGAAGAGATCAAAGGAGAGGCACCAAGCCCATTGGACGTACCTGCCGGCTGTCCGTTCCGGGGACGCTGCCCGAAGGCAGTGGACCGTTGTGCGGCAGAAAAACCAAAACTCCATCAGGTCGGGGCAGATCACGAAGTGGCCTGTCATCTGTTTGACAAGGAGGATAAATAATTGGAAAAAGCAAAAAAATTTATCGCATTATTGCTGACACTGGCTTTTGTGGCAGCGATGATTTCCTGCGGAAAAAATCAGGAGCAGGAGCACATCCACAAGATCGGCGTTCTCGTCTATGATCTGAAGGATGAACAGGTACAGGCATTCCGGGAATATCTGGAAAGCTACATTGCAGGGAACTTTTCTGATGTGGATTTCCTCTATTCTTCCGAGGTAACTACAGAAGAGAAAGAGATGGAGTTCCTGAATAATGCGATCGCAGAAGGTGTGGAAGGAGTTCTTGCTTTTAACAGTTTTGATCTGGAGAAAGAAGTTTCTCTCTGTGCAGAGAATGGAGTTTATTTCATTCGTCCGTCCAGTACCACAGCACCGGAAGATTTTGACAAAGTTGCAGATAATCCTTATTTCCTTGGCTATTTTGGACCGGGAAGTGAGATGGAGTATCAGGCAGGCTTCGATATGGGAAGTTATTTTGCAAAAGAACAGATTTCCGACAGTTATTTCCTGTTAAGCGGTGGAGCAGGTACCAATGTCATGCATGAGCAGCGTGCAGAGGGAATGCTGGATGCCCTGCAGGAGGTTTACGGTGTACAGTTTGAACAGAGCAGTGCCGAGATCGCAGCTGCCGAGGAGACGCTCCAGGTGCAGGCAGGGAAACTGAAGGTTACCGTATTTCCGGGATATATTGGAGTGGAAAGTATTGGACAGCAGGCGGTTGCAGAGTATGAAAAAGATCCGGCAGACGTAGTTATGTCTGTCATTCCGATTCGTCCGATTGCGGATTCTCTGGGTAATGCCAGTCTTGGTACCATTGACTGCTACACAGAAAGCAACGGAGAGCTGTTTGAGAACGGCAATCTGAAATATCTGTGCGGTAAATATGAGTCTATTATCGGACCGGCATTTGCAGCGATGTATAATGCAGTGACCGGCTACAGTGAAGATTTCCGCGAAGACGGAAAGGCGTTTGCCATTCAGCAGGGATTCTGGACTTCCACTGACTATCAGGATTTCCGTGAAAAATATGAGCTGTCTTCCGGCATTACTTTGAATGCCTACAGTTATGAGGATCTTCTGGAAGTGTGCAAAGCACATAATCCGAATGCAACCTTAGACGATCTGAAGGAACTTGCAGGTGCGTGGGACTTTGATTCCGCAGTACAGAGAAGGAAATAAAGATGAAGGAACACACACTCACGAAGGGCAGCGTTGGAAGAGGAATTTTGCTGTTTGTACTGCCGATTATTGTGGGCAGTCTGATTCAGCAGCTTTATGTCACGATTGATGCGGTCGTGGTAGGTCAGTTTACCGGAAAACTGGGACTGGCAGCCATCGATTCCGTGCATACGCTGTTTAAGTTTCCATTGAATTTCATGAATGGTCTGGCTTCAGGCGCGACGATTCTCATTTCCGGACATTGCGGGTCCGGAGATGAGCGGCAGATGCATTGCTCCATCCGTACAGCTTGTACGGTGGCAGTAATTCTGGGCGTGGTTTGCTCCATTGGAGGTGTCCTTCTGACACCGTGGATGTTACATATCATGTCCGTGCCGGAGGAAGTCTATGGCAGCGCATTGATCTATACCTGTATTTATTTTGGCGGTATCTGGTCCATGGTGCTTTACAATATGGCGGCAGGCATCCTGCGTGCATATGGAGATTCCAAACGGCCGCTGTATGTATTGATTTGTTGTGCAGTTATTAATATTGTGGGTGACCTTGTACTGGTAGGCGTGCTGCATCTGGGAGTCGCTGGCGCGGCTCTGGCAACGGTATTTTCACAGATTGTCAGTGTGGTACTTACCTTCGCTATGCTCCGCAAGACGTTGAAAATTAGCAAGGATGAGAGGCCGCTCTGGTGGCCCCATTTCTGTGCAGAGCATATGAGCCAGATGATCAGGCTGGGATTTCCGCTGGCACTCCAGGCCATGTTGTTCCCCATTGCCAACAGCATTGTACAGGCCGGTGTCAACACCATGGGTACGGATCAGATTGCAGCCTGGGGAATTTGTGATAAACTGAATATGCTGATCTGGCTTATGTCTGATTCTATGGGACCGGCGCTGACCACCTTTGTGGCACAGAACCTGGGTGCGAAGAATCCAGAGCGAATCCGCAAGGGAGTTACTGTGGGAACCTCCATGTCGGTTGGCGCAGTGGCGCTGATCAGTGTCGGATTGTTCTTCTTTGCACAGATGTTGACACCGCTCTTTGTTTCTTCGCAGGATGCAGCTTCCCTTGGGGTTCTGGTTGGAACTTACAGCCGAATGATGGCGCCGTTCTTTTTCTTCTATGCCATTGCGGAAGCTCTTTCCGGTGCCTGCTGTGGTACAGGAGATACCGTGCGGCCCATGATTACTACGCTGCTGGCTATCTGCCTGCTTCGTGTGATCGGTATTCTGGCGGTACTTCCGATATATGGAACCATGGAGTGTATTGTTGTGATTTATATTGCGTCATGGATTGCGGCAGGAGTTTCTTTCCTAGCACTCTGGCGCTTTGATGTAGCACATATTTATAAATAGCAGAATTGCTGAAAGGTGGGGTAATCATGGATCTGAAACAGTTGCAGTATTTTGTGGTCAGTGTGGAGAGCGGAAGCTTTAAAAAAGCGGCAGAGATGCTTTATACGACACAGCCGCATATCAGTAAATCCATTAAGGCACTGGAAATGGAACTGGATGTACAGCTTCTGGAACGAAAATCGAGAGGTGTGGAAGCGACAGAAGCCGGGAAGAAGATCTATGAATATGCCTGCAATATGCTGATAGATGCGGCTAAGATTCATGCAGTAGAGGAAGAAGAGGACAGAGTCCTTCGTGTGGCTTCAACTGCAGGAGACCGGTTTGCCGCACTGGCAGGCTGTTACTGTGAGATGCACCTGGAAGACGGGCTGAAGGTCTGGTATCAGGACAGCACGGTGGAAGAGCTGTTCCCGGCGCTTCACCACCATACGATCGATGTGGGATTCTTCTATGCAGATCAGCGGCGGATGACCTCTTATCTGCAGATGATCGAACGGAAACACCTGAAATTTACTGCTATCTGCCAGACAGAGCCATTTCTCTATGTGGGTCCGAAAAATCCACTTTATCATGCAGAAATTGTGACCGAGAGGGATCTTCGAACTCTGCAGTATGTGCAGAGCCAGAATGCCTATGTCATGCCGGAAATGCACCTGATGGAAGGCGGTATGGACTCGCTTTACTATCAGAATCAAGGACAGGTTGTGGTGACCAATAACCGAAGTCTTTTGACCCATATGCTTCGCACGACCGCGCTTGTCAATGTCAGCAGCGGCCTGTTCCCGGACATTTTGACCGGGCAGGGGGATATTCATGCAATTCCCATTCAGGGCATGAAAGACAGTATTACCTTCGGTTATGTAAAACGGCTTCGCGGTGATCTGCCGGAGGAAGCAGTGAAGTTTGTGGAATATGTGAAAGAACATTTAAAATAAAAGAAGAACTCCCGTTACTGCACAGACAGTCTGGTCTGATGGTAACGGGAGTTTTTTAAACTTTCTTTGATGCCCGGTATTCCCGGGGCGTCATCTGATAAATCTTCTTAAATTCTTTTGAAAAATAACTGGTTGAGTTAAATCCCACAGCATAACAGATATCGGTAATCGGATCACTGGTGGTGGTCAGTTGTCTGGTCGCTTCAAACATGCGATACTGATTCAGATATTCCATAGGAGTAATATGTGACATATCAGAAAAACAGCGGAAACATTCACTTCTGCTGATGCTGGCACTGGCTGCAATCTGTGATATGGTAATGGGCTGGGAAAAGTTCTCATGAATGTAATCCAGCATATCTCTCATACGGCTTTCTTTCAGAAGTTTTGGACTGTCAGCAGTATCTGAAGCGGGCTTTGGAAAAAGGGCAAGAAGACTGCGCCAGATGCCAAGCAGGTTCTGAAGAAGAAATAATTCATATGCATGATTGGAACTTTCCGTATAGTACATGCGGCGCATGGTTTCCAGAATGCTGAATCCTGTTTTTGAATCCGGTGAAATCAGAAAAGCACTTGGCTGCAGCATGGTCAGAGGAAGAGAGTACTGTTCACAGTGAATGTTTTTCAGAATTCGTGTGAACAGGACAGGAAGGATGACCAGATTATATCCAACGGTACCAGGTTCCAGCGAACTGGACTGGTGAATGGCATTCGGAGCAATGTAGAGAGCGTTTCCTTCTTTAACGACATAGTTTTCTCCATTTACCGTATATCGGGCACTGCCGGACAGAATGATCTGAAGCTCCATTTCCTGATGCCAGTGACTGGGATAGATTCCTCCTGAAGAAGCATCATATTCATCAATAAATTCAGAAACTGGAAAAGCCTGATTGGAATGATCCAGTTTTTCCATGGATGCCATGGCAGATGCAGTATTCTCCATAAATTTCCTCCAATGAATAGTTATATCAAAATAATTTCAAAGGGCTGGGACTATTTTTATATTATTTTGATGCAAATATTACTGTTAAATAATCTAAAATGGACTATAACATAACTATAGTGATTTGTCGACAAAAAACTTTTCGTAAAAGCAAAAAAATTAAAACAACTGCATAAAGGCAAAACGCAAAAAGCATTTCCTGATGTGGCAATTCTGACAAATGAAAGGAGAGTGGAAATGGAAAACACGGAAATGACTTACGAACAACGTCATGCAAAGGAGTATGAAAAAGTAAGCCTTAGAGAGCAGATCTGTTACGGCCTGGGGGATTCGGCCTGTAATGTGGTCTATGGACTTTGCAGTACGCTGCTTACATTTTTCTATACTGATTATGTGGGGGTAAATCCACTGACAGTCGGTATGGTCTTCCTGATTACAAGAGTGTTTGACGGAGTATCAGATCTGATTATGGGATTTATTACAGACCGTACAAAATCCAAATGGGGAAAAGCAAGACCATGGATTCTGTGGATGTCTGTGCCCTACGCAGTCACATTTGTACTGCTGTTCCTGATACCGGCGAATGCAAGTAACATGGTTCAGGCAATTTACATTTTTGTAACGTACAATCTGGTAAACACCATTGTGTACACTGCATTGAATCTTCCGTACTCTACGATGGCATCTCTGATTACCAGAGATGGTCAGTCGAGAGCATCTACTCAGGCAATCCGTATCTTCTGCGGACCTGGAGGAAAAATGGTTGTTACGGTAGCAACGCTTCCGATGGTTACCATGTTTGGTAATGATCAGCGTGCATGGATTATCACAGCTGTAATTTTCGCAGTGATTGCACTGATTCTTCTTCTGATCTGTTTCTTCAACATTGAAGAAAGAGTTGTTGTAGAAGCGGCAGAAAAAGAAAAAATACCGGTAGGAAAGAGCCTGAAGGCACTGTTTTCCAATCAATACTGGGCTATCTGTCTTGGACTCTGGGGATTCATGGTAATGATGAGTACAGTATCCGGTACGATTGCAACTTACTATTGCAAATATGTATTACATAATCAGGATCTTTACAGTCTGATCTATGCAGCGGAACTGATTGCACAGTGCGTAGTTGTACTGATCGTTCCGAAGCTGATACCGAAATTCGGAAAACGAAATCTGACAATGTATGGAATTTTTCTGGTGATAGCAGCACAGATTGTCTGGATGACAAGTCCGGTAAGTGTAACGGTAGCTGTTGTCAGTGCGGTATTAAGAGGTATCGGAGTTGCACCGCTCTGGGCCTGCGTATTTCCGATGATTGCGGATTCTGCAGAGTTCGGACAGTGGAAAACTCATGTGCGGCAGGATGGCATGATTTTCTCTGCAGCATCTGTAGGATCAAAAATCGGCGGAGGACTTTCTTCAGCAGGAATTGGTCTTCTGATGACTTCTGTTGGATATAACGGACTTCTTGCAACACAGTCTGAAGAAGTTATGAAGATGATTAAACTGATCTGCATGTATGGACCGATTTTCTTCTCGGTTATTATCATTGTACTTTGTCTGCTGTATAAACTGGATAAGATTTATCCGCAGGTAATGGCAGATCTGGCAGAGAGAGACCGGCAGGGAATTTTATAAGGAGATATGGAACATGATAAGTCAGGCAATTAATCTAGAGCCTTTATATCCGGGGGCGACACTTTGCGAAAAAATTCGAAAGGTATCGGCTGAAGGATTTAAAGAAGTAGAATTCTGGGGCTGGGATCAGCTTGATCTGGAAGAAGTCAGAAGGACCTGTGAAGAGACAGGTGCAAAAATCAGGGCATTCAGTGGAACTAAAGAATGGTCACTTTGCGATGTGACTCATCGGACGGAATATATGGACTGGGTTCAGAAAAGTATTGAAGCAGCAAAAAAATTGGACTGTGATACACTGATTCTTTTCCCGAATCACTTTACTTCCAATGGCTGTGCAGATTTCAGAAAACAGTACAGCCAGGATGCGATGATTGCAAATGTTGCTGCAACATTGACCATGTTAGTGCCGATATTAGAAGAACATCATATGACAGTTCTTCTAGAACCTCTTGCGAATAAAGGTACCGATGCAGGCATGTCAGTGACAGATACCAGTCAGGGAGCAGCAATTGTCCGGGCAGTGGGAAGTTCTCATGTGCAGCTGCTGTGTGATGTGTTTCACATGCAGATGATGCATGGAAATCTGTTGAATAACCTTCTGACTAATTTGGATATTGTACATTATATCCATATTGCAGATGCACCTGACCGTCATGAACCTGGAACAGGTGAGATTAACCTGGATTATCTGGCAGAGCAGATACAGAACAGTGAGTTTGAAGGAACTGTATGTATGGAATATTTTCCGGCAGCAGAAACAGAAAAAGGAATGCCGGCAGTGAAAGATTTTTTGAAAAACTTAAATAAGGGATTATAAGGAGGAATTTAATCATGGCAGAAACTTTAAAATACGGAATGGTTGGTGGAGACTTAAAAGCATTAATTGGTGAGTGCCACAGAAAAGCACTTGCGCTGGACCCGAGAGCAGAGCTGGTATGCGGATGCTTCTCCGCAATTGATGAACTGAATGATGAGTGTGCGGCGGCTTATCACGTAGATCCGTCACGTGTATATTACGATGCAGAGAAGATGGCAGAAGCAGAAGCAGGAAAAATTGATTTTGTATCGATCTGTACTCCGAACTTTGTACATTATTCAGCTGCAAAAACCTTCCTGGAGCATGGAATCAATGTAGTATGTGAGAAACCGCTGACTCTGAAGATTGAAGAAGCAGAAGAACTGGAGCGTATCGCAAAAGAGAAAAACCTGATTTTCGCAGTAGATTACTGTTATTCAGGATATGTAATGTGTAAAGTGATGAAACAGATGATTGCTCGCGGTGATATCGGTGAGATTATTTCCATCAATGCGGATTACATGGAAGGATGCTTCCTGCCGCTGCTCAGCGAGAAAGAGCAGGTGAATGCACGAATCTGGCGTACCGATCCGAAATATTCCGGAATTTCCAACACCTGTGCAGATGATGGTACTCATGTAGAGCATCTGGTAAATTATGTAACCGGTCTGAAAGTAAAGAGACTGCTGGCAACCGCAGATACATTTGGAAAGAAACTGGATCTTAATGACAATATTATTCTGGAATATGAGAATGGTGCACATGGTGCATACTGGTTCTCTCAGGTAGCATGCGGATCTCCGAATGAGATTAACCTCCGTATTTATGGAACAAAAGGATCTCTGGAGTGGCATCAGACCAGACCGGATGAGGTTCGTTTCGCTCGTGCCGGAGAGGCTGCGCAGATCCTCTGCCGTGCCGGTGATGGAATTGATGTTCCGGCTGGAAATCTGGCACGCGTACCGTTCGGACATCCGGAAGGATATTACATTGCAATTGCCAATGTATACCGCAGTGTAATCAACACAATCCTGAAAGTAAAAGCAGGCGAGACCCCGACCGAGGAAGATCTGGACTTTCCGGGAGTAGATACCGGTGTAAGCGGTGTGAAATTCTACTATGCAGTAATTGAGAGTGCTCAGAACAACTCTAAATGGGTTGAACTGGATTAATACTCATTCATCTCTGCCGGACAACCCACCCGGCAGGGATGAAACCCTCAGAAAAAGGAGTGTATCGTAATGGCAAAAATGCAGAAAGCAATTATTTATAAAGGACCTGGAAAGTTTGCTTATGAGGAGCGTCCGATCCCGGAAATTAAAGATAAGAATGATGTAAAAATCAAGAGCTATGGATGCTCTATCTGTGGTACGGATGTCAATATTTTTGCAACTCCGCAGAGACATCCGTGTAAGCCGGACATTATCTTTGGTCATGAATTTTGCGGAGAAGTAGTGGAAGTTGGTGAAAACGTTACCAGTGTAAAGCCGGGAGATAAAGTAGTCATTGATCCGCATGGTCCGTGTGGCGAATGTGAAAACTGTCTGGCAGGCCTTCCTGAAGCGTGTAAAAATATTATTTCCAGAGGCGTATTCGCAGATGGCGGCCTTACTGAATATGTTGTTCTTCCAAAACAGTACTGTTATAAAGTGGCTCCGGAGACAAAACCGGAATTTATGGGAGTGGCAGAACCGCTTGCAGGCTGCGGATGTGCGCTGGAAAAACTGAATGTGCACGTAGGCGATACGGCAGCAGTACTTGGTGCAGGACCGATTGGTCTGATGTTCATAGCACTTCTGAAAGCGAATGGATGCAGAAAAATTATTGTATCTGAGCCGATTGAGCATCGTCGGAAACTGGCTCTGGAAGTTGGTGCAACGAGAGTTGTAAATCCGGAGGAAGAAGATCTGGTGGCAATTGTCAAGGAAGAAACAGACGGTCTTGGTGCCGATGTGGCAGTGGAAGCGGTAGCGGCCATGCTGGTAGACTGTATTTATCTTGTCCGTCCGCATGGAAAGATTCTTCAGTTTGGTCATGACGAACTCACTCATCCGGAATTCCCGGTTGCGGAACTTCTGAAAAATGAAATTGAAGTGTATGGCGGTTATCTTGGAAAATATTATATGAGAAAAGTTGCACAGATCATTGAATCCGGTATTCTTCCGCTCGATAAGATCGTGACAGATGTGATTCCGGCATCCAGATATCAGGAAGCACTTGATCTGGCAGCATCCAAACAATGTGGAAAGGTTTTTGTTGCAATTGATTTTTAATCAGTGATGAAATTGGAGGTTTCAAATATGGCAGATAAAAAAGAAGTATTGCGTCTGATGGATCTTGCATATCAGGCTCGGCAGAATCTCTGTAAAATGTGCTGCTCTTACAGCGGTAATGTGCATATGGGCGGCGATATGTCTATGATGGAAGTACTTACAACACTGTTCCATCATACAATGAATGTCAGTCCGGAACTTCAGGGAGACCCGGAGAGAGACAGGTTTATTCTTTCAAAAGGACATGGAGCTGTCTGCATGTATATTGTGATGGCTTTAAAAGGATTTTTTGATTATGATGAAATCTGCTCTACTTATGGTGAGGTAGGAAGCAAGTTTGGACAGCATCCCTGCAAAACCAGACTTCCGATGCTGGATGTTTCCACTGGATCTCTTGGCCATGGACTTCCAATTGGAGTAGGTCTGGCAGCATCTGCGAAACAGAAAGGGCAGAAGCATCGCGTGTTTGTTATGATGGGTGATGGAGAGACCTGCGAAGGAAGTGTATGGGAAGCAGCAATGGCGGGGCGTGCACTTCATCTGGGAAATCTGGTCGGTATCGTTGACCGAAACAGACAGCTGATGACCAGTTTCTCTGAAGATTCTATTTTACTGGAGCCGTATGCAGATAAATGGAGAGCATTTGGCTGGAATGTAATAGAAGTAGAAGATGGAAATGATATGAAACAGGTTGTGGAAGCACTGGATTCCATTCCGGACAGCAGCAGTGATATTCCGACCGTAATTATTTCCAATACCGTAAAAGGTAAAGGTGTATCTTTTATGGAAAAACAGATTAAATGGCATTGTGGAAGTCTGACAAAAGACGATCTGCAGACGGCATTATCTGATCTGGAAGCTGCTTATGAGAAGCAGAGAAAGGAGCTTTAATATGAGTAAATCTTATACACTTGACGAATATAATTCTGCAAGAACCGTCGTTGGAGATGCTATCACGGAACTTGGTGCAAAGGATGAAAGAGTATGGCTCCTTACTCCGGATATTGGATGGGGATGCAAGGATTTTAAAGAGCAGAATCCAGATCGCTTTATTGATACAGGAATTGCAGAACAGGATGTCGTTGGTGTTGCATCCGGTCTGGCATATGATGGAAATATTCCTTTTATTATCGGTATGATGCCATTTATGAGCATGAGAGCACTGGAACAGGTGCGTACTGATGTATGCTATCCAAATCTTCCGGTACGAATCATTGCAAACTATGCAGGACTGACAGGAAATGGAGGTTCCACCCATTACGCAATGGAAGATATGGCACTGTATTCTTCCTTGGTAAATATGACGGTTATTGCGGCTTCTGATCCAACTCAGTTGAAACAGGTTATTCAGAAGAGTCTTACTTATCCTGGCCCGATGTCCATTCGTATGGACCCGGGTAAGAAAAACAGAGTGATCTATCCGGCAGATGCAGTATTTGAGATTGGAAAAGGATATACTGCAAAGGAAGGAACAGATATTTCTATTATCGCATGTGGTGAGATGGTAGACTATGCACTTCAGGTGGCAGATCAGGCGGAAGAAGCAGGTATTTCTGTAAGAGTTATTGATATGTTTACAGTGAAACCTCTGGATGAGGAAATTGTCCTGAAGGCAGCAGAAGAAACCGGCAGAATTGTTGTCTGGGAGGATCATCTGATGAAAAATGGTCTTGCCAGTGCGGTTGCAGATACACTCGCTGATCATACAGTTGCATTGAAATCATTCAAACGTTTTGGTGTGCCACAGGTATATCCGGGATTTGGTAATCCGGAGCAGTTGTATAAGCTCTATGGATATGATGTAGATACGGTACTTGCATACGTAAAAAGCCTGTTTTAGGGGAGATTAAAGATGAGTGCATATTTATGGAATACGTTCTGTCCGACTCTTTTCGGAACAGGCGCAACACAGGAAGTAGGAATCAAAGCAAAAGAACTTGGTATGTCCAAAGTTATGGTCGTTACTGAGCAGGCTCTGATGGATTTTAAAGTAGCTACACAGGTAACGGAAGTGCTTGAAAAAGAAGGCCTGGAAGTATTTGTGTTTGCAAAATGCCAGGCAGATGCACCGAGCGCAATCTGCGATGAAGGAGCTGCGTTCTACAGAGAAAAAGGAGCAGATGGCATTGTGGCAGTAGGAGGCGGTTCTACCCTGGATACTGCGAAAGCAATCGGTATTATCATCAGTCAGCATGGAACCACAATTAGAGATTATTATCATCTGGAAGAGGATGCACATGAACTGAAACTGATTACCATGTGTACCACATCCGGAACAGGAAGTGAGATTTCCAAATGGTGTGTAATCGGAGATGAGGCAACCGGTGCGAAAGAGATGCCGGTCTATAAACCGGATATGGCAATTGTAGATCCGGTACTTACCTATTCGGTACCGGCAGGAACAACGGCGGCAACCGGTATGGATGTACTTGCCCACTGTGTGGAAGCAATTACCAACAAAAACTATAATCCATATGGTTATATTTTCGGCAAAGAAGGAATTAAACTTGCCATGAAGTGGCTTCCAATTGCCGTGAAAGATCCCTCCAACAAAGAAGCCAGAGAGAAGATGAGTCTGGCGGCAAACCTTGGCGGTATGGCCATTACCGCCAGCGGATGCTCTATTGGCCACAGTTTTGCACAGACATTTGGTGCAGTGAATCATATTCCTCACGGTCTGGGCTGTGCATGGGGACTTCCAGGGGTTATGGTATATTCAGCGAAATATGGAAACAGATCGGATCTGGAGATTGTTGCAGATGCACTGGGTGTATCTTATACGGATAAAACTGATACCATGGATCTGGCGAATGAGATGGCACAGATATTTGTAGATTTCATGAGAGAGATACGTATTAAATCTATCAAATCGCTGGGTTACAGTCTGGAGGATTGTCTGGCAGTTACTGAACGGTTCTTCCATGACGGTGCATTTGCAAATTCACCTGGTACACCCGGAGTTCCGGAAATACAGGAATTTATCAAATATACCTATCATATTTATCAGTAAGATCAGGAGAAAGAAATGGGAACGGTACATCATAGAATAGGAGTTCTTACAAGCGGCGGTGATGCCCCGGGAATGAATGCGGCAATCCGCGCGGTCGTGAGAAGCGCGGAATCCATGGGAATGGAATGCATTGGTATCCGGCGTGGATGGAACGGTCTGATAAACGGTGATATTGTCCGTATGGACGAGGACAGTGTGGCCCATATTATCAACAGAGGAGGAACCTGTCTGTTTACAGCAAGAAGTGACGAGTTCCGCACGAAAGAAGGTCGGGAAAAAGCATATCTGACCTGCAAACTCCTTGGAATTGACGGACTGGTTGCCATTGGAGGAGACGGAACATTTGCCGGATGTCTTGCATTTGCGAATGAGCATGATATTTCCGTAATCGGAATTCCTGCAACGATAGATAATGATATTGGCTGTACGCATTACAGCATTGGCTATGATACAGCAGCTAATACGGCGTTGGACTCAATTGATAAGCTCCGTGATACGATGCAGTCCCATGAGCGCTGTTCTGTAGTAGAAGTCATGGGACACAGGGCCGGCAACCTGGCATTGTATGTGGGACTTGCAGCGGGAGCAACCGCAGTCCTCGTGCCGGAAGAAAAATGGGATTTCGAAAAGGACGTTGCAGAGAAAATCCGCAGAGCAAGGCTGGCAGGTCGCACGCATTATATGATTGTTGTTGCGGAAGGCGCGACAAGTGCCTGTCAGGTTGCTGAAAAAATTAAAAAGTCGCTGGGATTAGATCCGAGAGTTACAATTCTCGGACATGTACAGCGAGGTGGAAATCCAAATGCGAGAGATCGGGTAACAGCATCCCGTATGGGATACTGGGCAGTGAAATGTCTTGCAGACGGGAAAACAAACCGTGTAGTGGTTCATCAAAACGGTGAAATTACGGATGTGGATATGGTGGAAGCTTTAAAAACACCGCACCAACTGCCGATTGGTGAACAGGAAGTTTTAAGTGCACTGACAGGTGCAAAAATATAAGATAAAATAACAAAAAAACGGCATATTTTGTTATTTTTAACTAAAAATTGTGAATGATACGCTTTCTCTGATATAGTAAGAAAATCTTTAATATATTGGAGAGAGCGTATTTTTATAAATTAACTGAAAAAGTGCGAGTTATAAAAATACAGAAACATCAAATAATGAAAAGGAATAGGTAAATATCCCCCGCCCCGGCTTGTGGCAAAGATATTCATTTGTTAAAGTAATAACCAGAGGAGGAAAGTCTCCGATATAAATCCCAAATAAATACTCTATCAACAAAAATGGCCGCTTGGTGGGAGTGGCTGTTTTTGCGTTATAGAAATGTAAAAATAAAAAACTAATTGGAGGGATACAGATGGAGGTAAATATTCTTTTATTTGATGACTTTGACACGATGGACGCATTTGGACCAGCAGAAGTGTTCGGATCGTCGCCGCAGCATTTTCATGTGAATTACCTGTCAGTTCCGGGAAATATCGTGAACAGTATGCAGGGTGTGAAAGTGTGGACAGAACCGCTGGAACCGGAAGAACTGCAGGGGATTGTTGTAATACCAGGAGGCAGGGGGGCAAGACGACTGCTATATCAGGATGCAGAAAGTCTGCGCCTTTTGAAGAAAATGGCGGAACGATCTGAGATTTGTATGATGATTGGCAGCGGATCCTTGCTGCTGATGCAGACAGGATCCCTGTTCCGGAGAAAGATAGCAGAATGTAAAACAGATGAAAACTGGAAACGTATGTTTACCGCAGGAGTTTCTACGGTTGTTGACGCAAGCTGGGTTGCAGATGGAAAATACTATTCCTCTTCCTGTACGATGACAGGAATTGACATGGCACTTAGCGTTGTAGCAGACATGGTAGATTTGGAAGTGGCAGAACGTATCGCCCAGAAATTAGGGCATGCCTGGGATGCCGAGGATGAAAATGTATATCAGTAAATGAAAATGATATTCCAAAATACAATAGCTTCATAATAAAACGGTATGTTTAGATATCCCCTGCGGTGGGTTGTGAACGATACGCTCCCTCTGATATCATATAAAAGATCTTTATGATATCGGAGGGAGCGTATTTTTATGAATTATTTGAAAAAATCATTTAATCGTGAGAAACCCAATATGCCGATCATTATCATTTTTCTGGCAGCATTGTCGTTGATTACGATTCTCCTCGCTACAGGGCTTGGCCCGGTATCGGTGAAGCCGGGAACGACGGCAAACATATTGTTGAGCAGAATTCCGGGTATTGGGAACAGTATTCCTCACACGTGGGAACAGCTGGATCAGAATATTGTGCTCGGCTTGAGACTTCCAAGAGTCTGTCTTGGCATGGTAGTGGGAGCATCTTTGGCAGTGTGTGGTGTCACCATGCAGGCACTGGTACGGAATAATCTGGCAGATCCTTTTATTCTTGGTGTTTCATCGGGAGCTGCCGCATTTGCCACCCTTGGCATGCTGTTTGGTGTGTTTTCTTTTCTGGGCACCTATTCCCTGTCCATTAGTGCATTTATCGGATCTGCCATCACAATTATCTTTGTGTATATGATTTCCAGAGTACGGGGCAGAATCAATATCACGCAGCTTCTGCTGTCCGGTGTGGCCATCTCCATGATCATGGACGGTGTGACCAGTATCATTAAACTGGGAGCGCCCAATGCACTGGGACTTCACAATGCGGAGTTCTGGATGTCAGGAAGCCTGGCAGGTGCCAAATGGGCTTATCTGAAATTGCCATTTCTGGTACTGGTCCTTTGTATGGCATTTTTGCTTCTGAACAACCGAGGGTTAAATCTCTTGCTTCTTGGAGATGAAAGCGCAGGAGCCTTGGGGATAAATGTCAGAAGGCTGCAAAAAGAGTTGGTGTTAGTGGCATCCATGATGGCTGGAGTTACTATTGCCGTCAGTGGAACCATTGGTTTTGTGGGACTGATGGTACCGCATTTTACCAGGCTGCTGGTAGGAGGAGATCACAAAAAGGTATTACCGATCTCGGCGCTGCTGGGTGGAATTTTGGTGGTGTGGGTGGATGTGGCAGCCAGAATGCTCATTGCCCCGGAAGAACTTCCGGTTGGAATTCTGACAGCTGTCATCGGAGGTCCGATCTTTATCTGGATGTTGAAGAAAAATAGCAGAGAAAAGAAGTAGGAGGGAACAGGGATGAGATTACATGTAGAGGGCCTGACTTATTCTTACGGAGAAAAGGATGCAGTAGATCAGGTGTCACTGCAGGTGGAACGAGGAGAATTTGTGGGACTGATTGGTCCTAACGGCAGTGGAAAATCAACGGTATTAAAAAATATATACCGAGGCCTGACACCGGATCGGGGAAGCATCAAACTGGACGGAGAAAATCTGCTGACCATGCCATATAAAAAATCCGCATTAAAGATGGCAGTGGTAGGTCAGGAAAACGAAGTTCCTTTTGATTTCCTGGTGGAAGAGATCGTTGCTATGGGAAGAAGCCCTCATAAGAAATTGTTTGATATTGACAATGTCCACGATAAAGAGATCGTACATCATGCGTTGGAACACATGGGGATGGCACATATGGCGAAGAGAAGTTATCTGAATCTGTCAGGCGGAGAGAAACAAAGAGTCCTCATTGCCAGAGCCATTGCCCAGGAGAGCGATTTCCTGATTCTGGATGAACCGACCAATCATTTGGATATCAGTTATCAGATGCAGATCTTTGATTTTATTAAGAGACTGAATGTGACGGTACTGTCTGCGATTCATGACCTGAATCTGGCGGCGCTGTATTGTGACAGATTGTATGTACTGAAAAATGGAAAAATTGTATTACAGGGAACTCCGGAAGAGGTACTGACAGCAGAACATATTTATGAGGTATATGGAGTAAAAAGCTCCGTATCCATACATCCGGTTACCGGGAAACTGGCAATTACTTATTTGCCGGAAGCATTACAGAATATCGCATAGAGGGAGAACTATTTTATGAACAAGAGAGTAGTAGCAGTATTATTGGCAGGAGTTATGGCAGTATCCACGCTTACGGCATGTGGATCCCAGAAAACGGAGGAGACGGCAGCACCGGAAGAACCACAGGTGGAAAATGATGGGCAGGAAACATCGGACAGTGCCTATCCTATGACATTTGATAACTATGGGAGAGAAGTAACGATCACACAGAAACCACAGAAGGTGTTGACACTGGGACCAAACTGTACGGAACTGTTTGCGGCACTTGGACTGGGAGATTATGTAGTAGGACGATCACTGATCAATCATAGTCGCGGTCCTCTTCCGGAATATGCAGATGTGGTAGATAACATTCCGGAACTGAATTATTCTTCAGCAACTAGAGAAGCAATTCTGACCAGCGGAGCAGACTTTATCTATGCGCTGGACTGGGAAATTAGTGACGAAGGCTGCAATATTGAGGAAGTGGAAAGCTATGGAATGAATGTCTATGTGAATTCTGCGACGACGCTGGAAGAACAGTACCAGGAAATTCTGGACATTGGAAAAATCTTTGGTGTGGAAGAGACTGCAGAGGCATTTGTGGAAGATCAGAAGACAAGAATCGCAGCAGTCCAGGAGAAAGTCAAAGATCAGGAACCGGTGAAAGTGCTGGTCTATGACAGTGGAAATGACGGTGTCTTTACCTGCTCTGGCACCAATTTTGAATCTTTGTTAGTTGGATTTGCAGGAGGAGACAATATTTTCAAAGATCTGAATGAAAAGCAGTGGGTAACAGTCAGCTACGAAGAAGTGCTGGCAAGAAACCCGGATGTGATTCTGATCCATGATTATGATTCGCCGTCTGTGGAAGAAAAGATTCAGGAGATTAAATCTAATCCGACATTGTCACAGCTTGACTGCGTAAAAAATGAACGGTTCGCAACCATCACACTGGAGAGTGTGCTTGCAGGAGATCGGATGGCCTATGCAGTAGAGAGTATGGCTTCTGAATTTTATCCGGAACTGTTTACAAAATAAGAAAGTTTCCTATATAAATCCCAAATAAATACTCTATCAACGAAATAGCTGCCTGATGTTGGGGCAGCTATTTTCGTTTGGGTCTATTTGTTCAAAGGCTTATTTTGTATTCCAGCATTTTTGAATATATTCATTTGCGGTATCTTCTGACAGATGAAGCCTGTTTTTTAAATGGAGTTTTGCATCATTTGCAGAACATCCCAGTTCTTTTAATAGATCAAGTATACCTGCAATGCCGCGTTTTTCACCCTCGGCGAGACCATCTTCATAAATTTCATCAATTGCACATCTCATGTCGATTCCTCCTTTTTCTGTTTCAGATGCCTTTTTCATTTTTAACATTTGTTTGTTTCCGACATAGTTCCAGATTGTATCATAAGTTTCTTCATCTGGCTGCTGGAAGAACCCATTCCCGCATGTTTCATATCCAGTTGTGTTCATCGTCGGGAATACTGCTCGAATTGAGCTTCCGAAAACGAGAATTTACTTATTTATGATTCTGGGAAAATTTGGGCAGATAGCTATCTTATGCCTTTGCTCCACCCACAGAATCTTGCACGGACAGTGATTTTCTCGTGTTTTCGTGCGTTTCTGCGGTCGATTTCACGGCTGATGGGCAGATGGCTGTGGAATGGCCCCATACACCCAATAATTCTTTTTCCTGTGGGTGCCAGAGCCATGGTCGTGAGTTATATGTCCAATGACACTGTTATATTGGCGAAAAGAGGAGAGTTTTCAAGAAAATGGAGGATGAATTTGGGTAGAGAGGTAGACTAAAGTTCCATACACCCAGGCACTTTCACACAACTTGCAGGTAATCATCGCGGTTGACAATTTTGTAAAAAAGCTATAACAAAATGGAATGAATCATAAGAAAAACGGAATGGATACAGAACCCCCGCCCGGGGTTTTGACGACTGTGAAAAACTGTTATACTCATTGTATTTGAAAGCGGAAGAGGAAAGTGAACGAATGAAAAAATATGTATTAAAACGTTTACTGCAGTTGATTCCCATCCTGCTGGCAATTACATTTTTGTCTTTCGGCATGATGCGGATTGCCGGAAGCGATGTGGTGGAACAGAAGATGGAGAATACGGGCAGTGATATCTCTCAGGAGGTAGTCGACGCAGCCAGAGAGGAACTGGGACTTGATAAGCCGTTTCTGATCCAGTATGTGGTCTGGCTGGGCGGTCTGCTTCATGGAGACATGGGAACCAGTTATGTGTCTGGGAAATCTGTATTCAGCACGTTTATTTCCAAACTTCCGGCAACCCTGCTTCTGACTGCTGTATCTATTTTACTGACGATTCTGATATCTATTCCACTTGGAATTCTGTCAGCGATTCATCAGAATCGCTTTTCAGATTATCTGATCCGAACATTAAGTTTCATCGGTAACAGCCTTCCGAACTTTTTTGTGTCTTTGCTTTTGATGTATTTGTTTGCCATTCGACTGGGATGGTTTCCAGTGATTGCAAAAGGTGTCAGTCTGAATAGTGTTGCCATGCCGGCTATTACACTGGCCATTGCCATGAGCGCAAAATATGTACGACAGGTAAGGGCTGCCGTTTTAGAGGAATTAAGTCAGGACTATGTGGTAGGCGCAAAGGCAAGAGGCGTCAGATTTTCCACTATTTTGTGGGGAAGCGTGATGAGAGCCTCACTGGTAACGATCATTACGTTATTGATGTTGTCGGTAGGAAGCCTCCTGGGCGGAACAGCCATTGTAGAATCGATCTTTATGTGGGATGGCGTAGGAAAGATGGCGGTGGATGCCATCAGTATGAGAGATTATCCCATGATTCAGGCCTATGTTATGTGGATGGCTATTATCTATGTGGCAGTCAATTTGTTGACGGATATTTCCTATCGGTTTCTTGATCCCAGGATCCGTCTGGGAGGTGAGGAAGGATGATAGAGGAACGTGAGGTGACAGTCAGAGTTCAGAAAGTGAAAAAGAACCGAATCCGGATGAAATTATTCTTTTTTGCAACACTTGCAGTATTGCTTCTGCTGGCTACGATATTTGCAAAACAGCTGTGTCCCTATGATCCCTATGCACAGGATCTGGCGCAGGCCATGAAGCCGCCGAGTGCGGCGCATCTTATGGGAACGGATACTTACGGAAGAGACATGTTTTCCCGTGTGCTGATTGGAGCACAGACCAGTATTTCTTCTACCTTTGCACTGGTAGCGATCATTACTGTTTTCGGGACCTTTGTTGGTGTCGTGTGTGGCTATTATGGTGGTCGTGTGGATGCGCTTGTCATGCGGCTTTCGGATCTCTGTCTGGCTTTTCCGGGGTTGGTATTTGCCATGGCGGTAGCTGTTATTTTGAATGGTGGTGTACAGAATGCGGTCATTGCACTGGCACTGATCAGCTGGCCGAAGTATTCACGAATTGCCAGAAGCCAGACCCTTTCCATAAAGGAACTGCCCTATATCCATGCATCGAAGCTGGCGGGAGATACTGCGATTCAGGTGGTGTTCCGGCATGTTCTGCCGAACATCATCGGGCCGGTTCTTGTCACTTCCATGCTGGACATAGGAACGATGATGATGGAGATTGCAGGTCTTTCCTTTCTGGGACTGGGAGCACAGCCTCCGGTTGCAGAATGGGGAAGTATGATGAGCAGCGGACGAAGTATGCTGCAGACTTATCCTTGGATTGTGTTATCACCAGGAGCAGCCATCTTTGTATCTGTCGTAATATTTAACCTGCTCGGTGATACGATCCGTGATTACATGGATCCCAGGAACAGCCGTTCCAGGTAGATATAATATAGAAAAGGGAGTATAAATATATGAAGAAAAGAACAGGTAAAATTTTTGCATTATTGCTGTCATTGACGATGGTAACCGGCATGCTGGCAGGTTGTGGTGCTGAAAAAACCGAACATAACGATGCCGCTACGCAGACAGAGGCAGCCCAGGAAGGAAAAAAGACGTTTGTCTTTGGTGATACCACATTTAATGCGGAAAATGAGGAATCCAATATCAATCCCCACAGTGCTTACTGCGGATGGGCATGTATCCGTTATGGTGTCGGAGAGACATTGATGAAAATCAATGATTCCATGGAACTGGAGCCGTGGATTGCAGAAGGATATGAATTGGTAGACAATCTGACATGGAAGATCACGCTGAAAGATGGTGTCTGCTTCTCCAACGGAAAGCCTTGTGATGCGGAAGCAGTAAAGAAATGCCTGGAAGATTTGGTAGCAGTTCATGAACGTGCGGCAGGTGATCTGAAGATTGCTTCTATTGAGGCAGATGGTCTGGTACTGACCATTCATACGGTGGAAGAGTGTCCGAGTCTGATGAACTATCTGTCTGAACCCTATGGATGCATTATTGATATGGATGAAGGTGTGTCGGATGATGGAATCGTAGTGGGAACCGGTCCATATGTAGCAACGGAACTGGTGACGGATGATCACCTGAATCTGGTAAAAAATGAAAATTACTGGGATGGTGATGTCAATATGGATGAGATTACTGTCCGCACCATTTCCGATGGAGATACCCTTGCGCTGGCACTTCAATCCGGTGAGATCAATGCGGCATACGGTATGGCTTATGCAAGCTATCCGATCTTTGAAAATGATAATTTCAATTTCACCAGTGTACAGACCAGCCGTTCTTTCTACGTACAGATGAACTATGCATCTCCGGTTGTAAAAGATGATGCAGTTCGTGAAGCAATTGCCATGGGAATTGATAAGGAATCCTTCGTCAGTGTACTTCTGAACGGATATGGATATGTAGCGACCGGTGCATTCCCGGATACGGTAGAATTCGGTGGATCGACGCTGAATGCGAAGACTTATGATCCGGAAGGCGCAAAAGCAGTTCTGGAAAAGGCTGGCTGGACAGACAGTGATGGTGATGGTATTCGTGAAAAAGACGGTCAGAAGCTGACTATCAAATGGCTGACCTATCCGAGCCGTCAGGAGCTCCCGCTGCTGGCGGAATCTGCCCAGAGCACCTTAAAAGATATCGGAATGGATGTACAGATCAATGCAACGGCAGATCATAACACGATTGTGAAAGACACTTCTGCCTGGGATGTCTATGTAGGAGCCAATGTCAACTGCGGTCTCGGAGATCCGACGAACTTCTTCTCCACACATTGTCTGGATGCATCCACCAAGAATCGTGGACAGTATCACAGCGATAAACTGGAAGAACTGGCAGTACAGTTAAACAGTACATTTGACAAAACAGAAAGAGATCAGATTGCCATTGAGATGCAGCAGCAGCTTCTGGATGACAATGCATTTGTATTCTGTTCTTTCCTGAAAATGAGCATGATCAGCCAGGCAAATGTGAGTGGTCTTACGGCCCATGCAAGTGATTATTATGAACTGACAGCAGATCTGGATATAAACTGATGGAAAAAACATTGTTGAATTACGATTCTGTGGAGATTTCTTTTGACGGAACCCCGGTGGTTCACGACATTTCCTTTTCCCTGCAGCCTGGAGAAATTCTCGGGCTGGTAGGAGAATCGGGAAGCGGTAAAAGTACATTGATGAAAGCGGCTATGGGGCTGCTTGGCGATACGGGACTGGTTACCAGAGGAGATATTACATTCGGGGGAAGGAGTCTTGTGGATATGCCGGAATCAGAACTTCGGGCTGTCCGGGGTGCTAAGATTGGCATGATTTTTCAGGATGCCGGTGCCTCTCTTTGCCCGATTCGAACCATTGGTGATCAGATATATGAGAGTATGCGTGCCCATGGAAAGATTGTGAACGCAGAAGCAAAAGAACATGCACTTGAACTTCTAACAAAATTGAATTTTAAAGAACCGGAACGGATCTGGGAGAGTTATCCTTTTGAAATGTCCGGAGGTATGAATCAGAGAGCAGGAATTGCCATTTCTATGCTCATGAATCCGCCGGTACTTTTTGCGGATGAACCGACCAGTGCCCTCGATGTGGCAGTACAACGGCAGGTAGTACAGGAAATGCTTCATGTCCGTGAGTTATTTGGAACCGCAATTATTATCGTAACCCATGATATTGGCGTGGTATCCGCTATGGCAGATACGGTTCTGGTATTGAAAGACGGCAGAAAGATGGAATATGGTCCTGCGAAAGAAGTACTGGAACATCCACAGAATGATTATACAAAAGAGCTGCTTTCGGCGGTGCCGAAACTGAAGAGGAGTTAATGATGGAGCCGATTTTAAAAGTCAATCATCTGAAAAAAGTGTTCCATCAGCGGGGTAAAAGAGATGTGTTCGCCGTGGAAAACATCAGTTTTTCTTTACAGCCGGGAGAGATCCTTGGAATTGTAGGAGAATCCGGAAGTGGAAAAAGTACAGTTGCAAAACTTATTACGCGGCTTGTGGATCCAACAGAAGGAGAAATTATTCTTGATGGACAGGATATCACGCATCTGAAAGGGACTGCACTGAAAGATGCCTACGGAAAGCTGCAGATGGTGTTCCAGAATCCGGTTGGTTCCTTTGATCCCAGAAGAACACTGGGGGATGGAATTGGAGAAAGTCTCCGCAACAAAGGAATGTCAAAGGTGGAGAGAAGAAAGAAAGCAGCAGAACTGCTGGAACAATGCGGGCTGGATGCTTCTTATGCAGACCGCTATCCCCATCAGGTCAGTGGAGGACAGTGCCAGCGGGCTGCCATTGCCAGAGCACTGGCAGTGGATCCAAAGGTGCTGATCTGTGATGAAGCCACCAGCGCATTGGATGTAACGGTGCAGAAACGGATCATTGAACTGTTGCGTAGGCTGAAAGAGGAGAAGAATCTTTCATATCTCTTTATCTGTCATAATCTGGCTCTGGTACAGGAATTCTGTGATCGGGTATTGGTCATGAAAGACGGAGGAATTGTGGAGGAGGGTACACCGGATGACGTGATCTGCAATCCGCAGGATGAATATACAAAGATGCTGGTGGAGGCAGTGCTGTAATGGGACTGTTGCAGAATAGATGGAGTCATCTGTTCTGTATCAGTCCTTTTTGTGTGATTTTAATAGTCATTTTCTATTTTGTAGGGCAGATAGAAAATAAAAGTTATTTTTTGCCCAATCAGGCAGTGCAGATACGCGAAAATTCTATAAAAAATAAGTCTTTTTATTTGATTTGGACATATAGAAAATCTGTAATATCAGATGCCCAGAAAATTAGGAAAATTTGGGCAAAAGATGCATAAGAATCTCTATATGTCCAATTTATTTAATTTCTGAAACTATATAGCGAAAAATATTTTTTTCACTGCAAATATTGGGCGTGGAAAGGCACAAACATTCCATATACCCAAATGGATCAGTTGCGAGGTAAGTGTTGCCTTCATACAAAATATTCCACAAGTGGGCGAAGTCCATCGTCCGGCCTCCGGTTGCATGAAACCATGCATGAATGGTGTGATAAATAAAAAGGAGGCTGTACGTATTCTATTTCTTGAATATGATATGCTCCCTTCTAGGTAGATAAGTGAAATAATAAAAACTTGTCACTTAGATAGAAGGGTGCATATCATATTTTGCAACAGCCCCATTCATTTTAAGCGTATTCTTTTCAGAAAAGCGGGTCTGTGATAAAATGAAATAAAACAGCAGGAGAGATACGATTATGAAAAAACCGGAAATAGATGCACAGGCAGTGGTTGCCACAGGCGCAGTTGTCCTGGGTGATGTGACGATAAAAAAGGATGCCAGCATCTGGTATAATGCAGTAGTGCGTGGGGATTCAAGTGAGATTCAGATAGGGGAAGGAACCAATGTACAGGATTTGTGTGTGCTTCATGTGGATGAGAATTGTCCGCTGAATATCGGTAGGAATGTGACTGTAGGACATGCTGTGATTCTTCATGGCTGCACCATTGGAGACGGCGCTTTGATCGGTATGGGAGCTATTATTCTGAACGGGGCAGTAGTCGGAAAGAACAGTATGGTGGCAGCAGGAGCTTTGGTCACATCGAATACAGTGATCCCGGATGGAGCACTTTATATGGGAAATCCTGCAAAATTCAGGAGAATGCTGTCAGATGAAGAAATTGCAGCAAACAGGGAAAATGCGAAGCATTATGTGAAAGAAAGTAAATGCATATGAAAACGAAAATGGAAAAATTTGCGATTCTTTCTCTGTCATGGATGTTGATTTCTACCTATTCGGTATCGACAGCCCTTCCGGCAATGAAAGAATATTATATAGAATACAGCGGAAGTCAGGTGGAGTTTCTGGTGTCTGCAGCGGCGCTTGGGATTACCTTCACGATCCTTTTTAATACGGTGATTGCAAAATATCTGAGAGAACGGCTGATGGTGGCAGGAGGGCTTCTCCTCTTGTCTGTAAGCGGGATTGTTCCGGTATTTACGGATATCTATCCGGTGATTCTCGGTTCCCGTTTTCTGCTTGGCATCGGAATTGGTCTGGTCAATGTAAAGGCGATCAGCATGATCAGCGAACGCTACAGTGGAAGAGAACAGGAGACGCTGCTTGGGTTTCGAAGCTCTTTTGAAATGCTGGGAAATGCAGTGCTGACATTGATAGCCGGACAGCTTCTGGCCTTTGGATGGCAGAAAGCGTTCAGCGTTTATGCACTGGGCTTTCTCGTACTGGCATTGTACCTTCTGTTTGTGCCGGAAAAAGAAGGAAATGTTTCAGATACAGCTGCGGCTGGTGTTTTAAATGGAAAATTTGAACGTAAAAATGCAGAAACTGCAATTTTTTATACAATCTGTGGTTTCTTACTGGTGGTAGCAAACGCCGCCTGCTCGTTGAGAATTCCGGTACTGGTAGAAGAACGCGGCTTTGGAACAGCATCAACAGCCAGTATTGTGCTGAGCATTTTGATGATCGTGGGGATTCTGGCGGGATTTCTCTATGGAAATCTGCTGAAAATTTGTCGAAAAAAAATATTTTTCTTCTGTCTGGCAGGATATTGTGCAGGAATGGTTCTGATGGCGGCAGCAGGATCCTTTCTTTTGTTTATGGCAGGAGTTGTGATTACGGGATTTGCGCATACGACTGGGATTACCTGCGTATTTAACGGTGCAGCGGCTGATGAGCCAGGAGAACTGCTGTCTGTTGTAAATTCCATTGTACTGGTGGGATGCAATCTGGGATCTGCATGTGCACCGTTTCTGATCGGGGGAATCGAACTGGTATGGCCGGTTTCTTTTGCAGCATTTCCGGTCATTGGAATTGTATTATTACTAATTGGATGGATGAGGGGAAGGGATTAAGTGTCTGAAGGAAAGATCAAAAACAAATACGAAATTGATATGTGCAACGGGACGATCATGGATAAGCTGATCACATTTTCTGTCCCACTGATGTTATCCAGCGTTTTACAGTTAATGTTCAATGCAGTGGATATCATTGTGGTCGGTCGATTCAGCGGCAGCCAGGCGCTGGCGGCAGTTGGCTCTACAACGGCGTTGATTAATATTTTTGTAAATCTGTTTATCGGTATTTCTCTGGGAGCCAATGTGCTTGCAGCCAGATTTTATGCACTGGAGCTGAAAAAAGAAATGTCAGAAACCGTGCATACAGCCATTACCTTTGCGTTGGTCAGCGGAATTGTGGTGGCGGTATTTGGGGTGACTCTGGCAAGATTTGCACTGGAAATCATGGCAACTCCGGAAGATGTCATCAATAAGTCTGTGCTTTACATGAGGATTTATTTCTGTGGAATGCCATTTTTTATGCTGTACAATTATGGGGCTGCCGTGCTGAGAGCAGTGGGAGATACGAAAAGACCGCTGTTGTTTCTGATTATATCGGGTGTAGTCAATGCGGTTCTGAACCTGTTTCTTGTGATTGCATTTCACCTGGACGTAGCGGGTGTGGGAATTGCGACGGTGATCTCCCAGTGCATTTCCTGCATTCTGGTTTTGCGGTGCCTGTATCACACGGAAAGCAGCTATCAGCTAAGATTTTCAAAACTTTGTCTGAAAACAAAATATCTGAGTCAGATCTTTGCCGTGGGAGTGCCGGCCGGAATTCAGAGCACGGTTATCAATCTGTCAAATGCCATGCTGCAGTCATCCGTCAATTCCTTTGGGTCTATTGCCATGGCAGGTTATACGGCAGCCAACAATATTCTTGGATTCCTGTATGTATCCATCAACTCCGTGACACAGGCATGCATGAGCTTCACCAGCCAGAACTATGGTGTGAAAAAATGGAAACGAATGGACAAGGTGTTGATTGACTGTATTATCCTTTCCGTGATAGTTGCACTGACTCTTGGAAACGGTGCATATCTGCTTGGTCCTAAACTACTGCGGATCTACAGCGAGCAGGCAGATGTAGTTGCCTGTGGGATGGAGATTCTGGCCTATACGACCATTACGTATTTTCTGTGTGGACTGATGGACCTGTTTCCCGGAGCGCTTCGAGGCATGGGTTATTCGACAGTTCCCATGATCCTGTCCATTATTGGTACCGTAGGTATGCGGATTATCTGGATCTGCCTGTTATTTCCGACACACCGGTCGCTGACATTTTTGTTTCTGTCTTATCCGGCATCCTGGGCTGCCACTGTTGTGATGCAGGTGATCTGCTTCTGGTTTGTGAGGAAGAAGATACGTAACACCCGTCCGGGCATATAGCCCTAGAATGCAGATCGATCAATTTAAAGGAGCGAAAAGAAATGTAAAAGTTTCTTTTCGCTCCTTCCTTTTGAATGAAAATTATTTTTAAAACACTGCGACCAAATGGAGATTGCATGCATCTAATCTATGTAAATACAAAAAAGCCGGCGGGAAGGATACTATGAAAAGAGAACAACTGGGTCAACTGATTCTGGCATCGGAGGACAGCATGTATCATGTGGCGAAATCATTACTCTATAATGATGCGGACTGTCAGGATGCCATTCAGGAGGCCATCGCAAAAGCATTTGACAAGATTGGAACGTTAAAACAGGACACTTATGCAAAGACCTGGCTGCTCCGTATTCTGATCAATGAATGTTATGGAATCATGCGTAAGGAAAAGAAGATCATATCATTGAAGACTTGTGAGCAGGAAGAACCGTGGATGGAGAGACAGGATTATTCGGATCTGTATGAAGCGTTGATGGGGCTTACAGAGGAAGCAAGACTGGCAGTGACCCTGTATTATATGGAAGGATACAATATTCGGGAGATTGCCAGAATGACAAAAGTGACAGAAAGTGCGGTCAAGAGCCGACTTGCCAGGGCGCGGACAAAGCTGAAGGAAGAATTATCCAAAGAAGATTAAAGGGGAGGATGAACGATGAAGTTGGAAAATATGAATCAGGAATTTCCGAAGATGCCGGATGCTATGCGGAAGATGATAGAGCAGGAAGTAGAACAGCAGTTACAGAAAAAGACAAGTAAATTCACAGGCCGCCGAGTGATGATCGCTGCGCTGGCAGCAACTCTGGCGCTGGGAACCACCGCATTTGCAGGTGTTTTATATCGAATGAAAAGTAAGCAGGTGGGAACCTATGCAGTGAAAACAACGCAGGAAAAAGAAGCAGGAACAGAAAATGAAACGATGCAGCCGACAGGAGAGAGCCATTATGTGAAGCTGACTGCGGAGTGGCTGCCGGACGGAATGGTGCAGACAGAAGAAGGAAAATATAGCTTTGAAGATACTTATGCGCAGGGTGGCGTGAGCATGCTCTGTTACTATATGGATACGGGAGACTCCGCTTTTGAAATGCTGACACAGCAGGTGGTAGAGAGTGAAACATTGAATATTGATGGCAGAGAAGGTATATACCTGGGACAGCAGACACTGAGCAATGAACTTACATTTAACCAGCAGCTCTATGTGGCGTACCCGGATCTTCATCTGGTACTGGAAATAACAGCGGCATCAGATGTGCCAAAAGAGGATGCCATCCAGATAGCGGAGCATGTGACATTGACACCCGCGGAACAGTCCGATGATAAAGATGTGATGATGTGTTATAACTGGAGCAGTTATCTGACTGCGGATGAAGGACAGGAGATGATAGATGAATCGAACCTTCCTGTCACATCAGTATCCATGGAGCACCTAGAAAAAGCACATCCAATGGGAGAAGTATTGGATATATCTGAAAACGATCTGGAAAAACATCCAGGACTGACAGCAAAGGTAACGGATGTCCAGATTGGGGATAATCGCTCCATGTTGTCAGACTCCATGCTGGGAGAGGATGATAAGCAGGCTTTTGCATCAGATGGAACGCTGCTTCCAGTCACACTTACCTATGTGAAAGAAGGAGATGGAGTCAATACGCTGGATCAGGTGATCCGGACGGAAGAAGAGCCGCAGAAGCTGGTCTGCGTGACTGTGGATTATACCAATACCGGTGCAGAAACATGGAAAGACATTATGTTCAATGGAACGATCAACATTCTGGAACCGGCTGGAGCTGAGGCAAAGATCTGGAGAGCGGATACCCAGACCCCGTCAGAGAATGATGCATGGACCTACGTGGCTGTGGCCAGTCATTCTTTCAATACGGAGGTAGGACTGTATGATGTGAAAGGTGGGGAACGTTCGAATAACTATATTGATTCCCTTGCACCGGGAGAGACAGTAACGGTACATTGGGCATTTGCTGTACCAGAAGAAAAACTTGGGGAAATGTATTTTGACTTAGGAAATACCTGCAATTTAACATCTGATCTTACGGATGGATACGTGACAGACATTAGACAGCAGGCACAATAGTTACCCTGCCCATTGTAAAATATCCTTGACAACCTCTGAAAACTAGTGTTAAGATAAAGTTCCTAAACCCGATAAGGGTGTGGATTTTACCAGAGAGATCTGATTTTCGCCACACAGTTGTTTTGCGAAGCAGCTGTATGGCGATTTTTTTATGTCTTTTTTCAGAACCATACTTCAAGGAGGATACAACAATGAATGATACTTTTATGAAAGAGAAGCCGGTATTTGGTCTTGTACTTTCGATGTCATTACCCATGGTACTTTCTATGATGGTAAATGCGCTATATAACATCGTAGACAGTTATTTTGTAGCGAGAATCAGCGAAGATGCCATGACAGCACTTTCCCTGGTCTATCCGGTGCAGAACCTGATCAGTGCAACGGCCATCGGTTTTGGTGTGGGAATCAATGCGGTCATTGCCTTTTTCCTGGGAGCAGGAGATAAGAAAAAAGCGAACCAGGCGGCCACGATGGGAATGTTCTGGAGTCTGGTGCAGGGACTGACATTATCTATCGTCTGCATCTTGATTATGCCGAAATTTCTGACCTTGTTTACCGATGATGCAACAGTTATTGATTATGCTATCCGCTATTCCAGAATTGCTTTTCTCTTTGGAATGATTATTTCCAGTGGTCTTTCTTTTGAGAAAACGTTCCAGGCAGTGGGTCGGATGAAAGTATCCATGCTCAGCATGATGGCCGGATGTATTTCCAATATTGTTCTGGACCCGATTCTGATCTTTGGCCTTGGCCCGTTCCCGGCCATGGGCATTGAAGGGGCAGCACTGGCGACCGGAGCCGGACAGGTGATTACACTTGTAATTTACATTATTATCTATATGGTAAAACCGATTCCGGTAAAGATTTGTATTTCCGGAGTTAGCTTTAAAGGCGGTATCAGCAGAAGGCTTTACTCTATCGGCATTCCGGCTATCCTGAATATGGCGCTGCCATCCCTTCTGATCTCTGCACTGAATGGTATTCTGGCAGAGTTTTCTCAGAGCTATGTGTTGGTTTTGGGGGCTTATTACAAACTGCAGACCTTCCTGTATCTGACAAGCAGTGGTATCGTGCAGGGAATTCGTCCATTGATTGGATATAATTATGGTGCGCGGGAATATGATCGCGTTCATAGAATATATCGGACAGCCCTTGGTATGTCATTGGTTGTTATGCTTGTGGGAACGGTTCTCTGCCTCTCCATTCCAGGAAGCCTTATTGGAATCTTTACCAGCTCAGCAGAGACTGTAGTGATTGGAAAGACAGCACTTCGGATTATCAGCGGCGGATTTATTATTTCTGCGGTATCTGTCACTTCCTGTGGTGCACTGGAAGGACTGAACATGGGCTTTCCTTCACTGCTGATTTCCATGCTCCGCTACATCCTCATTATTATTCCGGCGGCATTTTTGTTAAGCCGGATACTGGGAGCGAATGGCGTATGGCATGCCTTTTGGGTGACCGAGTGGATTACTGCAGGTGTGGCATGGCTGATTTATAAAAAGAAAACATCCTGGGAAAAATAAAAAAAGCCTGGCATCGACTGTCTCGTTCAAAGGGACGGTTGGTGTCAGGCGTTTTTAATGCTTTATTTAAAAAGCTCTTCTTTTCTTGCTAAAATTGCCTCACATGCAGCGCATGCCGGGCAGTCACAGTATTTTGCGCCTGCGGCTTTGATCTCTTTGCCGTGAGCAGCCACATTCTTTGCCATCTCAGCTCCGAATATTTTTGCACCCATATCGGATTCTGCAAAGGCGATGAGTCCGTCTATGGGCATGATATCTGCTTCCAGTTCTGCCACGTATGCTTTGGTCGCTTCTGCCTCTTTGTCAGTGCCGGCAGCTGCCAGCCAGTTGTTTGCAGCTTCTTTTAATTCTGCACAGCAGCTGTGGGCTGCGGTCAGTTCTTTGGTCTTCTCAGTTACAAATGCAAGTGTCTCTTTGGTCATGATAAAGTCCCCTTTCTAAATAGATATAGCTATTGTAACACATAAGAAAAACATGTAAATCATGAGAAAATTCCAAAAACAATCCGGAAAACCGCTGTGAAATGAATGGGATTAAATTTTATGGTGAAAAATCCTAATCCAATATCAGGAAAATACTTCGAAATTGTGCGCGAATGAATGAAGAAAATGCGAAAATTTATAAAATAGAGAAAAAATATGCCATAAAATTTTCTGTTTGCAAATAATCTGACGATTCTGTAAAAATTTCTTGTTTACATCTTGAAAAAATGGGTGTAAACTTTTAGAAAACTTGCAGGTTACATGAAATGTCAACGATTCAAGAAAGAAAGGTACAGCTTATGAACGAACAGAGAAATCAGGAATGTCCCAGACCGGGAATGTATGACCCGAGCTTTGAACATGACAACTGCGGTATCGGCGCTGTCGTAAATATTAAAGGCGTCAAATCGCACAAGACGGTAGAAGATGCACTGAGCATTGTAGAGAATCTGGAACACCGCGCCGGCAAGGATGCGGAAGGCAAGACCGGAGACGGTGTTGGTATCATGGTTCAGATTTCCCATAAATTTTTCTCTAAAGAGTGTGCGAAGCTTGGTATTGAGCTTGGAGGGGAGAGAGAATACGGTATCGGAATGTTTTTCCTTCCCCAGGATGAGCTGAAACGCAACCAGGCGAAGAAAATGTTCGAGATCATCGTAGAGAAGGAAGGCATGAACTTCCTTGGATGGAGAGAGGTAACCACCAATCCGAAGGTGCTGGGAAGTAAAGCATTGGAGAAGATGCCGAGTATTATGCAGGCATTTATTCAGAAACCGGAGGATGTGGAAAAAGGACTGGATTTCGACCGGAAGCTTTACATCGCAAGACGTGTGTTCGAACAGTCCATCGAGGACACCTATGTGGTATCCTGTTCCAGCCGTACCCTGATTTATAAAGGTATGTTTCTGGTAGGACAGCTTCGTTCCTTCTTCCTGGATCTGCAGAGTCAGGACTACGAGAGTGCCATCGCACTGGTTCACTCCCGTTTCTCGACGAACACTATGCCCAGCTGGGAGCGTGCACATCCCTATCGTTTCCTGGTACATAACGGTGAAATCAATACGATCAAAGGTAATGCCGACAAGATGCTGGCCCGCGAGGAGACGGTAGAGTCCGAGCATCTGAAGGGAGAATTCCATAAGATTCTTCCGGTTATCAGTGCATCTGGTTCCGACTCTGCCATGCTGGACAACACACTGGAATTCCTGGTGATGAGTGGTATGGATCTGGCGCTGGCAGTGATGATCCTCATTCCGGAGCCGTGGCTTAACAACCGCACGATGTCCCAGAAGAAGAAAGATTTCTATCAGTATTATGCGACCATGATGGAGCCGTGGGATGGACCGGCATCTATCCTTTTCACCGACGGAGATGTGATGGGAGCCGTTCTGGACCGTAACGGACTTCGTCCTTCCAGATACTATGTAACCACGGATGATCAGCTGATCCTTTCTTCCGAGGTTGGTGTGCTGGATATTGATCCTTCCAGAATTGTGGAAAAAGAAAGACTTCATCCAGGCAAAATGCTGCTGGTAGATACCAAACAGGGACGGATTATCGATGACGATGAACTGAAAGAATCCTATGCAAACCGTCAGCCCTATGGCGAGTGGCTGGATCACAATCTGGTCAATCTGTCTGAGCTGAAGATTCCGAACCAGAGAGTGGAAGAGTATACACCGGAAGAACGGGCAAAACTACAGAAGGCATTCGGCTATAATTATGAAGACGTGAGAAATTCCATCATGAGTATGGCTGCCAACGGAAGCGAAGCAATTTCTGCCATGGGTATTGACGTACCACTGGCTGTTTTATCAGAGCATCATCAGCCGCTGTTTAATTATTTCAAACAGCTGTTTGCACAGGTTACTAACCCGCCTATTGATGCCATCCGTGAGAAGATCGTAACCTCTACCACGATTTATGTTGGAAAGGCCGGCAACCTTCTGGAAGCAAAACAGGAGAACTGCTGCGTTATGAGGATTAACAATCCGATTCTGACAGAGACCGACCTTCTGAAGATTAAAAATATGAAGGAGCCGGGATTCAAAGTAGAAGTGCTCCCGATTACTTATTATAAGAATACCAGCCTGGAGAAGGCCATTGACCGTCTGTTCGTAGAAGCAGACCGTGCTTACCGTGACGGTGTCAACATCCTGATTCTGTCTGACCGTGGCGTGGATGAGAACCATGTGGCAATCCCGTCTCTTCTGGCAGTATCCGCACTGCAGCAGCATCTGGTACGGACGAAGAAGAGAACTTCTGTTTCTATTATTCTGGAGTCTGGTGAGCCGAGAGAAGTACATCATTTTGCTACGCTCCTTGGCTATGGCGCCTGTGCAGTGAACCCTTATCTTGCACATGAGAGTATCCATGAGCTGATTGATAAGAAGATTCTGAATAAGGATTATTATGCGGCAGTGGCTGACTATGATCAGGCAGTTATTAATGGCATTGTAAAGATTGCTTCCAAGATGGGCATTTCCACCATCCAGTCTTACCTGGGTTCCAAGATTTTTGAGGCAATCGGTATTAATAAAGAAGTCGTAGATAAATATTTTACCAATACCGTCAGCAGAATCGGCGGTATCGGTCTAAAAGAGATTGGTGAGCAGGTAGAACTCATGCATTCTTCTGCTTTCGATCCGCTGGGACTGACCACCAGTCTGGCACTGAACAGCCTGGGACTTCACAAAGAAAGAAGTGCAGGAGAGGAACATCTCTACAATCCGAGAACCATTTCTCTCTTACAGCAGTCCACAAGAGAAGGCAATTATCAGCTGTTTAAACAGTACACTTCTCTGGTAGATGGTGAAAATAACCATGGACAGTTGAGAACACTACTGGATTTCAAATATCCGAAGAAAGGCATTCCGCTGGATGAGGTGGAAAGCGTGGATTCCATTGTGACCCGCTTCAAGACCGGTGCCATGTCCTATGGTTCCATTTCCCAGGAAGCCCATGAGTGTCTGGCTATTGCCATGAACCAGTTACATGGTAAATCCAATACCGGTGAGGGCGGTGAAAGTATTGAGCGACTGACTATCGGACCGGATGGACTGAATAAATGCTCTGCCATTAAACAGGTGGCAAGCGGACGTTTTGGCGTGACCTCCAGATATCTGGTCAGTGCCCAGGAGATTCAGATCAAGATGGCACAGGGCGCAAAACCTGGCGAGGGTGGTCATCTGCCGGGCGGAAAAGTATACCCGTGGATTGCAAAGACCCGTCTTTCTACTCCGGGTGTGAGCCTGATTTCTCCGCCGCCTCATCATGATATTTACTCCATTGAGGACCTGGCACAGCTGATCTATGACCTGAAAAATGCGAACCCGGCAGCCAGAATTTCTGTGAAACTGGTATCCGAGGCAGGCGTTGGTACCGTCGCAGCCGGTGTTGCCAAAGCAGGCGCACAGGTCATTCTCATATCAGGTTATGATGGAGGTACCGGAGCAGCTCCGGCAAGTTCCATCCACAATGCAGGACTTCCATGGGAGCTTGGTCTTACCGAGACCCATCAGACTCTGATTATGAACGGTCTGAGAAATAAAGTCCGTATTGAGACAGATGGCAAGCTTATGAGCGGCCGTGACGTGGCAATTGCTGCCATGCTGGGTGCCGAGGAGTATGGATTTGCAACGGCTCCGCTGGTAACTATGGGATGCGTGATGATGCGTGTCTGCAATCTGGATACCTGCCCGGTAGGCGTAGCTACCCAGAATCCGGAACTGAGAAAACGGTTCCGCGGCAAACCAGAATATGTCGTAAACTTCATGAGATTCATCGCAGAAGAGCTGCGTGAATATATGGCAAAACTTGGCATCCGCACGATCGATGAGCTGGTAGGACGTTCCGATATGCTCTGCGTCAAAGAGGGCAGAACCGGAAGACAGGCTACTATTGACTTCGCGAAGATTCTGGACAATCCCTATGCCGGAAAAGGTCAGAAAGTTATTTTCGATCCGAAGCATGTTTACAACTTTGAGTTGGAAAAGACACTGGATGAGAAGGTGCTCATGAAAGAATTCAAGTCTGCCCTGGCAACCGGACAGAAGAGAAGTATTGAGCTGGATGTGAGAAATACCAACCGTGCATTCGGTACCATGTTCGGTTCTGAGATCACCAAACGTTATCCGGAAGGGCTGCCGGAAGATACCTTTACCGTAAAATGTACCGGTGCAGGCGGACAGAGTTTCGGTGCCTTCATTCCGAAAGGACTGACGCTGGAGCTGGTTGGAGATTCTAATGACTACTTTGGAAAGGGACTTTCTGGTGGAAAACTGATTGTTTATCCGCCGAAGGGTGTGAACTTCAAAGAGGACGAAAATATCATTATCGGTAACGTAGCCCTTTACGGAGCTACCAGTGGTGAAGCTTACATCAACGGTGTGGCAGGAGAACGTTTCTGCGTCAGAAACTCCGGTGCACGTACTGTTGTAGAGGGAACCGGAGATCATGGCTGTGAGTACATGACCGGTGGCTGCGCAGTCATCCTTGGAAAAGTCGGTAAAAACTTCGCAGCAGGTATGAGCGGCGGTATTGCTTATGTACTGGACGAAGACAGCGACCTCTATATGAAAGTCAACAAAGCGATGGTAACGCTGGAAGAAGTTACTAACAAATATGATGTGCAGGAACTGAAAGACATGATTCAGGAGCATGTCGCTTACACCAATTCCGAAAGAGGAAAACAGATCCTTGATAACTTTGAGCAGTATCTGCCGAAATTTAAAAAGATCATCCCGAATGATTACAAGAAGATGCTCAGCATGATTGTCCAGATGGAAGAAAAAGGCATGAACACAGAGCAGGCGCAGATCGAAGCATTTTATGCGATCAAGAGAGGATAGGAGGTACGAACGGAAATGGGAAAACCAACAGGCTTTTTGGATTATGAACGTAAAAATGCAAAGGCAGAAGCGCCTTTGGAGAGAATTAAACATTTCAACGAGTTCCACACACCCCTGTCCAGAGAGGAACAGGAGAAACAGGGAGCCAGATGTATGGCATGCGGCGTGCCCTTCTGCCAGGCAGGACAGATGCTGGGCGGTATGATGTCCGGCTGTCCGCTGCAGAACATGGTGCCGGAGTGGAACGACATGCTCTATATGGGAAACTGGGAGGAGGCGTATTACCGCCTCTCCAAGACCAGCAACTTCCCGGAGTTTACAGGACGTGTATGTCCCGGACTCTGTGAGGCAGCATGTACCTGCAACTTAAACGGAGATCCGGTAGGAAGCAAGGGCAATGAGCTTGCCATTATTGAAAATGCATACAAGAAAGGCTATGCCCATGCAAGACCTCCGAAAGTACGTACAGGTAAGAAAGTAGCTGTCATCGGAAGCGGTCCTTCCGGACTGGCGACTGCAGACCAGTTAAATCACCGCGGACATTCCGTAACTGTCTATGAACGCCGTGACCGTGTGGGAGGGCTTCTGATGTACGGAATCCCGAATATGAAGCTGGAAAAGCACATTGTAGAGCGTAAGATCAAGATTATGAAGGAAGAAGGCGTTACCTTCATCACCAACTGCAATGTAGGGGTGGATGTAAAGCCGGAGCAGCTTTTAAAAGAATATGACCGCGTCGTACTCTGTTGTGGTGCTGCCAATCCCCGTGATATCAAAGCACCCGGAAGAGATGCCAAAGGAATCTATTTTGCAGTGGATTTCCTGACGGCTACCACGAAGAGCCTCCTGGATTCCAACTTCGCTGATAAGAAATTTATTCCGGCAGAGGGCAAGAATGTGCTGGTTATTGGCGGTGGAGATACGGGAAATGACTGTGTCGGTACTTCCATCCGCCTGGGATGCAAATCTGTTACCCAGCTGGAGATGATGCCGAAGCTTCCGGATACGAGAGCGGAAAATAATCCGTGGCCTATTTGGCCTAGAGTCTGCAAGACGGATTACGGCCAGCAGGAAGCCATTGCTAAATTTGGACATGATCCGCGTATCTATCAGACTACGGTTCAGGAGTTCATCAAGGATAAGAACGGCAATGTCAAACAGGCAAAGATTGTCAAACTGGAAAGCAAGAAGGATGAGAAGACCGGACGTATGATGATGGTCCCGGTAGAAGGTAGCGAATTTGTACTGGATGTAGAACTGGTACTCATCGCAGCCGGATTCCTTGGAAGTCAGGATTATGTGACCAAAGCTTTCGGAGTCAATGTGGACGGCCGTACCAATGTGGCAACGGAGCCGGGAAAACATGCCACCAACGTACCGAATGTCTTTACTGCAGGTGATATGCACATCGGCCAGTCGCTGGTGGTACGTGCCATCCGCGAGGGAAGAGATGTGGCAAAAGAGGTGGATGAATCCCTTATGGGTTACACGAACCTTTAAGTTTTGTGAAAAGTGAATGATTACCAGATGCTGGATTTGTGCATTGTGTACAGAGGACCAGCGTCTGGTAATTTTTTTTGCATATTTTCATCAAAAACTATTGACAATTAGTAAAAGGGATGTATTATATGAAATATAAAGTAAAAACAATTTACTAATAAACAGGAGTGAAGGCAGATGACGAAGACAGGAGTGAATAATAAACTTTTAAAACAGAAAAATCGTGGTCTGCTGTTGAAATTAATTGCAACCGGGGAATGCAGTTCCCGCATTGAACTGGCACAGAAGACAGGACTTGCCAAGATGACGGTCTCCAATATTGTCAGTGAATTTATTGAAAGCGGGATTCTGGAAGAACGGGAAAAATTGCAGACAGATACCAAGGGACGGAATCCGGTACAGCTTTCCATTGCGCAAGGAGCACCCAAATTGCTGGGTGTTCATGTTTACAGAGAAGAATACAGCGTGATTTTGTGTGACCTGATGCTTCATATTATAAAGAAGATCAGTGTGCCGATTACAGAAGAAAATGCAGATACACTGGTGCAGGAACTTCTTGGGAAGATTGATGAGATGCTGGCGGCGTTCCCGGAGGAGAAGATATTAGGAATTGGAATCGGTGCCATCGGTCCTGACGACCTGATCCGGGGCAGAATTTTAAAGCCTACAGATTTTCATGGAATTCACGATCTGGATTTGAAGAAAGAGATTGCGGAGCATACACACCTCCCGGTTTATTTTGACAGTGAGAGCAATGCCGCTGCTATGGCAGAAAAATATTATGGAAGCGGAAGTGACTGTGAAGACTTTATTTATATCAATCTGGCAAATGGTGTGGGTACCGGGCTTGTAGTTAACGGAAAACTATATAGTAACACCAGCGGCATGACCTGCGAGTTCGGTCATGTGAGTATTGACTGGAAAGGACGAGCCTGCAGCTGCGGCGGCAGGGGATGCCTGGAAACCTATATTTCCAGAAAAGTGCTGGAAGAAGAGCTTGCAGATGCAGCAGGAGAGAAGAAAAGTTTCCGCGTGTTCTGTGAGGAGATGGATCATGCGCTGGAAAGACAACGTACAGGGGCAGTTTTTACAGAGCGGGAAACAAAGATGGATCAGGTTTTCCGTGATATGGCGGAATATCTGGCCTGTGGAATTACTAATTTTGTCAATGGCCTGAATCCGAGAAAGGTGATCGTTGGATATGACGGATACTGGATTCCGGATATTTATTTAAAACTGGCGGAACGACTTGCCAATGAACGGCTGTTGACCAGGCGCTACCGAAAGATTCAGGTGGTAAAGTCCTGTTTTGGTTCAGAAGCGGCGATCTATGGCAGTGCGGCTTCTCTTCTGACAGCCATTTTTGAAGGGGAACTGTTTGAGTAAAATGGTTATGACAAATGTCATGCGAGATCATTAACATTGGACACCTGCCCGGGGCAGGCATTCATGTTAAAATATAAAAAATTCTGTACATAAGTTACGGAAAAAGGAGGACAAGGTATATGTTGGTAACATTAAAGGAAGTTCTGAAAGTAGCAGAGGAGAAAGAGATTGCCATCGGTGCATTCAACGCACCGAATCTTGAGAGCCTGCAGGCTGTTATGGCAGCTGCGGAGGAGATGGATCTGCCGGTGATCATTCAGTTCGCACCGGTGCATGAGGTACATAATCCGCTGGCACTGATGGGACCGCTGATGGTAGATTTTGCAAAGAAAGCAAAAGTTCCGGTATGTGTACATCTGGATCACGGTGACAGCATTGACCGTGTGAAATTTGCACTGAGCATGGGATTCACTTCTGTTATGTATGACGGATCCACTCTTCCTTATGAGGAGAATGTGGCAAATACCAAACTGGCAGCAGAGCTGGCACATGCACAGGGCGCTGATATCGAGGCTGAGCTTGGAAGCATGGGCAAAACCGAGTCCGGCGAAGGTGTAGGCAGCGGTGAAGATGATGAGACCAAGATTTACACAGATCCGGTACAGGCAAAAGATTTCGTCGCAAGAACCGGCGTTGACGCACTGGCATGTTCCTTCGGAACTACCCATGGTATTTATCTGAAGAAACCGCGCCTTGACTTCTCTGTCGTAGAGAATGTCCGCAAAGAGACCAACGGCATTCCGGTCGTTATGCACGGCGGCTCCGGAGTCAGCAAAGAAGATTTTCATGCAGCCATTAAGGCAGGTGTTCGTAAGATCAACTACTTTACTTATATGGACCGCGCAGCAGGAATTGCTGTACAGAAGTGGGCAGCAGAGCTCAAAGAAGGAGTTCCGCCATTCTATACCAGCGTAACTGCAGTGGCAAAAGAAGCCATGAAAGAAAATGTAAAAGAAGCAATGCGTACTTTTGCACGTCAGGACTAAGGATGAAAAAGGGGGATTTATCACAATGAAACGTTCCAGAATCAATCAGGTTATTAAGGATATGGAAGCTCTGGCAAAAGAAAATGGATTTCATCTGCCGCCGTTTTGCAGCTGGACGCCGGAAGAGTGGGATGAAAAAGGTCATGAGTGTGACGAGATCCGTGATAATAAATTAGGATGGGATATTACAGATTATGGCCTTGGCAGATTCGATGAGCTGGGATTTGCACTGGTCACCATCCGTAATGGTAATTTGAAAGACCCGAAATATAAAAAACCATATGCAGAAAAACTGCTGATGCTCTATCCGGGACAGGATTCTCCACTTCATTATCATTGGAGCAAGATGGAGGATATTATCAACCGCGGTGGAAATGATCTCTATATTACCGTATTTAACGGAGCAGAAGGCAACAAAAAACTGGATACAGATGTGACAGTTGTCACAGATGGTGTTAAGAGAACTGTTCCGGCAGGAACCAGAATCAAACTGACTCCGGGTGAGAGCATTACGATCACCCAGTATCTGTACCATGATTTCGTTATGCCGAAAGAGGGTGGCCCGGTTCTGTTAGGTGAGGTTTCCATGTGTAACGATGATGAAAATGATAACTGCTTCTATGAGCAGATGGGACGTTTCCCGGAGATTGAAGAGGATGAGCCGCCTTACCGCTATTTATGTACCGAATATCCGGCAGCAAAAGACTGATGGAGGATATCTCTATGGAAAAGAAAATCGTAGTGGCCGGACATATCAGTGTGGATATTACACCGGTATTTCAGAGTAGTAAAAAGAAAAGTATTTCCCAGGTATTGTGTCCGGGCAAACTGATCCGTACCGGTGAAGCGGTTGTCTACACAGGAGGTGTCGTGTCAAATACAGGTCTTGCCCTTCATAAGATGGGAGCGAATGTCCGCCTGGCAGGAAAGATCGGAAAAGATGCCCTGGGCGAGATGATGCTGGCCATGATGAAACAGCATGGGACAGAAAAAGATCTCATCATTGATGAAAATGCGGACACTTCCTATACGGTTGTCATTGCACCGCCGGGAATTGACCGGATTTTCCTTCATGGACCGGGGGCCAATGATACATTCGTGGCAGATGATCTGTCCGATGATCTGATTGACGGAGCGGCACTGGTGCATTTCGGATATCCGCCTCTTATGAGAAAGATGTATGAAAATGACGGAGCAGAGCTGGTAAAACTCTGTAATAAAGTACACGCAAAGGGTGCCGCCATGTCACTGGATCTGGCGGCTGTTGATCCGGAATCTCCGGAGGGACTGGTGGACTGGAGAGAATTCCTTTCCAATGTACTGCCTCATGTGGATTTTTTTGTGCCTAGTATTGAAGAACTGTGCTTTATGCTGGATCGCCCGCGCTATGATGAATGGATGGAACGGGCTGGCGAAGAGGATGTAACAGAGATTCTTGATCTTGAAAAAGATATCCGTCCGCTGGCTGCACAGGCCATGGAGCTGGGTGTGAAAGTACTCATGCTCAAATGTGGAGCCAGAGGCATGTATTATCAGACCGCCGGAGCAGATCTGATCGGAAAAATTCCGGTAGCGGTGGAACTCAAAGTAGAAGACTGGACGGAAAAATCCGGATTTCAGAAGAGCTTCATTCCGGAAAAAGTGCTTTCCGGAACCGGAGCAGGAGATTCCAGTATTGGATGTTTCCTTTACTCCATGCTGAAAGGTTATCCGGTAGAACGCTGCATTCAGCTGGCGGCGGCGCAGGGGGCATCCTGCGTGGAAGCTGTGGATACTTTAAGCGGACTTCATACCCTTCCGGAACTGGAAGAGAAGATCGCGGCAGGATGGAAGACCGCAGAATAAAAAAGCGACAGGAACCGTGTTCATGTGACAAACCGCATGACATGGTTCCTTTTTGCTGTGACAACCGCCATATAGAATATGACAAATGTCATGAAAAAGTTGTTACATTGTACAGGTGTACAAAGACAGGAAATCATTTATGATACAAACATCACAAAACAAAATCATTTTAGGGGAGGAAAACCAAAATGAAAAAGAAAGTTTTTTGTGCACTTCTGTGTACAGCAATGGTAGCATCTTTAACCGCTTGCGGCGGCAGCTCATCTTCTACAGCAGCAGATACTTCTTCTGATGCAGCAGCTGAAGAGACCACCGAAGCAGCAGATGATACCGCAGAAGCAGATACTGCTGATGCAGCAGCATCTGAGGGAGGAAAAATCTTCGGTTATACCTGTATGGACGGAACCAACCCGTTCTTCGTAACTCTGGAAGGTGCAATCCGTGAAGTGGTTGAGAGCCACGGTGATCAGCTGATCTCCATGGATCCGGCAAACGATTCCAATACTCAGGTTAACCAGATCGAGGATATGATCTCCAGAGGCGTTGAGGTCATGTTCGTAAACCCGGTTGATGCTGATGGTATCATCCCGGGACTGGATATGCTGAAAGAGGCAGGTATCCCGATGTTTGGTTTTGATACTCAGGTTGGTGACATGAGCTACCTTACTTCCTATGCAGGATCTGATAACTACAATGCAGGTTATGTTTGTGGTGAAGACCTGGCTAAGAAAGTTCCGGACGGAGGAGATATCCTTGTACTGGATTCCCCGACCATGCAGTCTGTAACAGACAGAACCAACGGATTCCTGGACGCAATCAAAGAGTCCGGTGTTACCTTTAACGTAGTTGGACAGCAGGATGCTCAGGGCAACCAGCAGGTTGCTAACGAAAAGGCACAGGATTTATTAACTGCACATCCAGATGTAGTTGCTATCTTCGGTGGAAATGACCCGACCGCTCTTGGTGCTTATGCAGCAGCTGACGCAGCTGGTGTAACTCCGCTGATCTACGGTGTTGACGGATCTCCGGACGTAAAAGCTCTTCTGAAAGATACCATCCTTGAAGGAACTGGTGCCCAGTCCCCGATCACCATTGGTGAGACCATTGCAAACACTGCATATGAATGGTTAGATGGCAAAGAAGTTGAGTCCTTCATCCCGATCGATACCTTCCTGGTAACTGCAGACAATGTAGACCAGTACGGAACTGACGGATGGCAGTAAGTAATTAACAGAACAGAATAACTGGGGGCTTTGCTTCGGGAGCGGAGCAAAGCCTCTTTCTGAGATGAGACAGGTGGTGGCGATTGGTGAGTGAACAGTACTTACTTGAGATGAAAGGAATCTGTAAATCCTTCCCCGGTGTAAAGGCACTGCAGAATGTAGATCTTCAGCTGAAAGCCGGTGAGGTACACGCTCTCCTTGGTGAGAACGGAGCGGGTAAATCCACTTTGATTAAGGTACTGGGTGGAATCTACCATGCAGAAGAGGGAGAAATTATCATTGACGGGCAGAAAGTGAATATTGACGGCGTCGTGGCAGCCCGCCATGCTGGTATTTCCATTGTGCACCAGGAGCTGGTGCTGGTTCCCTATATGACAGTTGCGGAGAATATCTTCTTGGGCAGAGAGCCGGGAACCAAGATGAACGTAGACCGCAGAAAGATGGTAGAAGAAGCACAGAAGCTTTTGGATACCTATGAAATGAATATCGACGCAAATATGCTGGTTGAGCGTCTGACCATTGCTCAGCAGCAGATGGTGGAGATTGTAAAAGCAATTTCCTTTAATTCCAAAATTCTGGTTTTGGATGAGCCGACTTCTTCCATTTCCGATAAAGAGGTTGGTTTCCTGTTTAATACCATGAGAAACCTGACAAAAGCAGGTGTAGGTATTATTTACATTTCTCATAAGATGAGTGAGCTGGCTGAGATCTGCGACCGTGTAACGGTTATGCGAGATGGCCAGACCGTAGGAACAAAAGTAGTAAAAGAGACAACAACGGACGACCTGATCGCCCTGATGGTTGGTCGTGAACTGACCAATTATTACACCCGTGACTATCTGGAGCCGGGAGAAGTGATCTTAAAATGTGAGCATATCTCCGATGGTAAGATGGCCAAAGATGCAAGCTTTGAATTACATAAGGGTGAGATTATCGGTTTTGCAGGTCTGGTAGGTGCTGGACGAAGCGAGACCATGAAAGCGATTTTCGGACTGGCACCCCATGCAACCGGAGATGTATACGTGAAGGGAGAGAAAGTAAAGATCAAATCCCCGATCGATGCACTGAAATACGGTATTGCGCTGGTACCTGAGAACCGTAAGGAAGAGGGACTCTACAAAGTACAGAGTGTCCGCTTCAATTCCACCATTGAGGTGCTTGGAAGCTTTATCAGACATCTCCATGTGGATGGTAAGAAAGAAGAAGAAATTACACAGAAATATATTGACATGATGAAGACAAAGACTCCGAGTCAGGATCAGATCATCGGCAACCTGTCCGGTGGTAACCAGCAGAAAGTAATAATTGGCCGCTGGCTTGCTACCGAGCCGGATATTTTGATTCTGGATGAGCCGACCCGAGGTGTTGACGTCGGTGCAAAAGCAGAGATCTATGCCATCATGAATGAGCTGGTGAAGCAGGGCATGTCGATTATCATGATATCCTCTGAGCTTCCGGAGATCATTAACATGAGCGACCGTATCTATGTCATGAATGAGGGACGTGTAACCGGGTGTCTGGATCACGACACCGTTACCCAGGAAAGCATCATGACACTGGCGGCGAAATAGTGTAAGCGAAGGAGGAGAAGACATTATGGCAACCAGATTCAAAAATGGAGTTGTAAAATATTTTAAAGACAATATTGGTATTATCATTGCATTAGTGGCAATGTTTATATTCCTGACCGTATTTCCGACTACGAGAAGTACCTTCCTGACCCCGAAGAATATGTTTAACATTCTTCGTCAGAATGCTTCCAACCTGTTCCTGGCAACCGGTATGACCATGGTTATTATCCTTGGCGGTATCGACCTTTCCGTAGGTTCTGTTATCGCTCTGTCCGGTGTTGTGGCAGCAGGATGCGTGGTAAACTTTGGACTTCCGGAGGCTGTTGGTTTTATCGCGGCAATTGCAGTTGGTGCAGCAGTAGGTCTGTTCAACGGTTTCATCATCTGTAAGACCGACATCCCGCCTTTCATTGTAACGCTGGCCTCCATGAATATTACAAAAGGTATTGCACTGGTACTGACTGGCGGTGCTCCAATTCGTTGTATGACGGATGCATTCAAATTCCCGGGTGCCGGTTATGTAGGACCGGTTCCGACTCCGGTTATTTTGATGTTTATCATATTTATTCTTGCGGCACTTATGATCAACAAAACCCAGCTGGGACGTCACATCTACGCAGTAGGTGGTAATGTACAGGCAGCAAAGTTTTCAGGAATCAGTGTTCAGAAAGTAAAATTTATCGTATATGCATATACCGGTGTTATGGCTGGTATTGCAGGTGTTGTCATCGCATCCCGTCTGTATTCCGGACAGCCGACAGCCGGCGACGGAGCTGAGATGGATGCTATCGCATCTGTAGTAGTTGGTGGAACTTCCATGAGTGGTGGTTCCGGACGTATCGGCGGTACTTTAATCGGTGTCCTGATCATCGGTGTTCTGAATAACGGACTGAACCTGATGGGAGTGGATTCCAACTTCCAGTATATCGTAAAAGGTCTTGTAATCCTGCTGGCTGTATACGTAGACTTCCTGCGTAATAAGAAAGCTGGACGTTAAGATTGAATAATCTTTCTAAAATCCTCTGTATCGTATGGTGCAGAGGATTTTTTTGCGCCAAATTTATGGAAGGATCCTGGCAGTAGTGTTATAATAAATTTCATGAGGAGGAAGGAAAGGCAGATGAAAAAATACCGTTTGACTGCATGGATTCTGATCTGCGTTCTGTTGCTTGGCGGATGCGGGATTATTGAGAAACAGAAAGACAGTCATGAACCGAGAATTTTTGGCGCAACTTACATGACCAGGAACAATCCTTATTTTGATGTGCTTCATGAAGCAATACAGGAAGTAGTGGAAGCTAATGGGGATATCCTGATTTCCAGAAATCCATGTCAGGATCAGGAAAAGCAAAATGGACAGATTCTGGAGATGATCGAGGAAGGCATGCAGGTGCTGTTCTTAAATCCTGTAGACCTTGATAAAGTCCGGCCTGCTCTGGAAGCTTGTAAAGAAGCTGGTGTAGTCGTCATTGATATTGATACCATGGTAAAAGATATGGAATATGTGACGGCTGCCATAGAGACGGATAATTATCAGGCAGGGGTTCTGTGTGCTCAGGATATGATGAACAGAATGGATCATGCACGCATTGTGGTTATCAATAATCCGATTCAGGCATCGATTAATAACCGGATTCAGGGCTTTATGGATACTGTGGCAGATTATCCGGCTTATAAGGTCATCGCAGAAGCAGGGGGTGCCGGAGAATTTGAAGTGTCTGCAGATGCTATGGCAGTACTGTTGAAAAAAAATATTGATTTTGATGTGGTGATGGGAGGCAATGATCCGACTGCACTTGGTGCGCTGGCAACGCTTCAGCAGTATCACAGGGAAGATGGAGTGCTGATCTACGGCATTGACGGATCACCGGATTTTAAGTCCATGCTGAAGCTGGGATATGTGACGGCAACCAGTATGCAGAGTCCCAAAACCATTGGAAGAGTAGCGGCAGAGACTGCCTACCAGTATCTTGACGGACAGAAAGTAGATCCGTATATCAGTATTGAACCGACACTGATCACCAGAGAAAATCTGGGAGACTATGAGATCAACGGCTGGCAGTAAGGAGCAGAATATGAACGATAAAAAAGACCAGTATGTCACGCTGTTTCAGGCGGGCATGCTGATATTGAATATACTGGCGGTCGGACTGATCTGCGGATTTATCTATGCCACAACAAACCGGATCCTGGCCCATTATGATGCCAGAACCTTTCTGGACAGCGTGGTGACGATACCGGTAAATCCAGGGGAAAATCTGCTGCTCTGTATGGGACTGATGATGGTGATGGTTATCACGTTTGCCCTGCGGCAGATCTGGCAGCAGGATCACAGCCGTCTGACGGTCTGCACACTTCTGGTGGACGCATTCGTATGTGTCGGGCTGGTCGTGCAGATGGATTTTAACTATAATGGTCTCTTATTGCTGGTATTTGCCAATGTGATTGCCTATGTCAAAGACGGAAAAGTGAAGATTTTTTTCGTGGCTACAGCTATAGCGGGATATCTGGTGGCGGACTATGAACTGTTGTCTATTTACACACCTCTTTACAGTGTGTCAGACTACATCCGATATTATCCGTCCAGTACGCAGCAGTATTTGTTCAGCATTTTCAATGTTATCATTTCGCTGAATATTATTCTGTTTATCGTCTACTGCGTTTATGTTATTAATGTGCAGCGTGGTACCATTGAAGAAGTCAATCAGCTCTACCACGAGCTTCAGACAGCCAATGAGCAGCTGAAAGAATATGCAGATATGTCCGAACGGATGGCTCAGACCAGAGAACGGAACCGTCTGGCCAGAGAAATTCACGATACGCTGGGACATACTCTGACCGGTATCACTGCAGGACTGGATGCCTGCCTTGCTATTATCGATGTGGCTCCAGACCAGACTAAGAAACAACTGGAGATGTTGTCTCAGGTCAGCAGGGACGGTATTAAAGAAATCCGGCGTTCTGTAAATGAACTTCGTCCGGATGCGTTGGAACGTTTAAGTCTGGAAGTGGCAATACGGAAAATGGTCATGGAAATGAGCCAGGTATCTGATGTGGAAATTCATTTTGAGACCGAGGAAAAACATCTGAAATTTGATGAGGATGAAGAAAATGCTATTTACCGTGTAATTCAGGAGAGCATCACCAATGCGGTTCGCCATGGACATGCGAAGAAGATCTGGATTACACTGAAAAAGATCGATGGTGAGATACTGCTGGTGATTAAGGATAACGGAATCGGCTGTGAAGAGGTCAAGAGCGGATTTGGCACCAAGCATATAAAAGAACGCATTGAAATGTTAAAGGGAACGGTATCCTTTGACGGCAGAAACGGATTTACGGTGACTGCAAGGATTCCGATCAGATGGGGAGAGACATATGATTAAAGTATTAATAGCTGATGATCAGGAACTGATCCGGCAGAGCCTGCAGATTGTGCTGAACAGCAAAGCAGATATCGAAGTGTGTGATGTGGCGGCGGACGGGCAGGATGTGATCCGCAGTATCCGGAAGGAAAAGCCGGACGTGATTCTCATGGATATCCGAATGCCTAAGATGGATGGAGTACAGTGCACCAAGATTATCAAAGAAAATTATCCACAGATCAAGATTATCATTCTGACGACATTTGATGATGACGAGTATGTCTACAATGCATTGAAGTTCGGCGCCAGCGGTTATCTTTTAAAAGGTGTGTCCATGGATGAATTGGAAAATGCCATCAAGACGGTATACAGTGGACGGGCTATGATCAACCCGGATATTGCGACAAAGGTATTTAAACTGTTTTCTCAGATGGCACAGGCAGACTACTCCATTACCGTTGGAAATAAAGCGGCGGAGGAGCTGACAAAGACGGAGTGGAAGATTATCGTACAGGTAGGAAAAGGTGCTTCCAATAAGGAAATCGCAGAAATTCTTGGGCTTTCTGATGGTACTGTGAGAAATTATCTAAGTACTATTTTGAACAAGCTGGATTTGAGAGATCGGACCCAGCTGGCAATCTGGGCTGTACAGACAAATGCAGCCGGAAAACTGGCGGAGCTGGAAGAGTAGGAGGCGCGGGATGAACAGACAGAGAAAAGTACTTGTCTGGGTGGGGGTCGCGGCTGTGGTTCTTCTTATGACTGTAACAGCATGGATCCATTACCGACAGGAGACAGTTCTGGAGTTTGGTATGTTTACCGGCAGTAACTGGAATGTGGCGAGTGCCAACAGCTTTGTCATCTTTGACAAGGCAATTGCAAGATTTGAAAAAGAACATCCAGGTGTGAAGATCCATTACTACAGCGGCATCAGTAAAGATGATTATTCCGAGTGGTTTTCCAGAAAACTGCTGGCGGGAAAGGAACCGGATGTGTTTATGGTGCTGGGCACGGATTTTAATCAGTTTTCATCCATGGGTGTTATGAAAAATCTGGAACCTCTGATGGAAAAAGACCCGGATTTTGAAACAGAAAAATATTACAGCAGTGCATTCCGGAGCGGACAGTACGGAGATGTGCAGTATGCACTTCCCTATGAGACAGTTCCTACGCTGATGTTTGTGAATAAAACCCTTCTGGCAAAGGAAGGAATCGCCCTGCCCAATCCGGACTGGAACTGGGATACCATGTATAGTATCTGCCAGAAAGTGACCAGAGATACCAATGAAGACGGTGTGATCGATCAGTTTGGATGTTACAATTTCGGCTGGCAGAATGCGGTATATTCCAACAATGGAGAGATCTTTGAACCGGATGGAAAAGAAAGCAATTTTACAGACGAGAAGGTGACGGAGGCAATCCAGTTTACCAGACGCCTGAATGATCTGTATCAGGGAGAAAAAGTGACGCAGGAAGACTTTAATGCGGGTCATGTAGTGTTTATGCCGCTGACTTTTGCTGAGTACCGTACGTATAAGACCTATCCGTATAAGATCAAACGTTATGCGAATTTCCAGTGGGACTGTATTACCATGCCGGCCGGTTATCAGGGGGGCAATCTTTCCCAGGTAGATACGCTGCTTATGGGAATCAGTTCTCATACGAAGTGTGAACAGCTGGCGTGGGAATTCTTAAAGCTTCTGACCTATGATGAAGACATTCAGACGGAGATTTTCCGGAATTCCCAGGGGGCTTCCGTATTAAAGGCAGTGACGGAATCCAGAGAGATGGAAAGCATCGTACAGGAGGACATGGAAGAGAGTGATACGGTTATCAGCGGCAGTCTTCTGGGCAGAATTATAGAAGACGGAAAGATTGAACCGCAGTTCAAACGTTATGAGCAGGCTCTGGCCCTGGCAGACAGTGAGATCGGACAGATTCTGGAAAATGATGAAACCATTGACAGCAGCCTTAAGATTCTGCAGCGTACCGTGAACAGCTATCTTCAGCAGTAGAAAAGAAAGGACGAAGGTATGAAGGAGAAGTGGAAAGATTACTATTATAAAGGACTGGCTGTTTTTCTGACGGTGGCCATGTGTATTCTGTTCTTCTTTGTAGTGTTCCGGCTGAAAGAACTGGGACATTATGTAAAAGTGATAGCTAATATTCTGATGCCGTTTATTTACGGTGCAGTGATTGCCTATCTTCTGACACCGGTATGCAATTCTATAGAAAATTATCTGGTCGATAAAGTACAGCTTACCCGCAGAACACCGGAAAAAAGAAAGAAGCTGCAGGGTCTCTTTAAAGGAATTGCAATTTTGGGCAGTATTCTGTTATTCTGCCTGATCATTTATGCGTTGATTGCCATGCTGGTGCCGCAGCTGGTGAACAGCATTCTGCTTCTGGTGGAAGCCATGCCTGGATATATTCAGACAGCAAGTGCCTGGCTGGAAAAGCTGGTGGAAGATAATCCGGTGATGCTGAATTATGTGGAGCAGTATTCCACGGATATTGTGGACTATGTGCAGAATTTTGCGAAGACGAGTCTGCTTCCTAATATCAATAATATTATTACCGGTGTGTCTTCCAGTCTTCTGACTATGATCGGTGTGGCAAAGAATCTGATCATTGGTCTTATCGTGGCAGTTTATTTCCTGAACAGCCGGGAAATGTTCTGCCGGCAGGCGAGGCTTATGGTGCAGGCATTTTTCCCTTATCGTGATCTGACAGAGATCAACGAAAGGCGCAAAAAAAGAGGGCAGAAACTGAAACTTCAGCGCGCAGAGTGGATTATTGAAGAGACGAATATTCTAAACGACTATCTGGGAGGATTTGTCAAGGGAAAACTTCTGGATTCACTCATTATCGGCCTGATCTGTATGGTGTTCACTGTTGTGGTAAATATGCCATATGCAGTTCTGGTTAGTGTGATCATTGGAGTAACCAACATCATTCCGTTCTTTGGACCGTTTATCGGTGCTATTCCGACGGCGGCGCTGATTCTGATGGTAGATCCGCTGAAATGTGTGTATTTTGTCGTGTTTATCATCATTTTGCAGCAGTTCGATGGAAATATTCTGGGACCGAAGATTCTGGGAAACACCACGCAGCTCAGCAGTTTCTGGGTATTGTTTTCGATTCTGTTGTTCGGCGGTGTCTTTGGAATTGTCGGCATGGTCATCGGCGTGCCGGTCTTTGGATTTATCTATCATTTAATCAAAGGATGGATGCACGACCGACTGGATGAGCAGGCGGCGGAGAAACGAGAACGTGAAGAAATAAAAGAGGAATCTGAGCAGTGATGCCAGATTCCTCTTCCTTTATTAAGCTTTTTTCTTTTTGTGAGTGTATTTCTCTTCGCAGTATTTACAGCGGTAGATACCCTTCTTCGGATCAGTCAGAAGGAAGACCTGCTCAAGCTCCTGCTCAATGGAAGTGATACAGCGCGGGTTTTTGCATTTTGCCACGTTATGAATCTCTTTCGGAAGAGAAAGAGTTTTCTTTTCCACGATCTTATCATTTTTTATGATATTGACTGTGATGTTGTGATCGATGAATCCCAGTGCATCCAGGTCAATTTCATCAATCGGGCACTCAATCTTAATAATGTCCTTTTTGCCCATCTTGTTGCTTTTGGCATTTTTGATAATGGCAACGGTACAGTCAAATTTGTCGAGTCCCAGATATTTATAGATTTCCATGCTTTTGCCGGCTTCGATATGGTCCAGTACGAAACCTTCGTGAAGTCCACCGATATTTAACATACTTTTACCTCCAGAAGTGTGAGAATCAGGGCCATACGAACGTAGACGCCATACTGTACCTGACGGAAATAAGCGGCTCTTGGGTCCTTGTCCACTTCGACAGAGATCTCGTTGACTCTGGGAAGCGGATGCATGACGATCATATCATCTTTTGCCAGTTCCATTTTCTGATTGTTCAGAATATAGAAATCTTTCAGACGTACATAATCTTCTTCGTTGAAGAAACGTTCTTTCTGTACACGGGTCATGTAGAGAACATCCAGATCCGACATTACATCTTCCAGACGTTCTACCTCGCGGTAAGGAATACCGTTGGCTTCCAGAACCTCTTCTTTAATATAACTTGGCATCTTCAGTTCTTCCGGAGAAATGAAAATGAATTTTACACCTTCATAGCGTGCAAGTGCGCGTACCAGAGAATGAACGGTACGGCCGAATTTTAAGTCTCCGCACAGACCGATGGTAAAATGATCCAGTCGTCCCTTCAAAGAACGGATAGTTAAAAGATCAGCTAATGTCTGGCTGGGATGCTGATGACCGCCGTCACCTGCGTTGATCACCGGAATGGAAGAAACAGCGCTGGCTACCATTGGCGCACCTTCTTTTGGATGACGCATGGCACATATATCGGCGAAACAGGAAATCATACGAATGGTATCAGAAACACTCTCACCTTTGGAAGCGGAGCTGCTTGCTGCAGAAGAAAAACCTAAAACATTACCGCCAAGATTTAACATGGCAGCTTCAAAACTAAGACGGGTACGGGTACTTGGTTCATAGAAAATGGTTGCAAGTTTTTTACCCTCACAGGCATGTGCGTACTTTTCCGGATGTAATTCAATGTCATGGGCGAGATCCAGAAGATGGTCAAGCTCTTCAACACTGAAATCCAGGGGACTCATCAGATGTCTCATAGATACCTCCTAATATTTGGATGTTTTATTAAAAACTCTCTAACCCGGAATAATACATCGTTCTCCTGAAAAATGCAATAGAAAAAAGAAAATTTTTTTCAGGAATCTGAATGCATCAGAAGACGTTCAAAAAAGAGTCCGGCACAGAACCAAAGAGGAGCAAAATCAAGCCGGATCACACGTTGGATATGAAAGGGGCTTTTTTCATAATTCCAGGGACATGCGTTCTTGTACCGAAGTAGAATACCGCTGGTATATTCCCCCAGATAAATGCACAGCATATAGATAAGACCGCGTTTCCAGAAAGGGGTGGAGATAAGCCGCCGCATCAGCGGTTCCAGAAAGGCGGCGCATCCGTAGATGGGAAACATCCAGAGGGAGGAGTGTCCGGTCAGTTTCGGATCCCGGACTCGAAAAGAATGAAGGCCGGTCCACAGGATTTCCATACACCATCCGGCCATACCACATCGCAAAAAATTTCGTTTCATCATATACATAGTATTTGAAATAGAAGACGGATTATACTATACTATATCTGATTATGCGCACAGCAGAGCAGGTGCGGGAAAGAGATAAAAAGATGACATACGAAGAAGCAAAAGCGTTTCTGGCAGACTGCAACCAGTATAAAGGGGAGATCTCGCTGGAACCGTTGAAAAAGATGCTTGCGATTCTGGGAAATCCGCAGGATCAGCTGAAATTTGTACATGTGGCGGGAACCAATGGAAAAGGATCCACGCTGGCATATGTTTCCACAGTTTTGAAAGAAGCCGGATACCGGGTGGGACGTTATATTTCTCCGACAATCTTCAGCTACCGGGAACGGATTCAGGTAAATGAAACCTACATATCCAGGGAAGGACTGGTTCGTCTGACGGAGCAGATCCAAAAGGCCGGTGAGCAGATGCTTGCAGCCGGAGACGGACATCCGACGATGTTTGAAGCAGAGACGGCACTGGCATTTTTGTGGTTTGTGGAGCAGAAGTGCGATATTGTCGTACTGGAAGTTGGTATGGGAGGACTTACCGATGCAACCAATGTGATAAAGAATACACTGGTGGCGGCATTGACACCGGTGAGCATGGATCATATCGGAGTTCTTGGCAATACACTGGGGGAAATTGCTGCTCAGAAGGCGGGAATTATCAAGAAGGGATGTAAGGTAGTAAGTGCTGCTCAGAAGCCGGAGAGCAGAATTGTGATTGAGCAGAAAGCAAAAGAGTGTGGATGTCCGATGAGCTTTGTGGATACCACACGGATACGGGACCGGAACCGAGGACTTATGAAGCAGAGCTTTTCCTATAAAGAAAGAACACAGGTGGAGATTTCGCTGGCAGGAGAGTATCAGTTTGAAAATGCAGCGCTGGCGCTTGATGTGTTGGATGAGCTGAATAAAATGGGATATGTGATTTCGGAGGAAGCCATTCGGAAGGGAATGCGTCATACGATCTGGCAGGGGCGTTTCTCGGTTGTTGCAAAAGAACCTCTTTTCCTGATGGACGGCGCGCATAACAGAGATGCAGCCCGAGTGCTGAGAGACTCCATTCTTCAGGATCTGAAGGGACGCCGTCTTATTTTTATTATGGGTGTGCTGGCGGATAAAGAATACGAAGTGGTAGCGGAGCAGACAGCACCGCTGGCTGAAGAGATACTGACGATTATGACACCGGATAATCCGCGGGCCCTGTCAGCTGAGGCACTGGCAGAGACAGTGAGAAAATATAATCCCCATGTCCGGGCCATGGGAAGTATCAGAGATGCAGTCCGGGAAGCAAGACGTCTGGCGGGATCAGAGGATGTGATTCTGGCATTCGGCTCCCTTTCTTATCTGGGAGAACTGTACCGGGAAGCGAACAAATAAGATATAAATACAGCAGGAAGGATACAAAAAGATACATGGAAGATTTAAACGAACTTCGGAAAGAAATTGATACCATTGACAAGGCCATGGTAGATCTCTTTGAAAAGCGGATGGATGTCAGCCGCAGGGTGGCAGAGTACAAGATTGCCAATGGGAAAAAAGTTCTGGACCGGGAGCGGGAGCAGCAGAAACTGGAGAGTCTTAGTGCACTGGCACATAATTCTTTTAACTGTCATGGCGTTCAGGAATTGTTCCAGCAGATTATGGCTATGAGTCGGAAGCTGCAGTATCAGCTGCTGGAGAAGGAAGGAGTATCTGGAAGCCTTCCGTTTACCAGAATTGATCAGATTGACCGAAAACACTGCCGCGTGGTGTATCAGGGACTGGAGGGCGCTTATCAGCATGAGGCAGCCATGCAGTATTTTGGAAAAGATGTGAATATTTTTCATATGAGTACCTGGAAAGAGTGCATGGAGGCTATCAAAGAAGGTATGGCGGATTATGCAGTCCTTCCTATCGAAAATTCTTCCGCAGGCGAGGTGGATGCTATCTATGATCTGCTGGAAGAATATGATAACTACATTGTGGGCGAACAGATCCTGAAGATCAATCATGCGCTTTTGGGACTTCCGGGTACAAAGCTTTCCGATATTAAGACTGTTTACTCTCATCCGCAGGCACTTATGCAGTGTTCTGTCTATCTGGACAGTCATCCGGAGTGGAAACAGATCAGTCTTTCTAATACAGCGGTAGCAGCAGAAAAAGTACACAAAGAACAGGATAAGACCCAGGCTGCCATTGCAAGTCCGGCGGCTGCGGAATTCCATGGTCTGGAAGTATTGGAGATGCCCATCAACCACAACCGATTTAACTCCACTCGTTTCATTATTGTCACCAACCGGAAAATGTATGCAGCGGATGCGAAGAAGGTCAGCATCTGCTTTGAATTGCCGCATAAGAGCGGAAGCCTTTACAATATTTTGTCCCATATGATCTATAATGATCTCAATATGTGCAAGATTGAGTCCCGACCGATTCCGGAACGCAACTGGGAATATCATTTCTTCGTGGACTTTGAAGGAAACTTAAATGACAGTGCAGTGAAAAATGCCATCCGCGGTATGATGGAAGAAGCTGTGAATTTTAAAATCCTTGGTAACTATTGATTGGTAAAAACAAATAAAAAATTGGAATTACCAATTGACAGAAGCGCCGGATAAGGATATGATAAAAACAGCTTAAACGTAAAGAGCAGGAGGAGAGCGAAGATGGATTACGCAAAAGAATCATTAAGACTTCACAAAGAGTGGAAAGGTAAGATCGAGGTGGTGGCTACTGTTCCGGTAGAGAATAAAGATGATCTTTCCCTTGCCTACACCCCGGGGGTTGCACAGCCGTGTCTGGAGATCCAGAAGGATGTGGAGAAGAGTTATGAGCTGACTCGCCGTCATAACCTGTGTCTGGTAGTGACTGACGGAAGTGCTGTACTTGGACTTGGTGATATCGGACCGGAAGCAGGTATGCCGGTTATGGAGGGAAAATGTGTTCTGTTCAAGGCATTTGGTGATGTGGATGCATTCCCGCTCTGCATCAAGAGCCATGATGTGGACGAGATTGTCAATACGATTTACCTGATTTCCGGCAGCTTTGCAGGTGTTAACCTGGAGGATATTTCCGCTCCCCGCTGTTTTGAAATTGAGAGAAAACTGAAAGAAAAATGTGATATTCCGATTTTCCATGACGACCAGCACGGTACTGCCATCATTACACTGGCAGGTCTGACCAATGCGCTGAGACTGGTTGGAAAGAAGAAAGAGGATGTCAGAGTCGTAGTCAATGGTGCAGGTGCAGCGGCTATTTCCATCACCCGCCTTCTTCTGACTGCAGGTGTAAAAAATATTACGCTTTGTGACCGTAAGGGTGCAATTTACGAAGGACGTACTGAGGGCATGAATCCGGTGAAAGAGGAGATGGCGAAAGTCACCAACCTGGAGAAGAAGAGCGGAAGCCTGGCAGATATGCTGGTGGGAGCAGATGTCTTCATCGGTGTCAGCGCACCGGGCATGGTAACACCGGATATGGTAAAGACCATGAATAAAGATGCTGTCATTTTTGCATGTGCAAATCCGACACCGGAGATCTTCCCGGATGATGCAAAGGCAGGCGGCGCAAGAGTTGTGGCAACAGGAAGAAGTGATTTCCCGAACCAGATTAATAACGTACTGGCATTTCCGGGTATCTTCCGCGGAGCTTTCGATGTGCGTGCGAAGGATATTAACGACGAGATGAAACTGGCAGCAGCCAAAGCGCTGGCAGATCTCATTACAGATGAGGAGCTGAGCGAGGATTACATCATTCCGAAGGCATTTGATAAGAGAGTCGGTAAGGCAGTTGCGAAGGCTGTTGCAGACGCAGCACGGGAAACCGGCGTGGCAAGACTGTAATTATCAGAAAAAAAGTCTTGCAATTATAGTATTTTGTGATATACTTGAAGATAACATGATACGTAGACTGAAGAAAGGGGTGGGCATTAAGTCCACTCCTTCTTATATGTCTGAATACTTTTTATCCGGAAGAGGAGGAGCATATTTGGCCAAGAAAGAGTTGTATGAGCAGAAGACGGAAGCCTTACTGCTGCCGATGATGGAAGAACATCAGGTTGAACTGGTAGATGTGGAGTTTGTGAAAGAGGCAGGAACCTGGTTTCTGCGTGCATACATCGATAAGCCTGGTGGAATCACCATTGATGATTGTGAGGTGATCAGCCGTGCTTTGTCAGATCGCATGGATGAGGAAGACTTTATTGAGGAAGCCTATATTTTGGAAGTGAGCTCTCCGGGACTCGGAAGACCGCTGAAAAAAGACAAGGATCTGGAGAGAAGTCTGGGAGAATCTGTGGATGTGAAACTGTTCCGGGCCATGGACAGACAGAAAGAGTTTACAGGCATTTTAAAGGCGTGGGATAAAGATACCGTCACGCTGGAGTTTGAAGAGGAAGCTGAGCTTGTGATCGAACGATCCAATATTGCGCTGATCCGGCTGGCGTTTGATTTTTAAGGAGGAAAATACAAAAAATGAACAATGAATTAAAAATGGCATTGGAAACCCTGGAAAAGGAGAAAGATATCAGCAGGGAAATCATGCTGGAAGCCATTGAGAATTCTTTAATTACCGCATGTAAGGGACATTTCGGAAGAGATACCGACAACTTCCGTGTGGAGATTGACCGCAACACCTATGATTTCCATGTATATGTGGATAAGACTGTTGTGGAAGAACCGGATAATGATGTAACTGAAATCAGTCTGGCGGAAGCTAAAATGATTGACAGCAAATATGAACTCGGTGATGTAGTCAGTGAAGAGATCAAATCCAAGGAATTCGGACGTATTACAACTCAGAATGCAAGAAACGTCATCCTTCAGAAAATCCGTGAGGAAGAGCGTAAAGTGCTGTTTGATCAGTACTATGCAAAAGAAAAAGACGTGGTTACCGGTGTGGTTCAGCGTTATATCGGAAAGAATGTAAGTGTGAACCTTGGTAAGGTAGATGCGATCCTGAATGAGAACGAGATGGTCAAAGGAGAAGTGTTCAAACCGACGGAGCGTATCAAAGTATACATTCTGGAAGTAAAGGATACCACCAAAGGACCTAGAATCCTTCTGTCCAGAACTCATCCGGAACTGGTAAAACGTCTGTTTGAGTCTGAGGTAACCGAGGTAAGAGACGGTATTGTTGAAATCAAGAGCATTGCCCGTGAGGCAGGTTCCAGAACCAAGATTGCCGTATGGTCCAATGATCCGAATGTAGATCCGGTAGGTGCGTGTGTAGGTATGAACGGTGCCAGAGTCAATTCCATCGTTAACGAGTTGAAAGGTGAGAAGATTGATATCATTAACTGGAATGAGAATCCGGCACTCCTGATTGAGAACGCGCTGAGCCCGGCAAAAGTTGTTGTCGTACTGGCAGATCCGGAAGAGAAGACTGCAAAGGTAGTTGTACCGGATTATCAGCTGTCCCTGGCTATTGGTAAAGAAGGGCAGAACGCGCGTCTGGCAGCAAGACTGACCGGTTTCAAGATTGATATCAAGAGCGAGAGTCAGGCAAATGCGATCGAAGGATTCTACGAGGGATTCTACGATGAAGATGACGACGATGAGGATGCAGAAAACTACGAAGAGCCGGAGCTCGAGGCAGAGACCGGTTCAGAAGAGGAGTAATTGCTTTGAGTACAGTCAGGAAAGTCCCGATGCGCCAGTGCATCGGATGTCAGGAAATGAAAAGTAAAAAAGAGATGATGCGGATTCTGCGGACGACGGAGAATGAGATAGTTCTGGATACGACCGGCAGAAAAAACGGTCGGGGAGCCTATCTGTGCAAAAATCCGGAATGCCTCCGGAGAGCGATAAAATCCAGAGGCCTGGAGAGGTCTTTTAAGATGGCCATCCCGCAGGAAGTCTATGATCGTCTTGAAAAGGAGATGGAAGGACTTGCAGAAGGATAAAATTCTGTCCTATCTCGGATTTGCCACAAGAGCGCGCAAAGCGGTGAGCGGAGAGTTCTCCGTTGAAAAATCTATAAAGCAACGTAAGGCAAAGCTTGTGATAGTGTCAGAGGAAGCCTCACAGAATACGAGAAAGAAATTCACGGACATGTGTGAATTCAGAAAGATTCCCCTGTACTTTTTTGGTACAGGAGAAGAACTGGGGCGCGCATGCGGAAAAGATTTCCGTATTTCAATGGCTGTTGAAGACGAAGGATTAGCCGGAGCGGCAGCCCGGGAACTTTCCCAGCAATAGTCACTGGAGGCAGATGTATGGCAAATAGAAATATTCGAGTTTACGAACTCGCTAAGGAACTGAACAAAACAAGCAGGGAAATCATTTCTCTGCTGGCAGAGAAAAATATAGAGGTGACAACACATATGGCAACATTGGAAGATAATCAGGCAGATCAGGTACGCGCCCAGGTGAATCAGGAATCTGCCAAGGCAGCAGAAGGTGCGGCACAGGATGCAAAACCGAAGAAAAAGAAATTTATTGTAGTACACAATCCAGAGAACAGTCGTGACAGAAAGAGCCCGGAGAGAAGACCGGCACAGCCGAAGACTCAGGCAGCCAAACCGGCACAGAAACCGGCAGCAGCTCCGAAGGCAGAAGCAAAACCGGCGGTAAAACCGGAAGTAAAACCGGCAGCAGCTCCGAAGGCAGCTGAGACAAGAACAGAAAACAAAATTGAGGGACGTCCTGCAGGAAGACCGCAGGGAGACCGTCAGGAATATAACCGCGGAGACAGACCGCAGGGAGACCGTCAGGGATATAACCGCGGGGACAGACCGCAGGGAGACCGTCAGGGATATAATCGCGGGGACAGACCGCAGGGAGACCGTCAGGGATATAATCGCGGAGACAGACCGCAGGGAGACCGTCAGGGATATAACCGCGGAGACAGACCGCAGGGAGACCGTCAGGGATATAATCGCGGAGGAGACAGACCGCAGGGCGGCGGATACAATCGCGGAGGAGACAGACCGCAGGGCGGTGGATATAACCGCGGAGGAGACAGACCGCAGGGCGGTGGATACAACCGCGGAGGAGACAGACCGCAGGGCAATGGATTTAACCGTGGAGGCCAGGGGGGCGGACGTGACGGACGCGGCGGCCAGAACGGACGTGGCGGAATCGGACGTCAGATGAATAAAGCATTTGATACGCCGGTAGAGACCAAGCCGGAAAACAGACGTTACGATAATCGTAACCATCAGAAACAGGAGAAACAGTATAAGGATGAGGATATCAGCAAACTGAAGAATCGTCCAGGACGTTTCATCAAACCGGCTCCGCAGCCTGTTGAGCAGAAGAAAGAAAGTACGGAACCGAAGAAGCTTCCGCTTCCGGAGATGATCAGTATTTCTGATCTGGCAGAGCGCATGAAGATTCAGCCGTCCGCAATCATTAAAAAACTGTTCCTGGAAGGCAAGATGCTGACTGTAAACTCTGAGTTGGATTTTGAGGCAGCAGGTGAGATTGCACTGGAATATAACTTTGATCCGGAACCGGAAGTAAAAGAGGATGTCATCGGAAAACTTCTGGAGGATGTGGAAGATCCGGAGGATACCCTTGTACAGAGACCGCCGGTTGTATGTGTTATGGGTCACGTAGACCATGGTAAAACTTCCCTTCTGGATGCGATCCGCCATACCAACGTAACAGATCGCGAGGCAGGTGGTATTACCCAGCATATCGGTGCTTACACCGTAACCATCAAAGACCGTAAGATCACATTTTTGGATACTCCGGGACATGAGGCATTTACCGCCATGCGTATGCGTGGAGCAAATTCCACGGATATTGCCATCCTGGTAGTGGCTGCAGATGATGGTGTAAAACCGCAGACTGTAGAGGCAATTAACCATGCCAAGGCAGCAGGTGTAGAAGTTATCGTTGCCATCAATAAGATTGATAAACCGGGCGCAAGCATAGACCGTGTAAAACAGGAACTGACCGAGTACGGCCTCATCTCTGAGGACTGGGGCGGAAGCACTATCTGTGTTCCGGTATCTGCAAAATCCAGAGAAGGTATTGAGGATCTTCTGGAAATGGTACTTCTGACTGCAGATGTTCTGGAATTGAAAGCAAACCCGAAACGTCAGGCGAGAGGTCTTGTTATTGAGGCAGAGCTTGACAAAGGAAAGGGACCGGTTGCTACCGTTCTGGTACAGAAAGGTACCCTGCATGTAGGTGATTTCATTGCGGCAGGCGCTTCCTATGGTAAAGTACGTGCCATGATGGATGATAAAGGACGCAGAGTCAAGGAAGCAGGTCCGTCCACGCCGGTAGAGATTCTTGGTCTTAATGACGTACCGATGGCAGGTGAGATCTTCGTATCTCCGGAGAGTGATAAAGAGGCAAGAACTTTCGCAGAGACCTTCATCAAAGAGAGCCGTGAGAAGATGCTGGAGGACACCAAGCTTAAGATGTCTCTGGATGATCTGTATTCCCAGATCCAGACAGGTAACTTAAAAGAGTTGAATCTGATCATCAAAGCGGATGTTGCCGGAAGCGTAGAGGCTGTGAAACAGTCCCTCCTGAAACTTTCCAACGAGGAAGTCGTAGTAAAATGCATCCATGGAGCTGTTGGTGCCATCAACGAGTCCGACGTTATTCTGGCAAGTGCATCCAATGCGATTATCATTGGTTTCAATACCAGAATTGATCCGGCTGCAAAAGAGACCGCAGAGCGTGAGAAAGTAGACGTTCGTCTCTATAGAGTCATTTATGATGCTATCGCAGATGTAGAGCGTGCCATGAAGGGTATGCTGGATCCGATCTTCGAGGAGAAAGTCATTGGACACGCGGAGATCCGTCAGATCTTCAAGGCATCCGGTGTCGGCAACATCGCAGGTTCCTATGTGCTTGACGGTATGTTCCAGCGCGGCTGCAAAGTTCGTATTACCCGTGAGGGCAAACAGATCTACGAAGGCGAGCTGGCTTCCCTGAAGCGTTTCAAGGATGATGTAAAAGAAGTAAAGGCCGGTTTCGAGTGCGGTCTTGTATTTGATAAATTCAACGATATCCAGGAGCTGGATGTGGTTGAAGCCTATACAATGGTAGAGGTGCCGAGATAGAATGAGAAAAAACAGTATTAAAAATACCCGGATCAATGGAGAGGTACAGAAAGTCCTCTCCGAGATTATCCGGGGTGAGATCAAGGATCCGCGTATCAGTCCGCTGACATCGGTTGTATCTGTATCAGTGGCTCCGGATCTGAAGACCTGCAAGGCATTTATCAGCGTTCTTGGAAATGAAGAGGCGCAGGCAAATACTATGGCAGGATTAAAGAGTGCAGTAGGTTATGTGCGCCGTCAGCTGGCAAAAGAACTGAACCTCCGGAATACGCCGGAGATCACGTTCGTGCTTGATCAGTCCATCGAGTATGGAGTGAATATGTCTAAAATGATTGATGATGTGGTAAGCAAAGACGGAGCGAGTGAAGAGAAAGACGGGGAATAAGTATGCAGCTGCAGAAAGAACTGGAAGGCGTTACTACAGTGGCCATTGCCGGTCATATCCGACCGGATGGTGACAGCGTTGGCGCCTGCATCGGATTATGGACTTACATCAATGATAATTTTCCACAGGTGGAAGCTGATATGTGGCTGGAAAAGCCGGATGACAAGTTTTCCATGCTCAAAGGTTTTTCGGAACTCCGTGTGCCTGACGGAGAGGAACGGGAATATGACCTGTTCATTGCCGTGGATTGTGCGGCATTGGATCGTCTGGGAAAAGCACAGCCGGCTTTCGAAAAAGCCGGAAAAACCCTTTGTATTGACCACCATGTGAGCAATAAAGGCTATGCTCTGACGAATATCATTGACGGAGACGCAAGCTCCGCCTGCGAAGTAATCTGCAGATTGCTGGATATGGAAAAAGTTTCCAGGGACGCAGCGTCTGCTCTGTACATGGGAATTGCCCATGACACAGGGGTGTTCCAGTATAGCTGCACTTCACCGGAGACCATGCGGCTGGCTGCGGCTTTGATGGAGAAGCAGATCCCGTATACGGAGATCCTGGAGGAGACTTTCTACAAGAAGACCTATCTTCAGAACCAGGTAATGGGAAAAGCATTGCTGGAAAGCATGCGTCTCTTAAATGGCAAATGCATTGTCAGTGTCATGCGGCAGAAAGATATGGATTTCTTTGGAGTAACCACCACGGATCTGGATGGCATTGTCAGTCAAATGAAGCAGACGAAGGGGGTAGAGGTAGCAATTTTCCTCTATGAAACTGATTATATGGAATATAAAGTATCCCTCCGTTCTGAAAATATTGTGGATGTCAGCAAAGTGGCCTCTTATTTTGGAGGCGGCGGACACGTCCGGGCAGCCGGAGTGACCATGAAGGGAACTTTTCATGATATTGTAAATAATTTAACCTTACACATCGAGCGGCAGCTTGAAGGGCAGGAAGATTAGTGATTAACGGAGTTATTAATATTTACAAAGAGCGCGGCTTTACCTCACACGACGTAGTGGCAAAGCTGCGTGGTATTTTAAAACAGAAAAAAATCGGACATACAGGGACGCTGGATCCGGATGCGGAAGGCGTCCTTCCTGTGTGTCTGGGAAAAGGAACCAGACTCTGCGACATGCTGACAGACCACAGTAAGGTCTATGAGGCGGTGCTGCTGCTGGGACAGTCCACGGACACCCAGGATGTATCAGGAAACGTATTGCAGGAGGCACCGGTGGATGTTTCAGAAGAGGAAGTTCGAGAAGCAATTATGAGCTTTGTGGGGCCTTATGACCAGATTCCACCTATGTATTCCGCACTGAAGGTGAACGGACAGAAACTCTGCGATCTGGCGAGAGCAGGAAAAGAGGTGGAGCGGAAAGCCCGCCCGGTGGAGATCTATGAGATTCAGATCGAGGAGATTCATCTTCCGAGAGTAAGGATGAACGTGTTCTGCTCTAAGGGAACATATATCAGGACCTTGTGTCATGATATCGGAGAGAAACTTAAGTGCCACGGATGTATGGAAAGTCTTCTGAGAACCAGAGTAGGCCAGTTTCTTCTGAAGGACAGCCTGACTCTTGCACAAGTGGAAACGTACCGGGATGAGAACAGGATTACTGAAATTGTGATGCCTGTCGATCAGGTATTTTCTGACTGTCCGGCACTGAAGCTTACGAAAGAAGCGGCAAAGCTTGGATATAACGGAAATCCATTTACATCCACACAGGCGTTGACAGAAAATGATCAGATGGTGGAAAAATCATCAGATATTTCCCTGGACGGTGGAAAATGGTTCCGTGTATATGACCCGGAAGGAGTATTTATCGGCGTCTATGCTTATGACAGCAAAAGAGATCAGTTCCGTCCGGAGAAAATGTTTTACGAGAAGTGAAAAGGGACAGTATGAAGTATGTGACAGGTGAAATCGGATATACCATGGACAGACCTTCAGCAGTCAGTCTGGGAAAATTTGACGGGCTCCATCGCGGACACCGGAAACTTCTGGATGAGGTGCTGAAGCAGAAGAAAAACGGACTTGCATCGGTGATTTTTACCTTTACGCAGAATCCGACTAGGGTGCTGTCAGGATTATCCGCCCAGAATATTATTACAAATGAAGAACGCCGTGCTATGTTGGAAGAGGAAGGCATTGATTGCCTGGTGGAATGTCCCTTTGTACCGGAACTTGCCCATATGGAACCGGAACGTTTTGTGGAAAAGATTCTGGTAGAGCAGTTAAAAGCAGCTTTTATTGCAGTAGGGACGGATTTTCACTTTGGTTATCAGCGAAGAGGGGATTATGAACTTCTGCTGAAACTGGGAGACAGGTATGGGTTTCAAGTGGAAGTGGTGGAAAAAGCACAGAGCCATGGTCGGGATATCAGCAGCACCTATATAAGGGAAGCACTGCATGAGGGAAATATTCCACTGGCCAATGAGCTGCTTGGATATCCTTATTATGTGACAGGAGAAGTGCTTCATGGCCGTCAGATCGGCCGGACTCTGGGGCTTCCGACGACGAATCTTCTTCCTCCGCAGGTGAAACTGCTTCCGCCCAATGGGGTCTATCTTACCAGAACCATTCCCATGGACGGAGAAGAGTGGGAGTATTACGGAATCACCAATATCGGATACAAGCCAACGGTAGGGGCCACGGAGCAGAAAGGGGTAGAGACGTACCTTTTTGATTACAACGGAGACCTCTATGGAAGAAAGCTTCGGGTGGAATTTCTGGAGTTTGAGCGCCCGGAACAGAAGTTTGAATCTCTGGAAGTGCTGAAAAGAAGGATTTTATCTGATGTAAACTGGGGAAAAAGCAAAATAAAACAAAAGAAACCCTTGTAAGTTTTATGAAATTCATGTAAAGTATTAGTAAAGCGTATGTTAAACAACATACGCTTTTGTTTTGTCATAAAATGGACGAATGAGGTAGAGAAAAAATGGATTTGAGTGTAATTGTGACACTGATGGGCGGACTCGGCCTCTTCCTTCTGGGTATGCATCAGATGGGAGATGGTATGGAGAAGGCAGCCGGAGCCAGAATGCGTAATATTCTGGAAGCGGTAACTTCCAACCGGGTTATGGGAACACTGGTCGGAATTCTGTTCTGCGCGGTGATCCAGTCATCCAGTGCGACGACAGTTATGGTCGTCAGTTTCGTAAATGCCGGCATGATGAATCTGTATCAGGCAGCCGGTGTTATTTTTGGGGCAAATATCGGTACGACGGTTACGTCACAGCTGGTGTCCTTTAATTTGTCAGCTTATGCGCCGGTCATCCTCTTTGTGGGTGTGCTGATGACGCAGTTTGTGAAGAATGATCGGATTAAGAAGATCGGTGAAGTCATTCTTGGATTCGGAGTTCTGTTCATGGGACTGGACATTATGTCCGGCAGCATGTCCAATATGAAGGATTCTCCGTTGGTGGCAGAGTTCTTAAGCAGCCTGACCAATCCGTTCCTGGGTGTACTCCTTGGTACGGTCATCACGGCAATTATTCAGAGTTCTTCTGTAACCGTCAGTATCCTTCTTCTGATGGCACAGCAGGGTCTGATGGAGCTTCCGATCTGCTTCTATATCATTCTGGGATGTAATATTGGTGCCTGTATGTCCGCACTGCTGGCATCTCTGAATGGAAATAAAAATGCGAAGAGAGCAGCTCTGATTCACTTGTTCTTCAATATTATCGGAACCATTATTATTTTCCTGATCCTGACATTTGCAGGGGATCTGGTGCTGTATCTGCTGCAGACCATCTCCGGACCGGAACCGGGAAGATGTGTGGCAAATGCCCATACACTGTTTAAGATCAGCCAGGTTATCATGCTGCTTCCGTTTACGAAGGGGATTGTAAAACTGACCTATTTAGCAGTGCCGGGTGAGGATGAGACCGCAGAGGGCGAATGCGAACTTCTTTATATTGGAAAGAAAGCGGTATTTTCTCCGACAACTGCAGTCATCGAGGCTGTCAGAGAGCTGGAGCATATGGGTAAACTTGCCTATGAGAACCTGAATCGTGGTCTGGATGCATTAATTACCTTAAATGAGGATGAGATCAGTAAGATCTATGAAGTGGAAAAGCAGATTAACTTTATGAACCATGCAATCACCAATTATCTGGTGAAGATCAGCCAGATGACCCTTCCTATTGACGATAGTAAGAGTATCGGTGCTCTGTTCCATGTGGTAAATGATATCGAACGTATCGGTGATCATGCGGAAAATCTGGCAGATTCCGCCCAGACCCGTATCAAAGAGCAGATTGCTTTCAGTGATACTGCGTTAGAGGAATTAAGAGAGATGGGATCCAGAGTGAACACCATTCTCAAATATGCTATGGACATGTTTGCCAATAATACAAGGGAACATCTATATGATATCATGACTTTGGAGGACAGCATTGATGAGATGGAGCGTGAACTTCAGAAACATCATATTGAGCGTCTGACTCAAAATGAATGTTCCGCAGCAGCAGGCATGGTATTTTCCGATACCATTTCCGGTTTCGAGCGCGTGGCTGACCATGCAACCAATATTGCATACTCTATGCTGGAGACCCCGCCGGAGGATGAAGAAGAATCTGACGGAAGTAAGAAATAATTTTTAAAAGAACTTGTAAAATAATTTCTTGCACTTTGAAGAAACTTGTGGTAAGATAATTGAGTTAGATGCGCAGGAATGGCGGAATGGCAGACGCATCAGACTCAAAATCTGACGAGGGTGACTTCGTGTGGGTTCAAGTCCCATTTCCTGCACTGGCTTAAATACAGGCTTTTCTGACAAAATCCTCTGGAGAAATCCAGAGGATTTTTTTGTTTTGACATCAGCACTAACTTTATTAACATGTACTAACTATTGGATTTGTCAAATTCCGAACCCAAATTCTGTGAAAAATGGAAATTGTGCAAAACGTTGAAAAATGATAGAATTAACACATCGTATTATGCACAAAATGCATAAAAGTATATGGGATAAGGAGGATAACGAAAATGCTTGACCAGTCTTATTACAGTAAGACAGATGAGATCATTGAACATTATGGCAAGGATGCCCGTTCATTGATCCCCATCATGCAGGACATCCAGGCGGAGTACCGCTATCTGCCGGGGGAGCTGCTCACCTATGTAGCAGAGCAGATTGGAATTACAGAGGCGAAAGCGTACAGTGTAGCAACATTTTACGAGAATTTTTCCTTTGAAGCAAAGGGAAAATACGTGATTAAAGTCTGTGATGGTACCGCCTGTCATGTGCGGAAGTCCATGCCGGTTCTGGAAGCGCTCTGGAAGGAACTTGGACTTAGTAAGAAAAAGCATACAACGGATGACATGATGTTTACCGTAGAGACGGTGTCCTGTCTTGGAGCATGTGGTCTGGCACCTACCATGATGGTTAATGAAGACGTGCATCCTTCCATGACACCGGAGAAAGCACTGGCGGTGATCGAAGAATTGAGAGGGAGGGGATAAACCATGATGACAAGGGAAGAGCTTCAGCAGGTAAGAGAAGATGCCAGACGGCAGATTGAAGCTTATGATTGCCGGATTCTGGTCTGTTCCGGTACCGGATGTATTGCTACAGGTTCCACGAAGATCTACGAAGAATTTCTGGAACTGGTAAAAAACACACCGGGAATCGTGCTTGATTTTGCACCTCACGATGAAGACGGGGAGCATGTAGGCGTTAAGAAAACCGGATGTCAGGGCTTCTGTGAACTTGGACCCCTCGTAAGAATCCAGCGCGGGGATGAAGTGATTCAGTATGTAAAGGTACAGCCGGAAGACTGCAGAGAGATTTTTGAAGAGACGGTCGTAAGGGGAGAGATCGTCGATCATCTGCTTTATACGAAGAAAGATGTTCATTATAAGCATCCGGAAGATATTCCGTTCATGGCAAAACAGACAAGAATTGTTCTGGAAAACTGTGGTCGTGTGGATGCGGAATCTTTGGATGAGTATATTGCATCCGGCGGCTTTGAGGCACTGAACAAAGCCATGTTCGAGATGTCCAGAGACGAGGTTATTGATGAAGTAGACCGCTCAGGATTAAGAGGACGTGGAGGCGGAGGTTTCCCCTGCGGACGCAAGTGGAAACAGGTAGCACGTCAGAAAGAAACGGTTCGTTATGTGGTATGTAACGGTGACGAGGGTGATCCTGGTGCATTCATGGACGGTTCCGTTATGGAAGGTGACCCCTTCAAATTGATTGAAGGTATGATGATCGCCGCTTATGCAGTAAAGGCAGCTGATGGTTATATCTATGTACGTGCCGAGTATCCCATGTCTGTAGCCAGACTGCGCCATGCCATTGCACAGCTGGAAGAAAGAGGACTGTTAGGAGACAATATCCTTGGAACGGATTTCTCCTTCCGCTTACATATTAACCGAGGTGCCGGTGCATTCGTATGTGGTGAAGGTTCCGCACTGACGGCTTCCATCGAAGGTAAGAGAGGAATGCCGCGTGTCAAGCCGCCAAGAACGGTAGAAAAGGGATTGTGGGAGAAACCGACGGTTCTGAATAATGTAGAAACCTATGCTAATGTTCCGAAGATCATTCTGCAGGGTGCAGACTGGTATCGGACCATTGGTACGGAGGGAAGCCCGGGAACCAAGACTTTCTCACTGACCGGTGCCATCGAAAATACCGGCCTGATCGAAGTCCCGATGGGAAGTACTTTAAGAGAGATTATCTTTGATATCGGCGGCGGTCTGAAGAATGGCGCTCAGTTCAAAGCAGTACAGATCGGCGGACCGTCCGGCGGATGTCTGACAGAGAAACATCTGGATGAACCCCTTGACTTTGATTCTGTAAAGAAATTTGATGCCATCGTTGGTTCCGGCGGAATGGTAGTTATGGACACCAATACCTGTATGGTAGAGGTTGCCCGTTTCTTCATGAGCTTTACCCAGAGAGAATCCTGTGGTAAATGCGTACCGTGCCGTGAGGGTACCAAGCGTATGCTGGAGATTCTGGAGAGAATTGTAGCCGGAGAAGGCAGGATGGAAGATCTCGATCAGCTGGAAGAGCTTGCAACCATGATTCGGAGCATGGCTCTGTGTGGGCTTGGCAAGAGTGCTCCGCTTCCGGTATTAAGTACGTTGAAAACATTCCGTGAGGAATATGAAGAGCATATCCGCGATCATAAGTGCCGTGCGAAAGTCTGTCAGGCAATGCGTCGCTTCATCATCAATCCGGATTACTGTAAAGGCTGCGGAAAATGTGCGAAGAACTGTCCTGTTGGCGCTATTACCGGTGTGCGTAAAGAGTGCTACCATATTGATCCAAACCTGTGTATCAAGTGTTCAGCATGTAAAGACAACTGTGCATTTGACGCTGTTTATGTTGAAATGTAGAAAGGGGGAGAAATATGGGAATCATTACAATTGACGGTAGAAAAGTAGAATTTACCGATGAAAAAAATCTCCTGACCATCATTCGTAAGGCAGGTATTGATATTCCTACACTGTGTTATCATTCAGAACTCTCCACCTTTGGAGCGTGTCGTCTGTGTACGGTGGAAGATGACCGGGGAAGAACCTTTGCCTCCTGCTCAGAGGAGCCAAGGGATGGTATGGTGATTTACACCAATACCGGAAAACTGAAACGCTACAGAAAGCTGATTATCGAGCTTTTACTGGCTGCACACTGCAGAGACTGTACTACCTGCGTCAAGAGCGGTGACTGTAATCTGCAGACTCTGGCACACCGTTTTGGCGTGACCAGTGTAAGATACAACAACTACAGAGAGCAAAAGCCGATTGATTTCAGTTCTCCGTCCATCGTGCGTGATCCGAATAAATGTATTCTTTGTGGTAACTGTGTACGTGTCTGCAATGAGCTGCAGGGGGTAGGCGCACTTGATTTTGCATTCCGTGGTTCCGAAGCTATGGTGATGCCGGCATTTGACAAAGAGATTGCAAAAACTGATTGTGTCAACTGTGGTCAGTGTCAGATCTTCTGCCCGACCGGTGCCATCAGCATCCGTCATAACAGAGAAGCAGTATGGGAAGCACTGGCTGATCCGGATACTCGTGTGATAGCACAGGTAGCTCCGGCAGTGCGTGTGGCAGTCGGCGGCGCCTTCGGACTTCCTAAGGGCAAGAGCGTGATGGGCAAGATTGTCAATGTGCTTCACCGCATGGGATTTGATGAAGTATACGATACCGCATTCAGTGCGGATCTTACGATTGTGGAGGAGTCTGCAGAATTTCTGGATCGTCTGAAAAATGGCGGAAAACTTCCGCTTCTGACCTCCTGCTGCCCGGCATGGGTGAAATTCGTAGGAGAGCAGTTCCCGGATTACAGGGAGAATGTATCTACCTGCCGTTCTCCTCAGGGAATGATGTCTGCGGTAACCAAAGAGTATTTCCGAAATCCGGAAAACAGTCAGGGTAAGAAGACCGTCATGGTATCTTTCATGCCGTGTACAGCGAAGAAGATGGAGGCAAAACGTCCCAACAGCTTTACCAATGGGGAGCAGGATACCGATTATGTGATCACAACGACCGAGTTTATCGATATGATCCGTATGACCGGCATTGATTTTGCAGAGCTGGAGCCGGAATCTTCCGATATCCCGTTCGGATTTGGATCCGGCGGCGGTGTGATCTTCGGTGTAACCGGTGGTGTAACCGAGGCAGTGATACGTCATCTGGTACCGGGACATGACAAAGCAACGCTGGAGAGCATTGCAGAGTGTGGTGTACGTGGTGACGATGAAGACGGGTTGATCAGAGAATTTTCTGTTCCATATGGAGGAACAGAATTAAATATCTGTGTAGTCAGCGGTCTTGCCAATGCAAGAAAAGTCATGGAACAGGTACAGAGCGGTGAGAAGAATTACCATCTGATAGAGGTCATGGCATGCCGCAGAGGCTGTATCATGGGTGGCGGTCAGCCGCGTCTGGCAGGTGACCGTACTAAAGCAGCCCGCAAGGAAGGCATTTATCGTGCAGATAATGTAGCGGTGATTAAAAAATGTGATGAGAACCCGATGGTAATGTCCCTCTATGAAGGCTTCCTGAAAGGAAAAGAACATGAACTGCTTCATAATCATGAGTTCTGTTCTTCATAGATCCTGGCAGAAACGTGAAATTCCTGTGAAAAGGATGGAAGTTTTCTGATGTTGTGGTAAAATAGCGTCAGAGTAAAAAAGGCGGAGCGCCTGAAGTGCTCCGCCTTTTTGCTGATCCGATAAGAGAACAGGAGAGGATAATCATGTCGGAAAACAAGAAAAAACCAGGGCATATTCATTCCATCAGAGTCCGGATGACAGTGATCTTTTCACTGGTACTGATCGTGGCACTGGCAGCCTGTATGCTGGCGAATATGTTTTTCCTGGAACGATATTATATTAAGAATAAGATGGAAGCGTTAAAGGAAACGTATCAGTATTTAAATGAGGCCTCTGCGGCGGATGCTATGAGTGGAGATGCGTTTATAACAAAGCTGAATACTATCTGTGAGGTGGATAATGTCAGTCTGTTTGTCATGGGAAGTGACGGACATGCCAAGTTGACAACGGTGCGTGATTCCGCAGAACTGCAGAGAGAATTATATGAGTATGTACTGGGAGCAGAGCCAGATAAGAAAACAATCTGGGAACAGACGGACAATTATACTATGAGTTTAAGTGGCGGAGAAGCCAGAAGAGGATATCTGAAGATCACAGGCACCCTGGATAAAGGAGAGCTGTTTTTAATCCGGACAGCGGTGGAGCCTTTGCGGGAAAGCGTCATGCTGGCTAACAAGTTTCTGCTGGAGGTGGGAATTTTTGTGCTGCTGATTGGAGCGGTTGCCATTCAGATCCTGTCCAAAAGAATTTCCGAGCCAATTCTGGAACTGGCAAAATTGTCCGAACGAATGTCGGATCTGGATTTTAATGTAAAATTTTCCGGTGGTAAAGATGAAGAAATCGTATTTCTGGGTAATCATATGAATCAGCTGTCGGAAAAACTGGAAAAGACCATCTCAGAGCTGAAGACAGCCAATAACGAACTGCAGCGGGATATTGAGCAGAAGGAAAAAAGGGATCAGATGAGGAAAGAATTCCTGTCCAATGTATCCCATGAACTGAAGACACCCATTGCACTGGTGCAGGGGTACGCAGAAGGACTGAAGGAATGTATTAACGATGATGCGGAGAGCCGGGATTTTTACTGTGAAGTCATTATGGATGAAGCGTCAAAAATGAACAAACTGGTGAAAAATCTGCTGACACTCAATGAACTGGAATTTGGAAATGAAGTGGTGACCATGGAACGTTTTGATCTGACATCCATGCTTCATAATATGCTGCAGTCCATGAAGATTCTGTTCGAACAGAAGGAAGTTCATCTGGTATTTGATCAAAGGGAGCCGGTCTATGCCTGGGCCAATGAATTTAAAATGGAACAGGTGCTGACCAATTATATCAGCAATGCCCTGAACCATGTGGAAGGGGAAAAGATTATTAAGATCACCATTCAGAAAGAACCTGATCATGTGCGTGTTGGGGTCTTCAACACTGGTAAACCGATTCCGAAGGAAGATCTGGGACGCATCTGGGATAAGTTCTATAAAGTAGATAAGGCAAGAACCAGGGAATATGGCGGCAGCGGTGTGGGCCTCTCCATTGTAAAAGCTATTATGGAATCCATGCATCAGCGCTATGGAGTCAACAATTATGATAATGGTGTGGAGTTCTGGTTTGAACTGGATGATAAAAATGAAGTATAAATAAAAAGACGGAGAACGTCATTACAGCTTACGGAAAGAGCGGGAAGGATTCTAACAGACAGATGATAGCATTAAATGATTACCTGTATTCAGGAGATACAGTACTTCGAATCTTACACAATTATGCAGATGACTTGAAGAAGGAAGCAGATAGAACGGGAAATGAGATTGATTTGATTCACCATGAGTTTCTGCACCAGATGATTGATCTGTTGGAACACAATGAATTCCTGACGGCGCAGTCCCAGAAAATCAGGGAATTTTATATGTATATGGCAAAAGAATATCCATATTTGGCATTTACATTTAAAGGACGGATCAAATCCCTGATTCGTGCGGAGGCAAAGTTCAACGGCTATATTGTGAAAGATATTTACAAATATTATATAGAGCATGGCACCTATCCGCCGGTGGAAGAGGTGAAGAAGCGTCTGCAGCGTTTCCGGGATCTCATTGCATACCGGATCGTTATTTCCATGCCCAGATGCCATCTGGAAAGTGAAGAAGAGAGGGAAGCGCAGGAATTAAAATGCATTTATGAAATTGCGAATGTGTTGCCAGGATTTCTGGAGAAACGCGGATTTACCGTGATTCCCACAGGCGGTATCAAGAGAAGTACATCACCGCTTATGAAGGAAGAAGTAAAAGACTGTTTCCGGGATTATATTTCTAACGAAAATACTTCCAGCTATCAGTCTTTGCACATTACATTTTTTGATAACTGTGCCAACTGTCATATGGAAGTACAGATTCGGACCAAAGATATGGATGATACGGCAGAGATTGGAAGTGCCAATCACCAGAATTATGAAAAACGGCAGGAGAAAGAAAGGGGCAGACGCCACCAGATCCCGGAAGGGGAATGTATCTGGTTCGATGAAGCGTATGAGCGTGGTATCCGCCTGCAGCATCTGGATCTTTCCAGACTGGATGTCAATATGTTCTCTGCCGTGGACAACAGCCTGATCAATGATGGCTGTGGACTCTACAGAGGACGTCTTATTCTGCCCTATGAGCATCTGTCACGGTTTCAGAACGATCGGATCGATAGTTCTGATGCTCTGCTTTGATCTGACTGAGAAGCTCCGGAGCTTCCATCGTCGGATATGTTCCTGAGCACCTTCTTTGGAACAATTTCGCATTCTGTATTGTTATTTTTAATGGTATTTTTCTTGACAAATTTATTTATGACGGCTAAGATATAAATACGCTAAATTTCAGCCACGCGACTTTACAGGCAGTATCAGGGCTAGTAAAGGTTTCGACGGGGGTTTTGAAGTTGGGGCAGCCATCCGAAGGTACCGCGTAAGGTGCAAAAATAAATATAAACGCTGAAGATAATTTAGCAATCGCTGCCTAATGGCAGCTGTCTGACTCAGAGCACCCACACTTTGTGACCCAGGCATCGACTATGTGGGAAACGACACACGTTAAGCTTTGCACGTGTGGGCGTATCATGAAGCTACTGAAGCTGTAAACCTGCCGGTTGGTGTACAGCGGAGGGAATGTCAAATAAGCGGCTGTGATGGGAGATACCGCGATGGATGGGCTTTCGGACAGGGGTTCGACTCCCCTCTGGTCCACTAAAAAGATCTTGATTTTTCAAGGTCTTTTTTGTTTTGTCAAATCGGAAGTAATCATGAAAAGCAGAACAGGCGGCTTGCATTCCCATATTTGATTGGATATAATAAATGTGTATGTACCTATATATATGTATGGCAGGAGCGGTAAGAATGAACTGTAAGCAGGCGCAGAGGCTTTTAGTGCCGTATATTAACGGCGAATTGGATGAAAAAGAAGAAGGCGAATTTGTAAAACATATCCGGCATTGCCCGGAGTGCTATGAAGAACTGGAAGTATATGCGACGGTATTTGCAGGTATCCGGCAGCTGGACGGAGCGGAAGAGACGGTAAATTACCGGACACTGGTGGAGGATTCCCTTGAGACTTCCGAGGCGGACGTACAGGATGAGAGGTTTCTGTATACGTATGTCCTGTTTTTGCGTGCCGCAGCCATTATGGCACTTATATATATGATCGTGAGGTGGCTCTTTTAATGAGTGAAAAAATAGTTTTGATTGATGGGCACAGTATTATCAACCGTGCCTTTTATGGTGTCCCGGACCTGACCAATGCGGAGGGACTTCATACCAATGGAATCTACGGATTTCTGAATATTATGTTCCGGATTCTGGACGAGGAAAAGCCGGAATATCTGGCGGTGGCGTTTGACCTGAAGGCACCGACGTTTCGGCATAAAATGTACGACGCTTATAAGGGAACGAGAAAACCTATGCCGGAGGAACTGCGTGAGCAGGTGCCGGTATTAAAAGAACTGCTTACAGCTATGGGTATCCCACTGCTTATGATGGAGGGTTATGAGGCGGACGATCTTTTGGGAACAGCAGCAAAAAAGAGCGAAGAGGCAGGCGTGGATGCAGTCATTGTATCCGGAGACAGGGATCTTCTGCAGCTGGCCACAGAGAAAATTATGATCCGGATGCCGAAAACAAAGAGAGGTGTCACGGAAATTGAAAATTATCATGCCCAGGATGTAAAGGATGCCTATCAGGTAACACCGTCCCAGATTATCGAGTTAAAAGCACTTATGGGAGATGCTTCTGATAATATTCCGGGGGTACCGGGTATTGGAGAGAAGACGGCAACCAATCTGATCGCTGCTTACGGCACGATTGAAAATGCGTATGCCCATGTAGAGGAGATTAAGCCAAACCGTGCAAAGGAAGCGCTGAAAAACCATTACGATATGGCCGAGATGAGTAAAGAACTGGCTACCATCTGCTTGGAAGCACCTCTTACTCTTTCTTTTGAGGATGCAAGGCTTACAAACCTCTATACGACGGAGGCCTATGAATGGTGCAGAAAACTGAATTTTAAGAAGCTCCTGGGACGTTTTGAGGAGGCAGAAGCAGGCAAGCCGGCAGAACCGGAAGTGACGATGGTTACCGATTTTGCCGAGGCAGAAAATCTGTTTTCACGACTGAAAAATCAGAAGCAGATTGCCTTTGAACTGTATTATGAAGAGGGACTGCATGTATCTCTGACAGATTCAGAGCAGGAAGTGTTCTGCGTTTCCGAGGAAGGATTTCTGACGGAACAATATCTTCTGGACAAGCTGAGAGAAATCATCGAGGAAGTACCGCTTTGCGGGGCTTCAGATGTGAAAAAATTATTAGCTTTTGTCCATCCGGTTTGCCGGGAACATTTATTTGATATTGAGATTGCGGCTTATCTTATCAATCCGCTCATGAGCAGCTATGAGCATGAAGATCTGAAAAAACCGTATGCGGCACTCACTACTTTTAAAAAGATGCCGGAGCTTCTGAAAAAACTGGACGATATGGGGATGAGAAAGCTGTTCGATGAGATCGAGATGCCGTTGGTATTTACCCTGTATGACATGGAGCAGGCGGGTATCCGGGTGAATGGTGAAGAACTCCGGGAATATGGGGAAGCGCTGGTTGGCCGGATTGAGGAGCTGGAGAAAAAGATTCATGAGGCAGCCGGTGAGGTATTTAATATAAATTCTCCCAAGCAGCTGGGTGTGATTTTGTTTGAAAAGATGGGGATGAAGGGTGGTAAGAAGACCAAGACCGGTTATTCCACATCAGCGGACATATTAGAAAAGCTGGCAGGCGATCAGCCTATAGTGAGGGATATTCTGGAATACCGTCAGATGACCAAATTAAAATCCACTTATGCGGACGGGCTGGCTGGCTGTATTGCGAAGGATGGAAGAATTCACAGTAAATTTAACCAGACCATTACAGCCACCGGAAGGATCAGCAGTACGGAGCCGAACCTTCAGAATATTCCGGTACGTATGGAGCTTGGACGGCTGATCCGAAAGGTCTTTATTCCGGCGGAGGATTGTATTTTCCTGGATGCGGATTATTCCCAGATTGAACTTCGTGTGCTGGCTCATATGTCCGGGGATGAGAAACTGATTGAGGCTTATCAGCAGGCAGAGGATATTCATCGTTTGACTGCTTCTCAGGTATTTCACGTACCCATTGATGAGGTGACACCGCAGCAGCGTAGAAATGCGAAAGCAGTTAATTTTGGTATTGTATATGGAATCAGTTCTTTTGGGTTGTCTCAGGATCTGAGCATTTCCACCAAAGAAGCCAAAGAATATATTGAACGATATTTTGAAACCTATCCGGGAATCAAATCTTATCTGGATGGACTGGTAGAGCATGCCAAAGAGGAAGGCTATGTGACCACCATGTACGGCAGGAGAAGACCGGTTCCGGAATTGAAATCTTCTAACTTTATGCAGCGATCCTTTGGAGAGCGCGTGGCCATGAATTCCCCCATTCAGGGAACAGCAGCGGACATTATCAAGATTGCCATGAACCGGGTACATGACCGGTTACGGGAAGAAAAAATGAAATCAAGGCTGATCCTGCAGGTGCACGATGAATTACTGGTGGAGGCAAAGCTTTCTGAAGCAGACCGGGTAGAAGAAATTTTGCGGGAGGAGATGCAGCAGGCAGCGTCTTTGCGGGTTCCGCTGGAAATCGATCTCCACAGAGGAAAAAACTGGTACGAGGCGAAATAACAGATGAAAATTATCGGAGTGACCGGCGGTGTGGGAGCCGGAAAGAGTACGGTGCTGAACTATCTGGAAAAACGTTACGGAGCGAAGCTTATCTTGGCGGATCTGGTAGGTCATGAAGTGATGGAACCAGGTCATGAAGCTTATGAGCAGGTAGTAAAGGTGTTTGGTCAGGAAATAGTAAGTGAAGACAAAACCATTGACAGGAAAGCATTGGGAGCCATCGTATTTGCGGATGAGAAGAAACGCATGATTCTGAACCGGATCATCCATCCGGCAGTGCGGCAGGAAATTCTGCGACGGCTGGAAGAAGCGGAATTATTGCATTTGTCATATGTTGTGGTAGAAGCTGCTTTATTTCTGGAAGAAAATTATGATGCATTCTGTGATGAAACATGGTATATTTATACAGATGAAAAAATTCGGCGTCAAAGACTGAAGGAAAGCCGCGGTTACAGCGACGAGAGGATAGATCAGATCTTCCGAAGCCAGAAAACACATGAAGAATTTCAGAAGCGCTGTCTGTTTATGATTGATAATAACGGCAGTGAGGAAGAGACATTTCGACAGATAGACAGAAGGATGAAGGAATAGATGAGATTATGCAGTATTGCCAGCGGAAGCAGCGGAAACTGTATTTATACAGGAAGTGACAATACCCATCTGCTGGTGGATGCGGGCATCAGCGCGAAACGGGTCGAAGCGGGTTTAAAGGAACTGGAGCTGGAAGGAAGCGACATTCAGGGGCTTTTGATTACCCATGAGCATTCAGATCATATTAAGGGAGTGGGTGTTCTGGCCAGAAGATATGGTGTGCCGATCTATGCAACGGAAGGCACGATCCGTCAAATGAAGTCTATGAGCAGTCTTGGAACCATAGACGAAGGACTGTACCATGTGGTGCATGCTGATGAAGATTTTTTCATAGGGGATATGAAGGTGGAACCATTCGCTATTTCTCATGATGCGGCGGAACCGGTGGCTTATCGGTTTGAGTGCGGAGAGAAGAGTACGGCGGTAGCCACGGACATGGGGGTCTATAACGATTATATTGTGGAACATCTTAAGGGGCTGGATACAGTTCTTCTGGAGGCGAACCACGATATTCAGATGCTTCAGGTAGGACCTTATCCTTATCCTTTAAAACAGAGGATTTTAGGAGAGAGGGGACATCTGTCCAACGAGAGTGCCGGACAGCTTCTTTGCAGAATTCTGCATGATAATATTAAGAAGATTTACCTCGGACATCTGAGCAAAGAAAATAACTACGCGGAACTGGCTTATGAGACGGTACGTCTGGAAATTGAGCTGGATCCGGTGGATTATAAATCCGGAGATTTTGATATTCAGGTAGCAGACAGGGAACAATGCTCCGGAGTATGTAATTTCTAACCAATATGGAGGAGAACCTATGAAAAACAAATTTATTATCACAGTAGTAGGACACGATACAGTAGGCATTATTGCAAAAGTCTGCACGTATCTCGCAGAACATCAGGTAAACATTCTGGACATTTCCCAGACCATCGTTGACGGTTATTTCAATATGATGATGATCGTGGACGCTGCACAGGCAGGAGATGTGACAGAGCTTTCCAGTGATCTCGGTGCACTGGGACAGGAGATCGGCGTAGTGATCCGCTGTCAGCATGAAGATATCTTTAACATGATGCATCGTATCTAAGGAGAGATAAGAAGACTATGATCAATATTACAGAAGTTCTTGAGACCAATAAAATGATCGAGGAAGAGAATCTGGATGTACGTACCATTACGCTGGGCATTAGCCTTCTGGACTGCATTGATTCTGACCTTGAGATTTTGAAGAAAAATATTTATGAGAAGATCACCACGATGGCCAAAGATCTGGTATCCACTGGAAAATCCATCGAGGCGCAGTACGGAATTCCCATTGTTAATAAACGTATTTCCGTAACTCCGATTGCTCTGGTCGGTGGACCGGCCTGCAAGACACCGGATGATTATGTGGAGATTGCAAAGGTGCTGGATAAGGCAGCCCATACGGTAGGCGTTAACTTCCTGGGCGGGTTTTCTGCACTGGTTTCCAAGGGAATGACGAAGAGTGACGAGCTTCTCATGCGTGCCATCCCGAAGGCGCTGGCAGAGACGGAACGTGTCTGCAGTTCTGTCAATGTGGGTTCCACCAAGACAGGTATTGATATGGATGCAGTCCGTCTGATGGGTGAAATTGTAAAAGAAACTGCAGAAATGACGAAGGAAAATGATTCTCTTGGCTGTGCCAAGCTGGTTATTTTCTGCAATGCACCAGATGATAACCCGTTCATGGCAGGTGCTTTCCATGGAGTAACTGAGGGAGATGCTGTCATCAATGTGGGCGTCAGTGGCCCTGGTGTTGTAAAGAAGGCCCTTTCCCAGGTTCGTGGAGAAAATTTTGAGGTACTTTGTGAGACGATTAAGAAAACCGCATTTAAGATTACCCGTGTTGGTCAGCTGGTAGCTCAGGAAGCATCCAGAAGAATGGGAATTCCATTCGGTATCATCGACCTTTCTCTGGCACCGACTCCGGCCATTGGAGACAGCGTCGCTGAGATTCTGGAGGAGATTGGGCTGGAGCATGCAGGAGCACCGGGTACTACTGCAGCCCTGGCACTTTTAAATGACCAGGTAAAGAAGGGCGGCGTTATGGCATCTTCTTATGTAGGCGGCTTAAGCGGTGCATTTATTCCGGTCAGTGAAGATCAGGGAATGATTGATGCCGTACAGGCGGGAGCACTTACGTTGGAAAAATTGGAAGCTATGACCTGTGTCTGCTCCGTAGGTCTTGATATGATTGCTATTCCGGGTGACACAAAAGCAACTACCATTTCTGGTATTATTGCTGACGAGATGGCAATCGGTATGGTTAACCAGAAGACAACGGCAGTTCGTCTGATTCCGGTTATCGGAAAAGGTGTAGGTGAGATGGTAGAGTTTGGTGGATTGCTTGGCTATGCACCGATCATGCCGGTAAATAATTTCTCCTGCGACGCATTTGTAGGAAGAACCGGAAGAATACCGGCTCCGATTCACAGTTTTAAGAACTAAAAGGTAATAATTGCCAATGAAACAGCCGGACTGGAAAAGAAAATTGGGAAAATTATCCCAAAACTCTTGACAGTTCGGCTGCTGTCGTCTATAATCAAAAATGTGCAGAGAGTGCTGTATCAAGTGCGTACCTACCATACAACAGGTACGAAAAGGGAATCAGGTGTGAGTCCTGAGCGATCCGGTCACTGTATTCGGAGAGTCTGTTTTCAAAATCCCATTGCATAACCCAATCATACATGTGAGAAGGGGAGGACAGACGTTGGTATCCGTAAGTCAGGAAACCTGCTTGGTATATGAGATGAGCTTCCGAGCAAGGCTTAACATCCAACAGATGGAGTGAATGGCGCACTTCATTTTGCGAAATGTCGGCTTGTGGGTTATAGCGGCAGTTTTTTATTTATGTGAAATCTCATGCAGAATGCACGAATATATGACTGGTGTATATGCGTTATCCTCCATATTCATCGCATATGAATGGCACATCAGTCCAGCAACAGACAATGACCCCTCCGGGCGCAGGTTCCTGAACATCCTGCCTCCCGGAGGGGTCATTATTATCAGCACATCTTATGTGTCTTCTTCTGCCATGCGGTAGCCAACTCCGATTTCAGTAAAAAGATAAATTGGCTCTGCAGGGTTTGGCTCCAGTTTTCTTCGGATATTTGCCATATGTACCCGGAGACTGGTGTTGTCATTTTCGGAATAAGGTCCCCATACATATTCAATCAGTTTATCATAAGTGAGCACGCGGCCACTGTTCTGAGCCAGAAGCGCCACGATTTTGTATTCGTTCTGAGTCAGATGGATGTCCGTTTCGTCTCTGGTGACCAGTCGTTTTTCAAAATCAATGGTCAGTCCGCCATGGTGATAGGGATGGAGGAGCGGATCGCTGCCTGTCTGGTGCTGCATGGTATGGCGGAGGGCTGTCCGAATTCTTGCCAGAAGCTCGGAATTGCCAAAGGGTTTTGTGATGTAGTCATCAGCGCCCAGATCCAGTGCAAGTACCTTGTCCTGCTCCTGAGTACGGGCAGAGATCACGAGAATGGGAACTGCGGACCAGGTTCTTATTTTCTGAATCACTTCTGTTCCATCCAGATCCGGAAGTCCCAGATCTAAAAGGATCAGATCAGGCGTGGAAGAAGCGGCTTGGGAAAGTCCTTCCGTAGCGTTTGAAGCAGAAATTACCTGGTAGTTTTGAGATTCCAGGACAGAAGTAATAAAGCTCAGAATATTTCGCTCATCTTCAATGACGAGGATTCGGATCGTAGGTTTCATGATGGATTTCCTCCTTCGGAATAGTAAAACAGAATTCAGCTCCTTCGGTGAGATTGCGTGCGGTAATCTCACCGTTATGGGCATTGACGATGGCTTTGCAAATAGAAAGCCCAATGCCCATGCCTTTGCGGGTATCCACAGTGGATGCAGCAGAGCTGGGAGCAGACGGAACCGCGTCAAAGATACCTGACAGACGGTCCGGGGCAATTCCGGTTCCATAGTCACGGATGCAGAATTTGATGGCATCTTCGGTACTGCTTAAGGTACATTCCAACGGTTTTGTGCTGCGGGCATGAAAATATGCATTTTCAATGAGATTCAGGAGCACCTGCTTTATGAGCAGCGGATCCATGGGAGCAGTTACGAATTCATCGGGAATGACGGTCTTAATCTGCAGGTCCGGGTATCGTTTTCGAGAAGTGGACACTGCATCAAAGAGCACTTCTTCTGCAGCCTCTGGTGTTTTTTTCAGAACACTTGCTCCGCCGTCGGTAATCCGGGTGACGGACAGAAGATTCTCCACCATATGAAGCAGCCAGTTGGCATCTTCATAGATTTCAGAGACCAGTTCCCGTTTTTCTTTCGGTGGAAGAGCGGCCTCGTTTTCCAGATAAGAAGAGCTGGCTCCGATCATACTGGTGAGAGGGGTTCTAAGATCATGGGAAACCGCCCTCAGCAGGTTGGCGCGAAGCTTTTCTTTTTCTGCTTCAGCCAGAAACTTTTCTGCTTCATTAATTTTTCGTGCCTGATCTTTCATGCGGAAGGTGGTGGCACTGGTCAAAATAGAAATGAAGTACATGACCATAAAGGTGAAGGGATATCCGGACACAGCAAAGCTGAACTGGCCAAACGGATAAGTAAACAGGTAATTTATGAAAAAAACACTGACAATACCAGAGATAATACCATATCGGTATTTGTCCGTGTGGTAGGAAATCATAATAATCGTCAGGATGTAAATCAGCGCCACATTGGCAGAACCGGTAGGATTGACATGGTGGTAGATGGAAGAAATCCCGGTAGCCAGCGCCATGGCCCAAATGGTAAAGAGCAGACTGAAATGAGCATGAAAGGTATGGGTGCGCGAAATTCGTTCCACAAAATTGGTGAACAGTTTCCAGATATAATTTTTCAAAAGCAGAACCTCCTGTGGTCAGATGACCAGCATTTTTCTTCGGTATTCATTCTGAAAGGGCCGTCCGTGCAGCAGGGAACGGACGGATTCATAAAGATGATCTGCATAGAGCTCTTTCGGTGGAATTCCAGCCTGGGAAAGGGAAGTGATCACGGGCAGATTCCCATGAGCACTCAGTTCTTTCAGCAGTATGGCGGATGATTTTCGAAATCCGAGTACGCGGAATACACTTGCAGGCTTATATTCGCGGACATCCAGCAGAACATGGAGCAGTGCACGACTTACGGAAGTGCGGGTCAGTTCCCGGGTTTTCAGAAGATCCGTAAAACCGGAAAAGGATGAAAATTCATCCAGACGGTTCCAGATCCGATTGGAGAGCTCTGCACTGACACCAAAGTACTGTTCCAGTGGCTGATCCTGTAATGCCCGCAGTTTCTGTAAAAGGGGCAGGGAAAAGGAATTCTCCGAGACAGGTGACAGTCCTTCGTAGTCCTTGTAGAGTTCCGGAAATGGAAGCTGCTGCAATATACGGTCAGTGAAGACACCCTGACTCTTCATTAGAGAGTCCCGGATACCGCTGGCAGAGGCAGATCTTCCGTCTGTAACGGTAGTGTCGTGGTAAGCATTTCCCTCCCGCTGAATGGTATGAGGAAGGATCGTGCTGTGAAGCCGTTTCAGCGCTTTCAAATATTCCAACCCCAGCAGGTTGTTGGGCGCATCGAGAAGATCAGAGGCAAGATCCGGTGCATAGTCTTTCACGGCATGCGCCCGGGCAGCCGGGAAACTCATTCCCTCCTTTAAATACTTTCGAAGGAGAATCTGATATTCTTCCGGCTCCTCTGCCAGAATGTCTGCCAGCTTCTGAAGATCCATAAGAGAACCACATTCACTGCCGAAGCAGAGATCTGTCACGATTCCCGTATCTGCCAGCATCTTCACAGCACCGGATGCAAAGTATTCGGCGCTTCCCGTGGCGACAGGTACAGGAAGTTCCAGCACCAGATCAGCACCGCTTCGCAGAGCTGCCTCTGCCCTTGTATATTTATCGAACATGGCAGGCGTTCCCCGCTGCACATAATTGCCGCTCATGACGACAATCACATAGTCCGCACCGGACAATTCCCGCGCACGCGATAAATGAAACTGATGTCCCTTATGAAAAGGATTATATTCTGCGATGATACCTACAACCTTCATGAAAGTACTCCTCAAAACAATGGTGTGGGGACCAGATGGAGGTTCCCGATATCATGGACATTATAGCATAAGTATGTTACAATTGCACATGGCAAAGAATGAGAAAGTGTAGTACCTATGAATAAATCTTTATATATTGCGGAGAAGCCCAGCGTGGCGCAGGAATTCGCAAAAGCACTGAAACTGAATATGGCGCGAAAAGATGGCTACCTCGAATCCGACGAGGCCATCGTGACCTGGTGTGTGGGTCATCTGGTAACCATGAGTTATCCGGAAGTTTACGATGAAAAATACAAACGCTGGTCTCTGGAGACCTTGCCGTTTCTTCCCACAGAATGGAAATATGAGGTCATCGGCAGTGTAAAGAAGCAGTTTCAGATCGTGAGCGGACTTCTGAACCGGCCGGATGTGACATGTATTTACGTCTGTACGGACTCAGGGCGGGAAGGAGAATACATTTACCGTCTGGTAGAACAGATGGCAGGCGTGAAAGACAAAGAACGCCGGAGAGTCTGGATCGATTCCCAGACGGAAGAGGAGATCCTGCGCGGCATCCGGGAGGCAAAAGACCTGTCCGAGTATGATAATCTGGCAGGAGCTGCATACCTACGTGCCAAAGAAGATTACCTGATGGGAATCAACTTCTCCAGACTGCTGACTTTACAGTACGGAAGAGCTATTTCCAGCTTTCAGAACACTAAATACACGGTGATCTCCGTGGGTCGGGTTATGACCTGTGTTCTTGGTATGGTGGTTCGAAGAGAACGGGAGATCCGAAGCTTTGTAAAGACACCGTTTTACCGGGTACTGCTGGTACAGGATCTGGGTGGAAAACCCTTTGACGGAGAATGGCGTGCTGTGGAAGGAAGCGCTTACTATCAGTCGCCGCTTCTTTATAAGGAAAATGGTTTCAAAAAAGAAGAGGACGCGAAAGCCCTGATTCACAAATTAAAAGCCATGGAACCTCAGGAGGCGGAGATTGTCTCCATCGAGCGGAAGAAAGAGACCCGTTATGCGCCGCTTTTATTTAATCTGGCAGAGCTTCAGAATGAGTGCTCCAAGCGGTTCAAGATCAGTCCGGATGAGACACTGAAGATCACCCAGGAGCTCTATGAGAAGAAGCTGGTGACTTATCCTCGAACGGACGCCCGTGTGTTATCCACGGCGGTGGCAAAGGAGATTTATAAAAATATCGGTGGCTTACGGAATTATCAGCCGCTGGCAGAATCAGCGGCAGAGATTCTGGAAAAAAAATCCTGGCAGGGGATTGGAAAGAGCCGCTATACCAATGATAAGCAGATTACCGATCACTATGCAATTATTCCTACTGGTCAGGGATTTGGAGCGCTTCGAAGTGTGTCACAGACCGGACAGCAGGTCTATGAGCTGATTGTAAGAAGATTTTTAAGCATTTTCTATCCGCCGGCGGTGTATCAGAAGGCAGCGCTGGTGACCTGTATGGGAACGGAGAAATTTTTTGCGAATTTCCGGATTCTCATGGAGGAAGGATATCTCAAAATCGCGCCGAAAGCCCTGGAGTTCAAGAAGAAAAAGGACGATGCAGGGGAAGAGGAGGAGACCGGAGGAGATGCTTCCACGCTGGAGCTTTTGATGAAGCTTCGAAAAGGCATGAAGCTTGCGGTGAAGAATGCGAAGATCAAGGAGGGAGAGACCTCTCCGCCCAAGCGTTATAATTCCGGTTCCATGATTCTGGCTATGGAAAATGCAGGACAGCTTATTGAAGATGAGGATCTGCGTGCACAGATCAAGGGAAGCGGCATCGGCACCAGCGCAACCAGAGCAGAGATTTTGAAAAAGCTGGTGAACAATAAATATATTGCGTTAAATAAAAAAACACAGATCATCACCCCCACTCTGCTGGGCGAAAATATTTTCGACGTGGTCAGCGTATCCATCCGGTCCCTTTTGAATCCGGAGCTGACCGCCAGCTGGGAAAAGGGACTTACCTATGTGGCGGAAGGCCAGATTACCCAAGATGAATATATGGGAAAACTGGAACATTTTGTCCGCAGCAGAACGGAGCAGGTGCTGGGAAGCCGACAGCATTTTGCCATGAGGCCTTATTTTGAGGCGGCAGCAGCATATTATAAAAAGACAGAGAAAACCCCAACAAAGCAAAAAGGAGAATAACAGTATGAGCAACATTACCATTCAGGATCTGTATGACTTAAACGAGACGATCGCAGCAGAGCTTTTTGACGGTCTGACCTATCCATGGGAGGCACTTCCGAAAATCGGTGAATTTATCAAAAAATTAGGTGCAGCCCTCGATCCGGAGGAGTACGACAAAGTAGGCGAGGATGTATGGATTGCAAAATCTGCCAATGTATTTCCAAGCGCTTATATACATGGACCGGCCATCATCGGAAAAGAAGCAGAGGTGCGTCACTGTGCATTTATCCGCGGTAACGCACTGGTAGGCGAAGGGGCTGTGGTCGGCAATTCCACCGAACTGAAAAATGTGGTGCTTTTCAATAAAGTACAGGTTCCTCATTACAACTATGTGGGTGACTCCATTCTTGGATACAAGGCACATATGGGAGCGGGTTCCATCACGTCCAATGTAAAATCTGATAAACATCTGGTGAAAGTACATACACCGGAGGGAGATATTGAGACCGGTATCAAGAAATTTGGTGCCATGATCGGTGACAATGTAGAGGTTGGATGCGGTTCTGTCCTGAACCCGGGTACGGTGATCGGTAGACAGAGCAATATTTATCCGTTGTCTTCCGTAAGAGGTGTAGTGCCGGCACATTCTATTTATAAGAAACAGGGCGAAGTAGTGAAGAAGCATGAAGACTAAATGGGGGATCAGCGGCAGCGTACTCAAATGGTTTGCGGTTATCACCATGGTCATTGACCATTTCGGGGCATCTGTTCTGGAAACCTATATGATGAACGTCTGGGGCAGGTCACCTCTGGGAAATCTGTTTTCCGATCACTGGAACGAGTTACTGCGGGTGGACCGGATCTTACGGTATATTGGCCGGCCGGCCTTTCCGATTTTCTGTTTCCTTTTGGTGGAAGGATTTCTTCATACCAGGGATGTGAAAAAATATGCCATGCGGCTGGGAATTTTTGCACTGATCAGCGAGATTCCTTTTGATCTGGCAGTGCGCGGGAAATTCTTTGACTGGCAGTATCAGAATGTGTATATAACTTTACTGCTTGGACTTCTGACCATTTGGGCATTGAAAACCCAGAAGGATGTCTGGTATCTGCGTCTGGTGATTGCCGCAGCCGGATGTGCGCTGGGAGAACTGGTGCACTGTGACTATGGAGCAATGGGAGTGGCTTTGATTGTCGTGCTCTATCTTATGCGGGAATCCAGATTCCAGCAGTGTATCACAGGAGCGATCTGTACTTACTGGGAGCTTCCGGCACCGTTGGCTTTCATCCCCATCTGGTTTTATAATGGGGAGCGGGGGCGGCAGCCCAAATGGTTTTTCTATTGGTTTTATCCAGTTCATCTGCTGATCTACGGAGTTATCGGCAGCTGGATATTACCGGGAATTCTTCTATAAAAAAGAAAAGGAACAATGATGAAAACACTGATTATCACTGGAACACCGAGAAAAAAAGGACATACGATTGCCATGGCAGAGTATCTGGCAGGACAGCTTGACGGCGAAGTGGAATGGCTGTCGGTGGATAACCGGAAAGACATTACTCCCTGCAGGGACTGTCGCTACTGCTTTACCCATCCTAAATGTGCCATTGATGATCCTATGAATGAGATCTACGCGAAGCTCGACGCAGCGGATCGGATTATCTTCGCAGCTCCGGTATATTTTTATAATATTCCAGGATCCATGAAAGCAGTATTGGACCGGCTGCAGGTATACTGGGCAGCCATCATCCGGGGCGGGAGAAAAGAGCCTTACCGGAAAGGGGCGATTCTGCTGGTGGGCGGAGCACCGGAATCCGAACGGCAGTTTCTGGGAGCATCCACTACGTTCCAGTACATGCTGGATGATCTGGGAGCAGTCTGTGAAGGTATCGTAACCATGGGCGGCTCAGATAAGAAAGGACTTGCGGAGCGCCCGGATGTGAGAAAAAAACTGGACGAGCTGGCAGAAAGGCTCTGTCAGAATGGATCAGACAATTAGATTGAGGCAGAAAAAGATGAATATTCAGATTTTGGAAATGATAGAAGGGGCCAGACAGGCGAAAGGGCTGACCGTTATTATTGATGTCTTCCGGGCATTTTCCCTGGAGTGCTATCTGATGGCAAAACATCCGGCACAGTTGTGTCCGGTGGGGGCGAAAGAGACCGCTTATGCATGGAAAGAGAACCATCCGGAGGCGGTTCTGATAGGAGAGCGTCACGGTGTGATTCTTCCGGGATTTCAATATGGAAATTCTCCGTCCCAGACCGCAGACGTCGATCTTGAGGGAAAGACACTGATCCACACCACCAGTGCCGGAACCCAGGGAATCGTCAATGCTGCCGGAGCAGAGGAGATTATCACGGGAAGTCTGGTCAACGCAGCGGCCATTGCGCGTTACATTCAGAAAGTACAGCCGGATCAGGTCTCTCTGGTTGCCATGGGACTGGAAGGAAAGGCCTCCGCGCCGGAAGATGTTTTATGTGCCCGCTATATTAAGAGTCTGGTGGAAGGAACCTCTCTTGATATGGAGGCAGAACTGAAAACACTCCGTCACACCGAATCCGGGGAAAAGTTTTTCCGGCCGGAGACCCAGGAGGTATTTCCGGCAGAAGATTATCAGCTGTGCACAGATGTGGACCGATTCGATTTTGTCCTGCAGGTAACCAGACGGTCAGAGGACATGTTTGAAGTTCATAGAGTAGATTTATAATTAGAAAGTATGCAGGTATTTCTTCAGAATTTTTTTAGAAATACCTGCATTTGATTTTAAGAATCGGCAGTTAGAATACAAGTCATGAAGGGCAGGAAAAGTGAAATGGAGAAATATCATGTGTTAGTCGTCGAGGACGACAAAGAGATTCGGGACGGAATCGAGATTTATCTGAAAAGTCAGGGCTATGAAGTATTCAAAGCTGCGGATGGAATCGAAGGGCTGGAAATTATTTACCGGGAGGAAATCCACCTTGCCATTGTGGATGTGATGATGCCGAGAAAAGATGGAATCCAGATGGTGATGGAGATGCGTAAAGACTATGATTTTCCGGTGATTATGCTCTCTGCAAAATCAGAGGAAGTGGATAAGATTCTGGGACTTAACATGGGAGCGGACGATTATGTGACCAAACCCTTTACGCCGCTGGAGCTTCTGGCAAGGGTCAATTCCCAGCTGCGCCGCTACAGCCGTTATCTGGAAAAATTAAAGGACGGCGGCTCAAAGGAAGAAGAACAGCACATTTACCGGATCGGCGGTCTGGAACTCAACGAGGAAAAAGTAGAACTCCGGGTGGATGGTGTGCCGGTGAAGGTGACCCCGATGGAGTACCGGATTCTGTTGCTGCTGATGAAGCATCCGGGAAGAGTGTTCTCTTCTGATGAGATCTATGAGCGGGTCTGGAATGAGAAAGCAGTCAATTCAGATACGATCATGGTGCATGTGCGGAATATCCGTGAGAAGATCGAGATTAACCCGAAAAATCCAAAATATTTGAAGGTGGTGTGGGGCGTTGGCTATAAAATGGAAAAACAATAAATACAAAGGAATACTGGCAGTACTGCTTTGCGTGTCTTTGGCAGGTGTGATTATGTGCAATCTCTATCCGGTATTCTGGCAGAAAGCGCAGAAAAGGATTCAGACTTATCAGACAGAGGAAGAAGCCAGAGTAAGTAAAAATCGTGATGTGGCTGCATTTACAGTAGGTGACGACTTTGAACGGTATCTGTTATCCTCGATTTACTATCTGAATTATGAGATTACACCGGATATGAATGCCTATACTTATCTGACACAGAACTATGACAAAGGAAAACTGACAGACAGTGAGCAGGCGGGCTTAAAAGAAGCGGCCGCAAGACTCATGAAGAACATGAGAAACCAGTATGTAACGGTACAGGATATCTACGAATATGCCAGCTATGCGAAAGGGGTGGACAAAAATTTCGGCTCGGATGCCAGACTGCTGCAGGCAGTTTATAACGACGGAGTGGATATGTTTGATTACTATTCTTCCGGCCTGGTCATTTCCTATGACAGCAGAGGCGTTCCGGATATCCGTAAGACATGGAATCTCGATCTGGATGAGATCGGCGGCCTGTCAAATCTGACCGAATGTCTCACGCAGGCAACGATTGGACAGCTCATGGATGACAATGGCATGGATGAAGGCGAAGACTATGAGGTCAGCTATGATGAGACCGACGAGGATACTGCCATCAATGTGGAGTCGGGTACCGTGGTATCTGGTGATGAAACCTATCTGAGAGTTGATCAGGCTGGTAATGATGCACTGCTGAGGCAGATGTCACTTCCAATCATTCAGAATGTGACGTTTGTCTTCGGAATTAATGGAAATTATGACAGCTATAATTACATGGATGATGAGTACTGGGTGGAAAGAGTTGCTTATAATAACAGCGGTATTGCCACGGCAGGTATGGTCATCATCATTGCCATGGCATTGCTGGCGCTTATCCTGCAAAATATCCCTTCTCTCGAACTGCGGAAATACCGGATTTTCCGTCTGCCAACAGAAGTAAGCTTTGTGATCGGGTGTATGGGAGCAGTTGGTACAGTCTGGGCGCTGGGGAATGAATTTGCGATACTGACGCTTAAGAGAGGATCGGATTCTCTGACCGGTTACCTGGAATCAGATATGGCGTTGGGACAGTATGCCCCCGCAGTAGCGGTATTCTTGATCTGGCTGTTCTGGAGCTGCTTTGCATTTGGCTGGTACTGGCTGATGGCTTCCCTGCTTCCGTATATCACACATCCACTCCGGACGATCTGGGAACAGACGCTGTTCTTCCGGTTTTTCGTATGGCTGAAACGTCAGTGGCTCAGGCTGTGGAATTGGGCGACGGATGTGGAGCTGGATGAGCATCTGACCAGAAATATCTGGAAAGTGGTCGGCATTAATGGACTGATTGTGGTTCTGCTGTGCTGTATCTGGTTTGGAGGAATCTTTGGAGCAATTATTTATTCGATTCTTTTGTATGTGCTCATCAAGAAAAAATGCGGAGAGATTCAGGAAAATTATAAAAAACTTTTAAATGTCACACAGACTATTGCTGATGGAGATCTGAATGCTTCTACGGAAGAGGACATGGGGATTTTTAATCCCATCCGGGATCAGCTGACTTCGATTCAAAGTGGGTTCCGGAAAGCGGTAGATGAGGAAGTAAGAAGCCGGAATATGAAGACGGAGCTTATTACGAATGTATCTCATGACTTAAAGACGCCGTTGACCGCTATTATCACCTATGTGGATCTGCTGAAAAAAGAAGGTATCACAGAGGAGGAACGTAAAGAGTATGTGGCAACCCTGGAGAAAAAATCCCAGCGGCTGAAAGTGCTGATTGAGGATTTGTTTGAGATCAGTAAGGCGACCACTGACAACATTGTCATGAATTATGACGAAGTAGATCTGGTGAGCCTTATCAAGGAAGTACGACTGGAAAATGAGGATAAAATTCAGTCAAGCACACTGGATTTCCGGTGGAGTCTGCCGGAGGAGAAATGTATCCTGCGTCTGGATCCGCAGAGAACCTTCCGTATTATTGATAACCTGGTGCAGAATATTCTAAAATATTCCATGGCTCATTCTCGCGTGTATATTGCCATGAATGATCAGGATGGAAAAGTTACCGTCAGCCTGAAAAATATGTCTGCAACGGAGATGAATTTTACACCGGAGGAGATCACGGAGCGGTTTGTAAGAGGTGATCTTTCCAGAAATACCGAAGGAAGCGGTCTTGGTCTTGCGATTGCCCAGAGTTTTACGGAACTGCAGGGCGGTGAATTTAAGGTAGAGACAGACGGAGATCTTTTTAAAGTCACAATTATGTGGAAGAAAGAGAAGTAGTATGCTATACTGTATAAGGATCAAAGAAGATCCCGCAGTGAGCCGGGCAGAGATGATTCATCTCTGCCCGATTTTTGCGGGAAAAAAGTTTACAGGAGGGATTCAACATTATGTTGGAAAAAGTGTTTAAACTGCGTGAAAACCACACGACAGTGAAAACAGAGATTCTGGCGGGGATTACCACATTTATGACCATGGCATATATTCTTGCTGTGAATCCAAATGTATTAAGTGCGTCAGGTATGGACAGAGGAGCGGTCTTCACTGCGACGGTACTGGCTTCATTTCTTGGAACTGCCTGCATGGCATTGTTTGCAAACTATCCGTTTGCATTGGCTCCGGGTATGGGACTGAATGCATATTTTGCTTATACGGTCGTCATCGGTATGGGGTATCCGTGGCAGTCTGCGCTGGCAGCCGTTTTTGTAGAAGGTGTGATTTTTATTCTGCTTTCCCTGTTTAATATTCGGGAAGCAATTTTTAATTCCATTCCGGCGAACCTAAAGAAAGCGGTATCTGTAGGAATTGGATTTTTTATTGCCTTTATCGGTCTTCAGAATGCGAAGATTGTTGTAGGAGGAGCGACTCTGGTAGAGCTCTTTTCTCTCGATGCGGTAGAGGGCGCAACCATGCAGGATGCGGGTATCTGTGTGATTCTGGCACTCATCGGTGTATTCCTGACGGCTATTCTGGTTATCAAAAATGTAAAAGGAAATATTCTCTGGGGAATCTTAGGAACCTGGATTCTCGGTATTATCTGCCAGTTTATGGGGCTGTATGTGCCGAACCCGGAGATTGGATACTACAGTCTGCTTCCGGATTTTTCAGCAGGCATTTCCGTGCCGAGTCTGGCACCGATCTTTATGAAACTTGACTTTACATCTATTCCGGTAGCTGAATTCATTGTTATCGTATGTGCGTTCTTATTTGTAGATATGTTTGACACACTAGGAACTTTGATTGGTGTGGCTACGAAAGCAGATATGTTAGACGAGGAAGGAAAACTTCCAAACATCAAGGGAGCCCTTCTGGCAGATGCGGTTGCAACGACAGCAGGTGCGGTACTTGGTACTTCTACGACGACCACTTTTGTAGAGAGTGCTTCTGGTGTGACAGAGGGAGGAAGAACGGGTCTTACTTCCATTACGACTGCGGTTCTGTTCTTGCTGGCACTGTTATTCTCCCCGATTTTCCTCGCTATTCCGTCATTTGCAACGGCTCCGGCGTTAATTATCGTAGGATTCTACATGGTCAACCAGGTAGGACTGATTGATTTCTCTGATTTCAGTGAGGGAATTCCGGCATTTATCTGTATTGGGGCAATGCCCTTCTTCTACAGCATTTCCGAAGGTATTTCCATGGGAGTGATTTCCTATGTGATCCTGAATCTGCTGACAGGAAAAGCACAAGAGAAGAAGATCAGTCCGGTGATGTATATTCTGGCTGTACTGTTCTTAGTGAAATATTTCCTGATCTAGGAACTTTGAAAATAGATGATAAAAAGGCTGCTCATCGTTGGATGGGCAGCCTTTTTTTGGAAAATTTTTGGTTATTCAAACGGGTCTTCTTCCGGTTCGGAAACTTCTTCTGCCGGAGCATCTTCAGAAGCAGGTGCTTCTTCTTTGGCTTCTTTAGCAAGAGCCGCTTTTTTTTCTTCAATATTTGCATTGTGCACGGAGATAGCGGTGCAGTACTCAGATACAGCCTCATCTACTGACTCTCCGGCTGCGAATTTCTTATAGTAGTAAGCACCTATTTTGCGTTCCAGTTCCCGGATAGATTTCTCGTCATTTAAAATTTGTGTTTTCAGACGGGTGTCTTCTACCAGTTCATTGGTTTTGTCAGCCGCAGTTTTTGCAAATGCATTCAGTTTTTCAAACAGTTCCATCAATTTATGCCTCCTGTTTTTTCAGAAAATCCAGAACTTCCTCACGGGTCGGCATGACGCGGAGGGCGCCTTTTCTGGTGGTGATGATGGAAGCGGCCGCATTGGCGAAGGTGAGCATTTCTTTTAACTGCTCATCCGTCAGTGCTTCCAGGTCATGCTCCAGTACATAGTTCAGGACACATGCACAGAAAGTGTCACCGGCTCCGGTGGTCTCAATGGTATTTTCCTGAAGGAATGGAGCTACTTCTACATAATGATCACCATAGTATGCGCGACTTCCGTCACGACCCATGGAAACAAGAATCAACGGAATGGGGAATTCCTCGCGGATCTTCTTTACGCCTGCGGTAAAGTCTTCTTCTCCGGTGAGCCACTGGATCTCATTATCAGAAATCTTCAGTACATCGCATTTTCCAAGTCCCCAGCGAACCTGCTCTTTGGCATTGTCAAGAGAATCCCAGAGCGGTTCTCTTAAGTTCGGGTCGAAACTGATGAGTGCACCGGCTTCTTTGGCAGTTTCTACTGCTTTTTTTGTGGTAGCGCGGATGCCGTCATGGGTCATGGACAGGGTGCCAAAATGAAAGATTCTGGTATCACGTACCAGATCAAGGTTCAGCTCGTCCACAGTGAGCATCATATCAGCGCCCGGATTGCGGTAGAAGGAGAAATCACGGTCTCCGTCTGCAAAGGTATGTACCAGTGCCAGGGTCGTATGCACTTCGTTGTCCATCAGCAGATTTTCCGTGCCGATACCAAGCTCCTCCAACGCTTTTTTCAGTGTTTTTCCAAACTGATCGTTTCCTACTTTTCCGATAAAGGAAGTTTTCTTTCCAAGGTTATTTAGCATAGAAAGTACATTGCAGGGAGCACCTCCTGGATTGGCTTCGAAAAGTCCGTTGCCCTGTTCACTCAGCCCATTCTGGGTGAAATCAATAAGAAGCTCACCAAGAGCGATTACGTCGTATTTTTTCATAAGAAAAGCCTCCGTTCTTTAATATATCTATTGTACAAAAAAAACTGGTGCTTGAAAAGAGATACTTGTCATATTTTTGGTTGATAATTAGGAAAAATCTGTGCTATAATTCTAAACTGTTGTGTATAAAGGATAGAAAGGAAATAGAAATACGGATGAATTCTTTAAAACCTATGTTATTGACTTCTTTAAAGTCATACAGCCGGGAACAGTTCTTTAAAGATGTGACGGCTGGAATCATTGTGGCGATTATCGCGCTGCCGTTGTCCATCGCACTGGCACTTGCATCAGGTGTGGGACCGGAGGCAGGTATTTTTACCGCAATTGTAGCGGGATTCGTGATCTCTGCACTGGGAGGGAGCAGTGTGCAGATTGCTGGTCCGACTGCAGCCTTTGCGACAATCGTGGCAGGAATTGTGGCAAGAGCCGGACTGGATGGTCTGGTCATTGCGACAGTATTGGCAGGTGTGTTCCTGATTCTTATGGGACTCTGCCATTTTGGAACGCTGATTAAATTTATTCCATATACGATTACGACTGGTTTTACATCAGGAATTGCAGTGACTATCGTTATCGGGCAGCTGAAAGATTTCTTCGGTGTGACCTATCCGGATGGGGTAAAACCCATTGAAACTATGGAAAAACTGGAAGCATTTATTGGAAATATCAATACGGTAAATACGGATGCATTGATTGTGGGCGCGGTCAGCTTGGCAATTCTGATCATCTCTCCTTATATTTTCAAGAAAATTCCGGGTTCTCTGATCGCAGTCATCGTGGGAATACTGATGGTGCAGTTCCTTCCGCTGAAGGTATCTACCATCGGAAATCTTTATACTATCAGTAATGCATTGCCATCCTTCCATTTTCCGGCACTCAGTCTGAAGTCGGTGGAAGCAGCCGTACCGAATGCATTTACCATCGCAGTGCTGGCTGCCATTGAGTCTTTGCTTTCCTGTGTGGTGGCCGATGGTATGATCAATGGAAAACATCGTTCTGACATGGAGCTGGTAGCTCAGGGTGCAGGAAATATTGCCTCTGCTCTGTTTGGAGGCATTCCGGCGACAGGAGCAATCGCAAGAACAGCAGCCAATATTAAAAATGGCGGACGCACGCCGGTGGCCGGTATGGTGCATTCCGTAACACTGGTGATTGTTCTGGTCGTGTTGATGCCTTATGCCGGTATGATTCCCATGCCGACTATTGCAGCGATTCTGTTTATCGTAGCTTATAATATGTGCCAGTGGAGAACCTTCAAACATCTGGTGGAGACAGCTCCAAAGAGCGATATTATCGTGCTGGTAGTTACCTTTGTGCTGACGATTGTATTTGACCTCGTCGTAGCAATTGAGGTCGGCATGATTCTGGCATGTCTGCTTTTCATTAAGCGGATGAGCGACGAGACTCATGTGGACAGCTGGATCTATATGGATGATGATTCTCAGATGGTTGATGAACATCTGCAGAAACTGTCCAAACAGATCCGGGTATATGAGATCACCGGACCTCTCTTCTTCGGTGCAGCCAGTGCTATTGAACATATTGTGGTGAAGGATTTTACGAAGTGTGTGGTATTCCGTATGCGTGCAGTTCCGGCGTTGGACAGTACCGCTATGAATGCCCTTCATAACCTGACGAAATACTGTGAATCAAAGGGAATTGCGCTGGTGTTCTCCCATGTGAATGAGCAGCCAAGACATGTTATGGAAAAAGACGGATTTCTGGAACTGGTCGGAAAAGAGAATTTCTGCGCAAATATTACAGAGGCTCTGAACCGGGCAGAAGAGATTGTACGTACGGCGAAATAAAAAAGGACATAAAATATCCGGGAAATCATCTGGTATGGTTTCCCGGATATTTTTATGCCAGAAATCCGCCAGCACTTAGGACATAGATCCATAATGTCATGGTAACAGCGGAGAACAGAGTGGTTGCTGCAACACAGCTGGCGGAGAGGGTACCGTCGTGTCCCATATTTTTCGACATGACATAAGATGCCGGAGTGGTAGGACTGCCCAGCATAATGAGCAGAGCGATGAGCTCCTGTCCGCGGAAGCCGAATTTGATTGCAATGGGAAGGAATATCATATCTAACAGCATTAGTTTGCAGAAGGACGCTGCAACGGTGGGTCCCAGTTTTTTGATTGCCTTGGCACCTTCGAAAGAAGCTCCGATGGAAAGGAGCGCCAGTGGAGTGGTCAGACTTCCAAGAGTGTTGAATGTCTTCTGAGCCATGGCCGGCAGGCCGATGGGCAGCAGATTGTAGATAGTACCGATCAGAATGCCGTCCAGAATCGGGTTGGTCAGGATGCCATAGAGGATGGCGCCCGGATGAAGCTTACCCTTGTGGGATGGATTTTCAATGGTCAGAATCAGCACTGCAAAAATATTGAACAGCGGCACGCTGCCGAGCATCATAAGCGGAGCCATACCGGAAGTGCCATAGATATTCTGGATGAAGGCTACGCCAAGGATTGCTGCGCTGCTTCGGTAACAGGCTTGCACGAATTCACCGGTCAGACTTTTATCACGCAGGAAAATACGTGCCAGAATCCAGATGACGATGATGGAAATGGCGGTGGCTCCGAAACAGAACAGAACGAATTTGCCATTGAAATTTTCCGTCAGGTCAATGGATGTCATATCACAGAACAGCATGGCCGGAAGTCCGACACGAAAAACCAGCTTATCTGCCACGGAACAGAATTCTTTTGTTAGAAACTTTTTTTGCCCGAGCACATATCCTATGATAATCACGATAAAGATAGGAAGCGTGGAATTCAGGCTGAAAATCAGATTACTCATATGTAATGCCTCCGTCGCCGGTCGATGACCGGAATTTGTAGAAATAAATCTCTGTAAGTATAGCATAAAAAACATAAAGCAGGAACCACAAAATAAGCAATGTTGAAGTCAATCCCCTTAATCGACTTTGAAAAGGGCATTTTCTATAATATCCATAGAAAGCCGGAGAAAACGGTGCAATATAATCAAACATTATGGAGGTATAGTAAAATGCTCGAAAAACTGATTGTCATGCTGACACACAATGATGTAACCGTAAAGGATGCAAAAGAGATCTTTGAGGAGAATAAAGATCTGCCGGTTACCAACTGGGGATTCAAAGATGTAGGTCTTGAGCCGGAAAAAATGAAAGAACTGTGCGGTATGATGAAAGCAGCTGGAAAGACTACTTTCCTGGAAGTTGTTACCTACTCTGAGGAAGAGTGCATGAGAGGCGCAAAACTGGCTGTAGAGTGTGGATTTGACTGCCTGTTGGGAACTCTTTTCTATGATTCCGTAGCAGAGTATGTAAAAACAACCAATCTGAAATATTATCCGTTTGTAGGTAAAGTATCTCAGAGTCCATCCATTTTGGAAGGAAGTTGCGATTTTATGTTGGAACAGGCTGAAAAGTTTAAAGCAGCAGGTGCTTGCGGCGTCGATCTCCTGGGATATCGCTATGTAGAGGGTGATCCGAACGTACTGTCTGCAGCATTCATTAAAGCAAGCTGTATCCCGACTGTGCTGGCAGGCAGCATCGGTTCTGAAGAGCGTATGCTTCTTGTAAAACAGATGGATCCGGCATACTTCACCATGGGATCAGCTCTGTTCACCAAGAACTTTGTAAAAGATAGTTCCTTCCGTGATAATCTGAAGGCTGTTGTAGATTTCCTTCAGAAACAGTAAGAAAGACCCTAAGGAGGATATGACTTATGTCAATTGAAGCAAAAACCGGACTGGTAGTAGTAGCCAGCCACTATGAGAGCGGCGGACAGCGTGCAGAGGAACTGATGGAGGCAGCTGTTCAGTCCATGAAAGACAGAATGGTAGTCCCGGCAGTGGGCTCCAAAACCGTATGGGATGCGGCAGATGCCATTGATGTCTGCAAAGAGTTTAAAGAGCAGGGAGTTGATTCCCTGACTGTTATTTTAAGTACCTGGGTAACGGATTCTCTTCTGTACGTATTAGTGCATGAGATGCAGATCCCGGTTGTGTTCTGGGCAGTTCCTTATACAGAGACCTTCTCCATTGGTTGTGTACAGCATTTTGGAAGTGCACTGACTACTCATGGTATTCCGTATGATTATGTATATGGCCTGACCAATGACAAAGCTGCAGCAGATAAGGTTGCTAAGATTGCAGAAGTTGGCCGTATCATGAAAGCGGTTGGAAACATGAAACTTGCTCTGGTAGGACCAAGGCAGACCTGGCGTGTGGCAGGCCCGCAGGATACCACCAATGAAGAGTGGGAATTCTCAGAAAAATTCGGCGTAACACTCGTTCATATTGAGATGGAAGAGATTATGGAAGCAGCAGAAAAAATCTCTGATGAAGAGGCAAAGAAAGTATATACCTGCCTGAAGAAACGAACCGGAAAAGTGCTGGCAGAGGAATCTTCTATGCTTCATATGACCAAGGTTTACATGTCGGTAAAAGAAGCAGTAAAGAGATATTCGCTGGATGCGCTGGCAGCAGAGTGCTATCCGTTCTACAGCGGTGAAATGAACCTTCCGTCCAGCTGGCTGGCAGATGAAGGAATTATCCTTGATACCGAAGGAGATATCGGACATACCATGGTAATGTATATGCTGAACCTGGCTGCCAAGGGCGGAGCAACTGCTCTGGGAGAAGTTGGAAGCATTGATGATAAAGAGCATATTCTGGCGCTTGCTCATGAAGGAAGTACTGCCCATTCTCTGGCTGAGTCTGTGGAACAGGTACAGATTTCTCCGAGTGGAGAGAGAGGCTGTTTTGTAGGACTTCCGCTTCGTCCGATGGACAAAGTGACCGTATCCAGCATTCAGGGAAATGGAATTGATGGATATCAGGTATTGGTAGAGTCTGGAAAAGTTGTAAAAGCTTCTAAGCAGGAATGGATTGATGGCGGCGAGAAGCTGCTGGTAAAATTGCAGGTTGCACCGAAAGCAAGCGAGGCAATTGACAGCCTGATGGCATCAGGCATGGATCATCATCTGCTTGTAAAAGAGGGAGATTATATAGAAATGATGACTTTACTTTGCAAATATATGGGAGTGAAGAAGGTTACTTTTTAGAAGTTAGCAATTTCTACCATAAAATTCAAAAATGGAGCCGGGAGTAATCCCGGCTTCATTTATATCATGATTTTTATAAAATAGCAAAATAGGAAAACAGGAGAACAGTATTTTGAAAAAGAATGTATTATATGTATCTGATCTGGATGGGACACTGCTGGACAGCAAGAAAAGAATTACTCCATACACGGCAAATGTACTGAACCGGTGTATTCAGAAAGGAATGAAGTTTGCGGTGGCGACGGCCAGGATGCCTTATGGGTGTGACTATCGCCTGCAAGAGATAGAGATGGATACGCCTGGAATTGTAACGAACGGTGTATTTTTATATGATTTTAAAGAGAAAAAGATTATTTCAGCAGAAGAGATCGAAAAGAAAAGTGCAGAACAAGTAATCAAAGCTTTTGAGAAGCATGGTATGTCCTGTTTTGTTTATATTTTTTCAGAGGGGAGCATCTCTTTATATTATGGAGATCAAACATTAGAAAAACAGACCCAGTATTACAGTGACCGTGCTCTGGAGGCTTGCAGAAAGATTGTTTGCACAGATCATCTTCAGAATGCATTTCAGGAGGGAAAGGTTGCCTACATCACTTATACCGGCGAGAAAGAAGAGTTGGAACCGGTGTGCAAAGAACTGGATCAGATTCCAGATATTGATTACTCTTTCTATTTGAATATTTATAATGGCTGGTACTGTCTGGAAATATTCAGTAAAAAAGCCAGCAAGAAAAATGCACTTTTGAAGCTGAAAGAAATGATTCATAGTGATGAAATCGTTGTGTTCGGGGATAACTTTAATGATCTTTCCATGATAGAACTGTCAGACAGAAGCTATGCACCGACCAATGCACTGCCGGAAGTGAAGGAACAGGTTACAGAAGTACTGGGTGATTGTGACCATGATGGTGTGGCAGAATTTCTTGAAAAAGAGTGGGAGTTATAAGAAAGCCAGATACAGCCAGCTGATGGCAGCTTATATCAGCTGGCTGTTATTTTATGGAAAATATACAAAAATTGTAAACAAACTGTAAACATGGTTGCTTTTTCTGAAACAAAGAGTATACTAAACGCATCTTAAGATATTTCAAATCGTTCGATAAAAATCCCATGATGAAAAATAACGACAGGAGGAATTACGTGAGTAACCTGAAACATGCAGTTATGAATATTGAGGAAGGAAAAGCAAAGTACGACCAGACCATGAAAGAACTGTTATCGGACAGACAGGTGCTGGCCTGGATCTTAAAACGTTTTGTGCCGGAATACCAGAATTGTGAGCTGGAGGATATTGAGAAGAAATATATTCAATCGGAGACAATTATGGTGTCGAAAATTGGAGTGGAGCAGGGCAGTGAAAATATCCAGGGGATAAGAAATGAGGATGCGGTACAGGGAGAGGCAACTGTATTTTATGATGTACTTTTCCATGTCTGGTATCCGGGCATGAATGGAAAACAGATAGGCATGTACCTGAATCTGGAAGCGCAGTCGGATTATTATCCTGGATATCCTATAGAGCCAAGAGGAATCTATTATGCGGCCAGGCGGTTGACAGCACAGCTAAAAAGGATTGATAAAGATACGAATTATGGATCTTTGCAGAAAGTGTACAGTATCTGGCTGTGTATGGGGAATGTTCCAGTATATGAAGAAAATACAGTGAGCTTGTATTCTTTAAACAAAAATGATATAATTGGTAGAACAAAAAGAAACGAAGAGATCTATGATCTGATGAGCGTCCTTATCATGAGATACAATGACAAAACAGAATTGAAGGATAAGACACTTCAAATGTTACAAACATTATCAAGTGACAGACTTTCAAAAGAAGAAAAATTGGAAAAGCTGAAGAATCTGGGAATGAGGGTGGATGACCGGATTGAGAAAGGAGTTTGGAAAATGTGTAATATGGGAGATTACATTGAAGCAAAGGCGATCAAAAAAGGAATGGAGCAGGGAATAGAACAAGGTATATCAAAAGGAAACGAGCAGGCAGAGATCAGATTTGTAAGAGTACAATTAGAAAAAATGAAAAGAACCCCGGAAGAAACGGCAGAGTTATTGGATCTGCCAGTGGGATATATTCAGAAGATAGCAGATATGCTGCAGACGTATGCAGGTGCAAGTGATTTACAGATTGCGGAAAAACTGGTGGATATGAGAATGTAATAAATGCAAAAGAAATTTTTACAATACTAATTTGAAAAAGAAAAGCTGTTCTATTGATAATAAGTTATCCGTAGAACAGCTTTTTATAATAGCAACATGTGAAATATAAAAATCAAGATGAATCATAGAAGCTGTATAAAACAAATAGTACAATAATTTTGAAGGAGGATTGATAGAATGTTAAACTTTGAAGAACAGAAACAGAGAACCTTATCCGGTCTTATGTACAATGATCTTACATCGGAATTGGTGGAAGCGAGAAGAGTGGCAGTGGAGCTGACAAATGCGTATAACGCTTCCTATGGTCAGCCGCCGGAAGTTCGGGAGCCATTATTGCGTAAGATACTTGGAGAGATGGGTGAGGATGTATTTTTTGAGCCGTCCTTTCAATGCGAGTTTGGTTATAACATCAAAATAGGAAATCATTTTTATGCGAACTTTGACTGTGTGATGCTTGATCCGGGTGGAATTGAAATCGGAGACAATGTTTTATTTGGACCAAGAGTAAGTATCTACACGGCAAGACATGCATTTGACGCGAAAGAAAGAGGTGCCGGAGCCTGCTTTGCGAAGAAAGTAACGATTGGAAATAATGTATGGGTTGGTGGTGGAGTCCATATGGATTGTGGAATTACCATCGGTGACAATACAGTTATCGGTGCAGGAAGTGTTATCACCAGAGATATTCCTGCAAATGTGGTAGCAGCAGGGGCACCGTGCAGGGTGATCAGAGAAATTACAGAAGCAGATAAGTCAGACTACTTTCATATTCTGGAAACAATGTATTCATCTGTCATACGATAAAAAATAAAGAATGTACTATTCATGGAGAGTCCATGATTAATGAAAGGAAAATCTGAAGGACAACAGATATACTGCTGACGTATTCGGGATCAAGGGATTTGTAGCTTGCAGAAAAATTGATGTATATGAAAATATAATGAAAGACCTCTATAGATATAAATGATTGTATCTACAGAGGTTTTGTTTTGTGCAATTATGTCTGAAGATTATTTTTCTATGGTTAAGTATACAAGCAACAAAAAAAGAAAGAAAAATGTCAAAATAAAAAATTGATATAAAAAAACAAATAATATAATTTTGTATATGAAAGTATCTAAAAAATGCAAAAGAGAGGAAAAACTTATGGGAATTATGTGGGATTTAATTGAACACGTTCAATTACCAAAAGTAGTTAAGGTGCGGCAGAATTTTGATGAAACTCGTTTGGAAAATGTGGAATTGGCGGTGAGAGAACAGTTCTTAAAGAGCGAAATATCATCAAAAATAAAACCAGGAATGAGTATTGCATTGGCAGTTGGGAGCAGAGGGGTTGCTCTAATTGCAGATATTACAAAGGCAGTTGCTTCGGAAGTTAGAAAGCTGGGGGCAGAACCATTTATTGTGCCAGCTATGGGAAGTCATGGAGGAGCAACGGCAGAGGGACAGAAAGAAGTTTTAGAGCAGCTTGGGGTAACGGAAAAATATGTAGGATGCAAAATTCGTTCCTCAATGGAAGTATATGATATAGGAAGTTTCAAAATTGATGAGACGAGTGATGAAGTTCATGTTTATTTTGATAAAAATGCGATGGACTCAGATGGTGTTATTCCGATTGTGAGGGTGAAACCACATACATGTTTTAGGGCACCGATTGAAAGCGGATTATGTAAGATGCTTACAATTGGTCTGGGAAAGCAAAAAGGGGCAAATGCGTGTCATCAGCGTACATTCAAATATATGTATGAAATGATAACAAAATCAGCCAGAATAAAAATCGAAACAGGAAAGATTTTATTTGGCGTTGCATCAGTTGAAAATGCGTATGACAAAGTATATACCATTCAGGTAGTTCAGGCAGAACACTTTTTAGAGGCAGATAAAGAATTGTTGGAACTGGCCAGATCAAAAATGCCAAAGATATTATTCAATCCAATAGATGTATTGGTGCTTAGAAGATCGGGAAAAGATGTGTCTGGTGATGGATATGACCCGAATGTTGTTGGAAAACCTTGTTCACAATTTGTACCTAATAATGATCCTTATGTCAATGTGGCCGGCATATTGGATTTAACGGATGCGACACATGGAAATTCATCAGGAATAGGAACGGTAGAGGTTATCACAAAGAGATTATATGACAAAATAGATTTTCGCGCGATGTACGCTAACGCCATTACGACAACAGGACTTGATATAGCAAAGGTTCCTATGGTTATGGAAAATGATAAGGAAGCAATCATGACTCTGGTAGGAGCTGCTAATGCATCAAGTTTTGAAGAGACAAGAATGGTAATAATTACAGATTCTCTTCATGTGTCTGAATTTTATATTTCGGAATCCATGATTCCTGATGCAAAGAAGGATTCAAGAATTGAAATATTGTCAGAACCATTTGAAATACCGTTTGATAAAAAAGGAACTTTATTGTTATCGTTACAACAGTAAAAAGGGAGAAAATAAAATGAGCAGAATGAAAAAAGTAGTCGCAGATGTAGTTTATACAAATGGTAATATTTATACAATGGACTCTTGCATGCCAAAGGCCACGTGCCTTGCGATTAAAGGTGATCGGTTAGTGTATGTGGGAGGAAATGTACAGGCAAAATTTTTTGTTGGTAGTGATACAAAGGTAATCGATTTAAAGGGGAAAACTGTATATCCTGGTTTTAATGAATCACATATGCATATTTATGACTATACAAAAGTATTACTGAGTGTAGATATTTATTGTAAAACAAAAGAAGAAATTTTAAAAAATGTAAAGGCCAAAGCTGCGGCAGCAGAACCTGGAGAATGGATCTGGGGAATGGGATGGTCTGAACTGTTCTGGGAAGACGCAGTTTACCCTACCAAAGAAGATTTGGATCAGGTGGCACCTAATAATCCGGTAGTGTTGGAACGATTTGGTGGTCATATGAGCTGGGTAAATTCAAAAGCCTTTGAACTTGCAGGTATTGATGAAAGTGTTGAGAATCCTCAGGGTGGAGAATATTTAAGGAATGCAAATGGAAAACTGACTGGTTGTCTGAACGAGACAGCAAGAGATCCGATTGAAGCTATTATTCCGCCAATGTCAGGTAAACAATTGAAAGATGGATTAGAAATGACTCAGAAAGAGTTATTGGCATACGGAATTACCAGTTTTGGAGATCTGATGACAACAGATGACTTTCTAAGAACAATGGAAGAAATGTATGCAGATGGAAGCTTTAAAATCAGAGGCTATTATGCTTTGACAGGACCATCTATCCAAGAAAGTAACGCCCAGTTGGATCACTGGTATGCAAGAGGTCCTCAAATTGGAGCTTATGGGAACAGATATACGGTAAGAGCAGTAAAGCTGTTCGCAGATGGATCTTTGGGGGCGAGAAGTGCAGCATTAACAGAAGCGTATGAGGATCGTCCAGGCTGGAAGGGAAAACTGTTAAACACGGATGAACAGTATCATGCAATCGTTGACAAGGCTGCTAAAAATGGTTTTCAGGTGATTACCCACGCGATTGGTGATCAGGCGAATGATCAGGTTTTACGAACTTATAAAAAAGTGATGAAGGATCATGAATTAGTAGATCCACGGTTTAGAATAGAACATTTTCAGGTCATCCATGATGATTATCCGGAGCGAGCCAGAGAAAGTGGAATTATACCATCGATGCAGGCTACAAATGCAACATTTAATTATCCTATGCCGGATCAACGCCTTGGACATGGTAGAGTAAAATATGCATATGCATGGAGGAAGGTTTTGGATGGTGGATGCATTATAGCAGGAGGAACAGATGCGCCAGTAACGACGGTAAATCCATTAGTAGAAATGCATTCTGCAGTTGCGCGAAAGAATGATAAGTGTATTCCGGAAGAAGGATGGATGATGGAAAATGCCGTATCCAGACAGGAGGCACTGCTTTCTCAGACACTGTGGGCTGCATATGCAACTTATGAAGAAGATATCAAAGGATCATTAGCACCGGGGAAATTAGCAGATTTTGTGGTGACAGATTATGATATTATGACTTGTGAAACAGATAAAATTAAAGACGGAAAAGTTTTATTGACAGTGATTGGAGGGGAAGAAGTATATAAAAGATAATAAAAAATAATGATAACTCAAAATACCGGATTCTCAAAATGGGGATTCGGTATTTTGCACATAAAAAGAGAAAAAACAAGATAATAATACAGCAAAATGCAATATTGAAAAAGATGACGACAAAAATGTCAATGGATGAAACAGGAAACAGCAACTATAATTAATATATCAATAAAGGAAACAGAACATCGTGCAAAAGCAAAAGGAGGAAAATGAATGAAAAAGAAACAAATGTTATCTTGTTTTCTGGCAGCGGCAATGGTCTTGAGTCTGACAGCTTGTGGGGGCGGCAATAAGACAACAAGTGATGGTGGAAACGCTGTAAGTCCGGCAGCAGGGGAACCGGAAAAGCGTCTGACTATTGGATGGGATTCAGTTACAGATCGTCTTGATCCCATTTATATTTCAGATCAGGAAGGTTTTACCTATGCATACATGGTATATGACTGTCTGGTAGAAAGTGATCATAAAGGTGGTTACGAACCAGCATTGGCAGAGGACTGGAGCGTTGCAGATGATGGAATGACATGGACATTTAATTTGCGTAAGGATGTAAAGTTCCAGAATGGACAGGATTTTACATCAGCGGATGTTGTATGTTCCTACCAAAGAGTTCTGGATGATCAGACTTGTAATACATACATTGATCATTGGGCAATGCTTGACAGTGTTTCTGCAGTAGACGATTATACTGTAGAAATTAAGACGACAGAGCCGTTTTCTATGTTCTTGGCATCTGTTGGCTGGACTTGGATTATTCCACATGAAGCATATGAACAGTACGGTGCAGATCTGTTCACGGAACATAGAGAAATTCAGTGTGGTACGGGCCCGTGGATGCTTGCAGAATATAATGAAGGACAGAACTGGGTACTAGCGAAAAATCCAAATTGCTGGAAGACAAATGATTCATATTATGATGAAGTTGAGATGCGTGCTCTGAATGAGGTAGCAACATCTGTATCAGCACATTTATCTGGGGATATTCAGGTAAATCTGAATATGAATGATGAAATGTTGAGCATGTATAATGGATCAGAAGATAGAATTGATGTTCAGGTAGAAGATGAAGCAACTATTTTCTACTATTGCCAGTACAACTGTGCAGCGGGTGAACCGTTCTCAGATCCGAATTTAAGATTGGCATTTGATTATGCAATTAACAGAGAAGCGATTGGAAATGGATTCTATAATGGAAGAAATGGTGGAGTTCCGAATGGAATCTGGTGTTCCAGTACCTACGGTTATGATGAGAGCTATCCGGCATATGAGTATGATCCGGAAAAAGCAAAAGAATATGTTGCAGCATCTAATTATGATGGAAGAGAAATTGTACTGAATGTAAAAACATCAGAACAGTATGCACAGGAGATTGGATTAGCTATTGCAGAAGATCTGCAGGCAGTTGGAATTAATTGCAGTGTAGAACCTATTGAGCCGGCAACTATGAATACAATTCGTGCAGAGGGAACTTATGATATCTTTATGGTAACTCAGATTCATGCTGACGGAGATGCATTTTCACACCTCAGCAAACGAATTCTGCTGGATGCACATCATTCGGGATATGTAAATGAAGAACTGAATGCGTTGATTGAACAGTCCAATAAAGAACTGGATGAGGATAAGAGAATTGAAGAATTACATGAAATTAATAAAATCATGAGAGAAGATCCTGCATCACAGTCAAATATTGTTTCATATCATGATTATTCGGCACATGATAAAGGAATTATCAATTTACCGATTTATCCGGATAATGTTCACTATTTCAGATACGTAACATATGATGCATCTGCAAATTAGAAACTGAACTGGTAAAGTTACCCGTGCATAACAGAAAACAAAACGTGTATCTGTTATGCACGGTTTTTAAAAGGAGGAGTAATATGCTCTGGAGATATATTTTGAAAAGAATAGGGCAGACATTTATTGTATTGTTTGCAGTATCTATACTTTCTTTCGTCTTAATACGTCTTGCTCCTGGAAACCCTGCAATGATGGTGTTGGGAGACAGTGCTACGGTAGAAGATATTGCGGCTATGGAGGCAAAATTAGGATTGGATCAGCCACTTGTTAAGCAATATATAACGTATATTGTGGGTGTGTTGCATGGAGATTTAGGAACTTCTATCATTTATAACAAAGCAGTTTCGAGTCTTGTAATATCACGGTTTTTTGTTAGTTTAAAAATATCTATGGCAGCACTGGCATTTTCACTGATTATAAGTATTCCTATAGCAATTTTAGCAGGAACACATCAGGGCAAATTTATTGATTTCTTTGCAATGGCTTTTGCAGTTCTTGGACAGTCAATGCCTACTGTTTGGCTTGGTATTTTAAATATTCTCGTATTTGCAGTATTTCTTGGAATTTTCCCGGCGTTTGGATATGAGGGACCAATGAGTTTGGTCTTACCGGCAATGACGTTAGGTTATCCATTTGCAGCAGTTGTAACGCGAATGGGAAGATCAGGAATGATAGATGTACTTCGAGAAGACTATATTACGGCGACAATAGCGAAAGGGATTCCAAGACATACCGTATATATGAAATATGCTTTCAAAAATGCAATGATTCCGATTGTTACGTTAGTTGGTATGCAGATTGGACATTTCCTTGGTGGAGCAGTCGTATGTGAGACTATGTTTGGAATGCCTGGTATTGGACAGCTTTTGAATTTATCAGTTGGAAATCGTGATTACTTTGTTGTACAGGCATTATTGCTGCTAATTGCAACAGCGTTTGCAGTTCTGAATCTTTTGGTAGATATTGTCAATGCATTGATAGATCCGAGAATTCGGTTACAGTAAAGGAAAAAAGGTATGGATAAAAAAATAGTTATTTCACGAATGAAGAGAAGTTCCTTTTTCTTAATTGGGTTAAGTATTACGGTTCTGATTATCTGTGCAGCGATTTTTGGACCAATGTTAGTTAAAAGTGACCCAGTGCATAATGATTTAATGAGTAAATTACTTCCACCTCTTACAGATGGACATTTGTTAGGAACAGATCAGTTGGGAAGAGATATTCTTGCAAGAATTTTATATGGGGCCAGAATGTCATTAATTATTTCGTTTGTTGTTACAATTCTTGCAGTAGCGTTAGGAACTCTGTTGGGACTGATAAGTGGTTATTGGGGCGGAATTGTTGATACTGTTATCATGAGAATCTGTGATGTGTTTTTGTCACTGCCTCTCATTGTAGTAACAATAGCTCTGGTTGCAGTATTGGGAAACACAGTACCGAACTTAATTGCTATTTTGGTTTTGTTGAACTGGGTAGAGTTCTGCAAGCTGACAAGAACAAATGTGCTTGTTGCTAAAAATATGGAATTTGTAAGTGCAATTAAAATTCTTGGAGGTTCGTCAAGCAGAATTCTCAGCAAAGAGATTTTTCCAAATGTCACTACAACACTGTTAATTCAGGCTAGCCTGAAATTTGGCAATGTAATTTTGACAGAAGCTTCGTTGAGCTATCTGGGGCAGGGAATTATGCAGCCGACACCCAGTTGGGGAAATATGATTGCTGATGGAAGAAACTATCTGGCAGCGTATCCGTGGGTATGTCTGGTGCCGGGGATTGCTCTTATGATTACAATATTAGGATTTAATTTCTTAGGAGATGGACTTAGGGATGTATTAGATCCGAAACGTACTTAGGAGGAAACAGATATGGAACATCTGATAGAAATCAAAAATCTTAATGTAGAATTTCATACAGAAAGAGCAGTAACAAAGGCTTTGAATGGGGTCAATCTTACCATAGACGCGGGAGAATCCGTAGGACTTGTAGGAGAAAGTGGAGCTGGAAAGACGACTACGGCATTATCTATGCTGCAGATGCTGCCAAAACCAGCGGGAAGATTTACAGATGGGGATATCCTTTATAAAGGAAACTCTTTGATGAAAATGAGTGAAAGAAAGATGACGGATATTCGTGGTAACAAGATATCCATGATTTTCCAGAATCCTTTAACATCTTTGAATCCGGTGTTTTCGGTTGGTGAACAGATTGCAATGGTATTAAGACGTCACAGAAAGCTTGGAAAAAAGGAGGCCATGAAGGAAACACAGCGTTTAATGGAAATGGTAAGTATACCTGGTGAACGTTTCAATGATTATCCTGTTCAGTTCAGTGGTGGCATGAGACAGCGAATCGGAATTGCAGCAGGTCTGGCTTGTAATACAGAACTTCTTATTGCGGATGAACCTACAACAGCTCTGGATGTAACTATTCAAGCTCAGGTGCTTATGTTGTTGAAAGAACTGCAGAAAAAAGAAAATACTGCTTTGCTCATGATAACGCATAACCTGGGTATTGTATCAGAACTTTGCGAAAAAGTTGCAGTAATGTATGGAGGACAGATTATAGAGTATGGTCTGGTACAGGAAGTGTTCGCAAATCCGGCACATCCATATACAGTAGGGCTTTTAGGTTCATTACCTAAACTGACGGGACCAAGAGATGAATTATATTCTATTCCTGGAACAGTAGCGAATCCGCAGCATTTACCATCCGGTTGTTATTTTCATCCAAGGTGCGAGCATTGTACACAGGAGTGCGAGAAAAATAGTCCCAAAATGATAAAACTTAATGAGAATCATTATGTTGCTTGTTTTCGGCATATGTAAGAGGTGTGTACTATGGAAAACAAAAGTATGGATAAACAGCAGGCATTAGTGCAGGCAGTAAATTTAAAAAAGCATTTTAAAATTAAAGGAAGAGGAGTGCTGCATGCAGTAGATGGAGTAAACTTTTCTTTGAATGCAGGAGAAACTTTGGGGCTGGTAGGCGAGTCTGGCTGTGGAAAGAGTACAGTTGGAAATCTTGTATTAAGACTGCATGAAGCAACAGGCGGAGAACTTCTGTTTAAGGGAAAAAATATTTTCGAGGCATCTGGAGAGGAAAGTATGGAACTGCGGAGGCATATACAAATGATTTTCCAAGATCCGTATTCTTCTCTGAATCCGAAAAAGATGATAAAAGATACGCTGAAAGATGCTTATGAGATTCATGGAATTAAAGACAAAAAAGAGGTTGATGAAAAAATAAGCGAATTATGTAAGATGGTTGGCATTTCAGAAGACCTTTTGGATCACTACCCTCATGAATTGGATGGAGGAATGCGTCAGGTAGTTGGTATTGCGAGAGCATTATCATTGAAGCCGGATTTTATTGTTTGTGATGAGCCGGTATCCTCTTTGGATGTATCGATTCAGGCTAAGATTATAAATCTTCTTATGAAATTACAGAAGCAAATGAATATTTCCTATCTGTTTATTTCTCATGATCTGAGTGTAGTGCGTCATATTTCACATAAAATTGCAGTTATGTATTTAGGACAGATTGTGGAAACTGCAGAGACGGATGAGTTATTTGCCAATACCATGCATCCTTATTCGATTGCACTTCTTTCAGCAGTACCGCAGGTTAGGACAGATGGAAGCAAAGTAAATAGAATTGTCTTGAAAGGAGATGTTCCCAGTCCGATCAATCCGAAGGAGAATTGTTGCCGATTTGCAACGAGATGCTGGATGAGTCAGGAAATTTGTCATAAGCAAAGTCCGGAAATGAGAGATATGGGGAATGGACATTGTGTTGCATGTCATTTTGCTGAAAAGTCAAGAGAATTGGAGAAGACTGCAGAAAAGATTATGCTGTAAAAGAGAGTAGGCTGGCAAAGTAGTTGCACAGGTTCGCTGTTTCTGCTTTCTTGATTAATGTAAAGATATATTCTCCCAAAAGAAACAGCTTCAGAGAGAGTGTTCTGAAGTTGTTTTTTTGAAGGAAAAATTTTAAAATATTTGTAAAAAGTGTAAAAGTTATCTGTTGGCTAAAGAAGAAAAAGCATGCTATAATTAAAAAAAGTATTTAAAAGCGGACAATAAAGGAGTAAGTATAAAATTATGGCACCAAGAAAACTTCGCACAAATGTGTTAGAACTATTTCATGATAAAATAGAATACATGGAATGGCTTCCGGGAGAGGTACTTCATGAGGCGCGGTTGTGTGAAGAATTTTCTGTCAGTCGAACACCGATCCGTGAGGCATTGATTATTTTACAGGGAGAGAAACTGGTGAATATTCTTCCGCAGAGCGGTACATTTGTTTCCAAGATTGATATTGAATATATCAAGCAGTTGACTTATTTCCGGCATATAATGGAAAAGGAAATTCTGTTGGAAATGATTGATAAAAACATTTCTGCTTTTAAAGAGACAGAAAAGGTTCTGGCGATGCAGGAGATTGATTTGAGGCTGCATGATGTAAAGTCATTCATGAAAAATGATGATGATTTTCATGAGCAGCTGTTTCAACTGGCAGGACATCATGAATTGTGGGAGATTATTGAAAAATCAAGTCGGCAACGAAATCGGTTTCGATGGCTTAAGGCAGAGCTGATTGGTTTAAGTCCTACTATTATGCAGCATCGGGAGATTGTAGACTGTATTGAAAAGAAAGATAAAGAACATTTATTGCAATGTTTGACTGTTCATCATGATATTAACCTTGAAGAAACAGAAACATTACAAAAAATGCATCCGGAATATTTCACAAAAATATAGAAATTAAAAATAAGCTATCTGAATATTGGTTATTTAGATGGCTTATTTTTGTATTTTAACAATCGGGGAAATGGGAATAGCAATTTTATGTATGTTAAATTACATATTAATATATTAATATGTAATTACAAAATAAAGCGCGCTGAAATAAAAGAGAAGGTAAGTGGATGAAAAAGAAAAAATTAATTACAGCAGAGAAAATATTTTATAATGGTATTTTTTATTCCATGAACGAAACACAGCAGGTGTGGGAAGCTGTTGCAGTAAAAGGGCAGTATATTTTGTGTGTAGGCACCAGGGAAGAAGTGTTTTCCTGGCGGGATGAACATACGGAGATCATTGATCTTGGAGGAAAAGTAGTAATTCCGGGATTAATAGAAGGACATTTGCACTTGATGCAGGCAGGCGAAGTAGCTGCACAGGTTCCCTGTTTCTGGCTTCCCAAAGATGTGATTCTTGCCAATGTGGCGGCAAGAGTACGTACATTGAAGCCAGGACAGTGGATTAAGAGTGTATTTGGCTGGAACAATGAAGTATGGGAAGATACTTCTTATCCCAGCAAGGAAGAGCTGGATGCAGTTGCACCGGAAAATCCAGTATCACTGGGAAGATGCGACGGACATATGATCTGGGTCAATTCAAAGGCACTTGAGATTGCGGGCATCACAGAAGAAACAAAAAATCCTCAGGGCGGTGAAATCATGAGGAAGAAGGACGGAAGTGTTCTCGGATGCCTTAGCGACAATGCGTGTACATTAGTCATGGAAAAAATACCACCGATGAGTCTTCAGGAAAGGGAAGAAGCTCTTCTGTGTGCACAGGAAGAACTATTCCAGTGGGGCATTACTTCTGTGATGGCTATGTGTGTAACGAAGGAGCATATGGAAGCAATTAAATCTGTGTATGAGAAAGGAAAATTAAAACTCCGGATAAGCTGTGCACTGGGTGGACTTCCTGGAGAATCAGATGGAGGAATCTGTGAGGAATATTATCGGACAGGCCCGGTGATAGAAGCATATGATCAACATCTGAATGTCAGAGCAATTAAATATTTTGCAGATGGTTCTTTTGGGGCACAGAGCGGTGCATTGTATGAGGACTACAGTGATCGACCTGGACATAGCGGCAAACTGAATCATACAGATGAAGAAATGGAAGCTCTGGTGGAAAAGGCGCATAAAAAAGGATTTCAGGTGATTACCCACGCAATCGGGGATCGTGCAAACCAACAGATTCTGGATGCTTATGAAACTGTACTGAAAAAAGAATGGAATCCGGATCACCGTTTCCGTATTGAACATTTTCAGCTGGTGAATGAAAAAATGGTGAAGCAGACCAGAGATCTTGGGGTACTGGTTGGAATGCAGGCGATTCATGCACCGAAAAGTGGCTCAATGGCAGATCGAAGAATCGGAACAGAGAGAGCAGTCTGGTCTTATGCAAGTGGAATCCCCTACCGGGCAGGTATTAAAATTATCGGTGGGTCGGATGCACCGTCTTCACCGGGAAATCCGTTCTGGGGGATTTACGCAGCGTGTACGCGAAAAGACGAATATGGAAAGCCAGAGAGCGGATGGTATGCACAAAATTGCATTCCACTGTTGGCAGCAGTAAAGTCTTATACAAACTGGGCGGCATATGGACAGTTTGAAGAGCATATAAAAGGCTCTGTGGAAGCGAAAAAATTGGCTGATTTTATTGTATTGGACAGAGATATTTTTACGTGTCCTACGGATGAGATAAAAGAAATAAAAGTTTTACGTACAGTATTAGGAGGAGAGACTGTTTATCAGTCGAAGTAGATAAAAACAGAGGAGGAAGTTTCTTATGGTAACAGGACCATTATTAGTTGTTATTTTTGTAGTTGCTTTGGCATTCTTGTTAATATCAATCGTTAAATTTCGCTTAAATGCATTTGTTTCACTGATTTTTACTTCATTTCTGACGGCATTGTTAGTGCAGATGCCCTTATCCGAAATTACGGATACCGTAGCTGCAGGATTCACCGGAACCGTGGGTGGAATTGGAATGGTAACTGCATTTGGCGTTATGCTGGGTATGCTTTTATTTGAATCTGGCGGTATCAGTGCAATTGCTAATGCAATGATTGATAAGTTTGGAGAAAAAAATTCACCGGCAGCACTCGGAATTGCAGCATACATCGCAGGAATCCCAGTTTTTGGAGATGTAGTTACAGTATTATTCTCTACTATGGTACGTGCACTGTCCCGCAAAACAGGTATTTCAAGACTTTCCTTTGTATCTTGCTATGCAGTGGCAGCATCCATTACGGCAGCTTGTGTAATTCCAACAGCAGGACCATTGGCAGTCTGCGAAAATATGCAATTGAATATCGGTGTGTTCTTTGTATATTCCACATTGGCTGGACTGGTAGGTTTCCTTTTTGGAGGAATCCTCTGGGGAAAATATATGGATCGTCAGGAGAAAAAGAGTGGTTTTGTACGTGAACTGGATGAAGCTGAACTGATGGAACAGGCGGCGATGGAGGAAGGTGAAGCTGAAGGAAAAGCGACGATTTCTGCGCTTAAAGCACTGTCCATTCTATTAGTGCCGATTGTTATGATTGTAGTGGGAAGTTTTTCCGCATTATTCCTTCCGAAAGGAAGTACAGCACTTAATATCCTGTCTTTTATTGGAGGCAAGAATTTTGCAATGATGACAGGCGTATTATTTGCAATGTTTATCACACGTCCGTATATTGAACGTGGAATGGATGAAATTATGAGTCATGCACTGGATCAGATTGGTTTGGTTTTGATGATTACCGGAGCTGGCGGTGCATTTGGAAAAGTAATTCAGGCAACAGGAATTGGTGATTATATGGCAAATGTATTCCAGTCTTTGAGTATTCCGGTGTTGATCCTTGGCTTTGTGTTGGCACAGTTGATTCGTTTGGCACAGGGGTCCACTACTGTAGCAATTACAACGACTTCTTCTATCCTGTATCCAACAGTTATTGCAGCAAGCGTTTCACCTATACTGGCAGCAATTGCGATTTGCGCAGGTGGTGTTGGTTTATCTCTGCCGAATGATTCCGGATTCTGGTCTATAGGAAGATTTAATAAAATATCCATTCCGGAGACGTTCCGGTGCTGGACATTAGGTGGATTTATAGGCGGATTAGGAATATTAGCATGTGTATTGGTGCTTTCACTTTTCCAGAATATACTCCCTGGATTAATGTAAAGATACATTCCCCAAAGAGAAGCTGCAAAAAAGGCAGCAAGAAAAAAGCGTTTATTTCTGATTTTTAGAAATAAACGCTTTTTTCTATTTTGCTTCAGCTCGGTATTGAGCCTGATATTCAGCAGGACCGCATCCCATGAACTTTTTGAATGTTTTGTAAAAATAACTGTAATTGTTGAATCCGACCTGTTCAGCAGCCTGGTTAATGGAATCATAGCTTCTTAAGAGACAGGCAGCTTCATGGATTCGTTTTTCCTGAATGTAGGTGGTCAGTGTCTTACCGGTCATTTTTTTAAAAAGACGGCAGATATAATATTCACTGTAATTGACTTCAGCGGCCAGTTCTGCAAGGGTAAAGTCATTGCTTAAATTGCGATTAATGTAACGTAGCAGCTGGGAAATAATTGCCATGTGCCGAGAATCTGTAGCATCTGCATGTTCACCGGAGTAGCAATCACTATAAATGTAGGAAAGCATCTGGTGTACAAGTGCTTTTTCCAGAATATCCTGTCCATTGCTAAGTTCAATTTTTGAAAATTCGTTCATGAGACGAAGATATTTTTGAAGTTCTGGTTCACTCAGGTGATAAATTGGGTGTCTGGAACTACATTTGTGGAAAATATCTAATAGATTAGATCGGGAAGTACTGTAAGCAATGAGCAGGTTCAGATTAATACTGACACTGAATCGTTCATAGTAACTGTTCTTATTGGCAATGAGGGTGTGAGGCTTGAACATGTCGATCAGGACGATGTCTCCGCGACGAACCAGATATTCGGAACCTTCAATCTGGAAGACACCGGCATTACCAAGATAGATCACTACTTCATAGAAGTCATGGTAGTGTACCACAGAAGTGAATTCGTTCTTAGGACTGTGCAAAATACAGTGGTAATCACCTTCAAATAGGCTTGACTGAGATAAAAATGTAGCATCACTCATCGAAATGCAATCCTCCTCTTCTAATTTAATCCTTATTCTACTTGTGAAAAACGAAAGTGTCAATCTGTTTGAAAGAAAAATCGCAAGATAGGAAATGTATGCGAAAAGATAGGAAAAGAAAATAAACAGAAATCGGGAGAGAATTTTAATGACAAGATAAGAAATGTCCATGGCAAACGCAAATATAGACGAAAAAGGATTTTGTTTTTATAATAGCGTCAGAAGGTTGAAAATAATGGCTGTGCAAAACGGTACAATATGATGCAAAGTAAGGAGGACAACAATATGAAAAAGATACTGATTTCAGAATGGGTTCCGGAGGAGTGCCTGAAACCGTATGAGGGAGAATTTGAGTTTACTGTTCCATCTGCAGAGAAACATGCATTTACTTATGAAGAAGCTTACAATATGGTGGAAGATTATGACGGCTACTTCATTCTGGATAATGATGGTGATCAGAAGATTATTGACAAGGCAAAGAATCTGAAAGTAATTGCAAACTTCGGTGTCGGCTATGATAATATTGACTGGAAATACGCGACTCAGGTAGGACTTCCGGTAGTAAATACTCCGACCCAGGTAACCGAGGCAACTGCAGAGCATGCAGCAACTTTGATTGTGGCGGCTATGAGAGGCGTTGCCCGCTACGATAAAGAAGTAAGAGCTGGTATCTGGAAGAGTCCGAACTTCTCTGATTGTGATACTCAGGTAGAGGGAGCAACACTCGGAATCCTTGGATTTGGAAGAATTGGAAAACGTGTATGTCGCAAAGCACAGGGATTTGGGATGAACGTTATTTACTATGATAAATTTCGCGCAAAACCGGAAGTAGAGGAAGAGTTCGGTGTTACTTATATGGAGTTTGATGAAGTTCTGAAAAATGCAGACTGCATTTCTCTTCATATGCCGTATATTCCGGAAAATCATCACCTGTTCAATGCAGAAACCTTTAAGAAAATGAAACCGACGGCATACTTTGTAAATTGTGCAAGAGGAAAGATCGTAGATGAGCAGTCTCTTGCAGACGCACTGAAAAATCATGTAATTAAAGGTGCTGCACTGGATGTATTTGAAGATGAGCCGAATGTAAATCCGGATCTGCTGAATCTTGACAATGTAACGCTGACGCCGCATATTGCCAGCCTGACTATGAAAGCAAGACTTGGAATGTGCAGAGAGGCATTGGCCGGAATTACCGGGGTTCTTAAAGGTGAGAAACCGTATAATGTGGTAAATCCTGAGACGTTAAAATAAATATTTGAAGTGAGAAAGGCAGTCAGCGCTTTTTGCTGGCTGCCTTTTGACTTTGTAAGGAGAACGAGAATGGAAAAGAAAGAAACGATGGGGAAAGTAGAAATCCTACTGGCAACGATAATCTGGGGTTTTGCGTTTGTGGTTATCAGGGATGCGCTTACGGTTGTGCCGTTTCATATGCTGATGGTATGGAGATATACCATTGCAGTCGCTATGATGGTTTTGCTGTTTCGTAAACAGATAAGAAAGGTAGACAGGGAATTGCTGTTTGAGGGTGCAGTGCTCGGTCTTCTTCTGTATATCAGCCAGTGCTTTCAGACGGGAGCGCTTGGATTCGCGGATACAACGGCCGGAAAGGTTGGTTTTATTACGTCGTTGTATGTGGTGCAGGTCCCCCTTTTTAGTTGGATCTATAGCAGAGGAAAAAGAAAGATCAGGATTTTGCCGGTGCTGTTGGCAGTTGTAGGACTGCTTCTGCTGACATTAAACGGAATCTTTGGAATGGGAAAAGGAGATGTGGTGGCTCTGATTGGCAGCCTTGGATTTACATTTCATATTCTTGCCATTGATGTGTTCGGAAAAAGACACAGTGCAATAGAATTGATGACATTTCAGGTAATGTTTGCGGCAGTATTTGCATGGATTGGCTGCTGGGTGATGGGAAGCCCAGTGCCGGAAACAGTATGGAACATACAGATGCTGTTTCCAATTTTGTATCTTGGAATTTTCAGCACGACATTTGGTTTCTTGCTGCAGTTTCTCGGACAGCAGCATTTGAAACCGGAACATTCTTCGATTTTACTGTCCATGGAATCTGTGTTTGCTATGGTCTGCTCGGTTCTGTTCCAGGGAGAACAACTGAATCTTCAGAAACTAGCTGGATGTATTCTGATGTTTGCAGCACTGATTCTGGCTGGGAAAAACAACAATGACAAGATTGGAAATTTGCAGGACAAGCACATGAATGGTGAAATAGATAATTAACTGATAATATAAAACCATCAAATGAAGAAATAAGAAAGGAGAGCATCAGATATGCAGAATTATTCCGTTCAGCCTGAAGCATTAAAAAAATTTACAACTGCTATTTTTGAAGCGGCAGGACTGAAAAACAACGAAGCAGCTTCCATTGCAGAACTTCTGGTTCATGCAGATCTCAGAAATGTTCACAGCCATGGCGTTCTTCGTACGATTCCTTATTTGGAAAAAATCCAGGGAGGTGGTGCTTCTAAAACAAGTACTTATCCAGTTATAAAAGAAACCACCAACACCGCAGTCATTGATGCTCAGGGAGGACTCGGAGCACTTGTTGGGGAAAAAGCAGTAGCTCTTTGCAGAGAAAAAGCACAGAAAAATCTGATCAGCATGGTAGTAGTAAAAAATAGCAACCATTTTGGCATGGGTGCTCATTGGGCATTAAAACTGGCTGGAGATGATATGATCGGTGTAGCCTGCTCTACCACAGACTTAACTATGGGACCTCCCGGAGCGAAAGAACCGTTTATGGGAAATAACCCGTTTGCGTTCGCTTTTAAAGCAGGAGCGAAATATCCGGAAGTTTGCGTCGATATGGCGACCAGCTTGGTGGCGATGGGAAAATGCAAGGATATGGAGAAACGTGGAAAAGAGATTCCACACGGATGGATGCTTGACAAAGATGGAAATGACACCACCAGCGTTAAGGACTGCTACATGATGACAACGATGGCAGGTCACAAAGGATTTGGTATTGCTCTGGTAGTGGAATTGTTTGCAACACTGCTTTCCGGTGGCGTGCTTTCACCGGATATCAATAATCAGGATCTGGCAGATACACCGGAGTTATCCAGCCAGTGTTTCGCATGCTTCAATATTTCTGCATTCCGCGATCTGCAGGAGTTCCAGAAGAATGCAGAAGAGTACATTGACAGACTTCATGCACTTCCGATGAAGGAAGGAATGGGGGCTGCCAAATATCCGGGCGAGATTGAGTACGGATGCAAACAGATCAATGAAAAAGAGGGAATTGTCCTTCCGGAGACATTGGTAGAAGATCTTATTAAAACAGGCGAAAAGCTTGGTGTAGACGGAAACTTTTTGAAAGAAACTGTCACAGACAGACAATAAATTATATTTTTAGGAGGGCATTTATTATGGTAACAATGGAGAACAAAATCAGAAAACTTATCAACGAGGGAACTCCGATGGTGAATACCCGTATCTGGAGCCCGTGGGGAACCACCGCAGAGTCTGCTGCTGCATCCGGAAGCTTTGATTATCTGGAGTTTCTTGCAGAATATGTTCCGTATGATATGAGAGAACTTGAGAATTTGGTAAGAGCATGTGAGAATCAGGGTGTTGGTTCCATGCTGAAAGTTGATTTCCAGAATCGTGCATATATGGCTCAGAAGGCAATGGCTATGGGATTCCAGGCAATCCTTTTCACTGACCATCAGAATGCTGAGCAGGTAAAAGAGACGATCTACCTGACTACTCCGGAAACTCCGAAATATAATGGTCGCTTTGGATATCCGAATGGAAGATGGCTTGGATACAATCCGGAACCGTCTCAGATGGAATATGTAGAGATGAATGCAAGCGTTGTAAAAGCATTCATGATTGAGAAAAAATCTGCAGTAGATGATATTGAGAACATCTGTAAAGTTCAGGGTGTAGACATGATCCAGTTCGGACCGTCTGACTACTGCATGAGCATTGGATGCAACTCCGCAGAGCACAAAGAAGAGTGGAAAGCAGCTGAGAAGCACTGTATTGAAGTTGCACTTGCTAACGGCGTTCGCCCGAGAGTAGAACTTTACAATCCGGAGGATGCTGAATACTACAAAGAGCTTGGTGTAAAAGATTTCTGTATCGGTGATGAGTTCGACATTCTGAAAGATTACTGGAGCAATGTCGGCGGCAAGATGAAGAGCATGGTGAAATAATATGAAATTACTGATTGGACTGGATATTGGCACAACCGCATTGAAGGCCGCAGTCTTTGATACTGCCGGGAAACTCCTGGCAGTATCCACTCAGGAATATGACCTCATCACTCCGCAGGTAAATTATGTAGAGGAAAAGGGTGAAGTGTACTGGAATGCATTTAAACATGCGGTTGCGGATCTGAAAGAAAAACATCCCATGAGCGAAGAGGATGAAGCGGCATTGGCAATTTCCGCACAGGGCGAGACGATTTTCTTCTTAGATAAAGATGGAAAAGATCTGAGAAATGCAATTGTATGGATGGACAACCGGGCACAAGAGGAGGCGGAGTTCTTCAAAGAAAAATTTGGAGATGAGACCTGCTATAAAGTAACCGGACAGGTAAGCTTTGAACCGTGCTGGCCGGCATCTAAGATTCTCTGGGTGAAGAACCATGAGCCGGAAGTATTTGCAAAGACTGCAAAATTTCTGCTGATCGAGGATTACTTTATCTACCGTATGACGGGGAAGTTTGCAACAGAAGGTTCTCTGGTATGTTCTTCCACTTACTGGGATATTATTAAAAAAGAATATTGGCCGGAAATGTTAGAATGTCTTGGAGTTAAAGAAGATCAGCTGGCACCGGTATATGAGTCCGGAGAAGTGGTTGGAACGATTATTCCGGAAGTCGCAGAAGAACTGGGACTTTTAAAAAATCTTACGGTATGTACAGGAGCTCTGGATCAGGCAGCCGGAGCAATCGGAGCAGGAAATACCCATGAGGGAATGTTCTCTGAAACCATCGGAGCAGCACTTGCAATTTGTGCACCGGTGGCAAGACCGGTGTTTGATCCAAATCGGAGAATGCCGCTCCACTATTTTGCAAATGCGGATACCTATATGATTCATACCTTTACCAATGGTGGTATGACCTTAAGATGGTTCCGTGACAAGTTCTGCCAGATTGAAATGCAGGCACAGGAGTTGGGGCTGGATGATGCCTACAATATGATCAGCAAAGAAGTAAGTAAAGTACCGGCAGGTTCTGATGGACTGGTAATGCTCCCGCATCTGGCTGGTTCCAATGCACCGGATGTAAATGCCAAAGCAAAGGGGGTATGGTTTGGATTCACATTACAGCACACCAGAGCACATTTTATGAGATCCGTCATGGAATCGCTGGGATATATTGTAAAGCGAAATATTGATTCCCTTGCGGACATGGGAATTGAGGTAAAAGAAATCCGTTCATTGGGCGGTGGTTCCAAGAGCGATGTATGGAACCAGATTAAATCAGATATTTGCCAGATTCCTCTGGAAACGGTGAATTCTATAGAGGCTGCATCTTTGGGAGCAGCAATCCTAGCTGGAAAAGCAACAGGAATCTTTAAAAATCTGAATGAAGCAGCAGAAAGCATGGTGCAGGTGAAGAAGAGAACACTTCCCAATACCGGCAACAAAACTGTTTATGAAGATGGATATGAAATGTATAGAAAATTATTTGGGGATTTAGATCAGTGTTTTAAAAAGTCAATCTAATGTGTTTTTACAAAAGTGGAGGTAAATCTTATGAGAAGAAAAGCGATGGCGCTCCTTTTAACAGTGGCAATGGCAGCAGGCCTGACTGCATGTGGCGGTGGATCTTCTGATCCTGCCAGCAGTTCTGACGCAAGTACAGGTACGGCAAGCTCAGGTAAGGCAATTACGATTAAACTTTGCCATACGGATCCTTCTGGTTGCGCAGTTACCACTGCATTACAGCAGTTTGCAGAGGCAGTAACTAAGGATACAGATGGCCGTATCGTTATTGAAGAGTATGCAGACGGTATCATGGGCGATGATGATGAGATCAACGAGCAGATCTATAATGGAGCTTATATGATGAATTATTCCGATCCGGCACTTCTTGAGCCGTACTATCCGGAGTATTCGATTCTTTTTAGTCCGTACTTCTATAATTCTTATGATGAAATTGCGAAAGTTGCACAGACTGATTTTGGAAAACGTCTGCAGGCAGAATGTAAAGAAGCTGGTCTGATGGTTCTGGATGGAATGAGTTCTTATTACGGATCAAGACAGATCATGTCCAAAAAACCGATTAACACTCCAGATGATCTGAAAGGATTAAATTTCCGCATGCCGAACAATGCAACACAGCTGGAGCTGGCAGAGGCATGGGGTGCAAATCCGGCAACCATTTCCTTCTCGGAGACTTATACAGCATTGCAGCAGGGAGTGGTTGATTGTGTAGAAAACCCGATCGGTGCTCTGAAAGCAAATTCTATTGATGAGGTTTGCCCTTATATTAATATCACCAATCATTTCTATGCAGTAAATGGTCTGGTTATGAATGCAAAGATTTTTGACAGTCTGGATGCAGATCTTCAGCAGATCCTTCTGGATGATGCTGCAGATTTTGTAGAGTATTCTACGAAGATGGTTGCAGATGAGGAAGAGGAAGTACTGCAGCAGATGGTAGAAGACAATGGCGTTACTGTGAACAGAGACGTAGATGTTGAAGCAATGAAAGCAGCAGCACAGAAAGTATTTGAAGTTCATGGATGGTCCCAGGAACTGATAGATGAAGCAAATGCAGCTCTTGCCGAGGTTCGTGGAGAATAAGAGTAATTAAATTAGAATGAGTTGCCTTCCGGGATTCATATGATCCCGGAAGAACATCCATCTTCCCTTAGAGACTGGAGGAATACGTGATGCTGAAGAAGTTATATGTAAATTTTGAGGAAATCATTTCCGGTACCGCATTGTTGATTATGACATTTTGTGTAATCGGAAATGTAATTGGACGTTTGGTAATAAGCAAAAGCAGCGCAGCTTTTGATGAAATATCTTATATTTGCTATGCATACATCATTTTCGTGGGTGGAAGCTCCCTTTACAAGCGATTTGGACATGGAGCGATTGACCTTTTGGTAAAATTGCTTCCGAAAAAGGTACAGGCAATATTAAGTGTGTTTGTAACATCTCTGTTGGTCTTCATTTGTGGGCTGACATTTATCCTGGGGACAGGATACTGTATTCAGGCATGGACCAGAAGAAGTCAAACCCTTCATTTTCCTTATTCTATTACCGCATTTGCACTGGTGCTTGGCTTTTTCTTTATGACAATCCATTCACTGTTCTTTTTAAAGAATGTTATTAAGAAAAAAGACTATTATCATGAAATCCCTATTTATGAGGGAATCTATGTTGTTGATTCTGTGGAAGATCAGACAGAAGCAGCCCTTGCACATGAAGCAGAAAAGAGACTGATGCAAAATACAGTTTCTGATTCTGAGAAAGGCGGTGAATGATTATGCCGAACTTATGGCCGATTCTGATTGCATTTGTACTTTTCTTTGTAGGCGTTCCAGTAGCGTTCTCCATGATTATTGCCAGTTTGATTTACTTTACATTCTGGTGTGACGGAGTAACCCTTTTTAATATGATTTCCGCATTGTTTGAGCAGTCCAGCAGTTTTACCATGATGGCAGTTCCGTTCTTTATTCTGGCAGGTTCAGTTATGGGATATGGAGGTGTATCAGAGAGTCTGATGGATTTTTGCGGAATGCTGACCAGTAAATTTACCGGAGGTCTGGGAGCAACCAACTGTCTGTTATCTACCTTCATGGGTGGTCTTTCCGGTTCTTCCTGTGCAGATGCAGCATTTGAAGCCCGGATGCTTTGCCCGGAGATGGTAAAGAGAGGATATCCGCTTGGATATTCCGCAGCTCTGACGGCAACAACCAGTTGTATTACCCCGATTATTCCGCCTGGAATTGCTTTGATTATTTACGCAACAGCAGCAAGCTGTTCTATTGGTGATATGTTCCTGGCAGGTTATATCCCTGGAATTATCATGTGTGTAGCCCTTCTGGCAGTCAATTACTTTATTGCCAAGACCAGAGGATATCAGCCGGCGGTGAAAGAAAAAGTAACGGCAAAACAGTTTATGAAACAGCTTGGCTCATCTATCTGGGCGCTGCTGATGCCGATCGGTATTGTCATGGGAATGAGAGTTGGTATCTTTACTCCAACAGAATGCGCAGCGATCTGTGTACTGTATTCTCTGTTCTGTGGTGTGTTTATATATCGGCGTCTGAAACTGGAACACATTAAGAAGATTGTGGTGGAGTCCGTACACAGTACTGCAAGTGTTTTGTTGATTCTCTCTGCAGCAAGTATGTTTTCCAGATATATGCTCTGGGAAAACATTCCTCAGATTGGAACGAATCTGCTGATTAAGATCGCACCGAATGGAACTGTATTTATTTTGATTGTGCTGGTATTTATGCTGATTATGGGAATGTTTCTTGACACTGCAGCAGCATTGGTCATTCTTCCTCCGCTTCTGATCCCGGTGGCAAAAACCCTTGGAGTAGATGTGATTCATCTTGGACTGGTTATGGTTTTGATGGATACCCTTGGTGGAGTTACTCCGCCGTTCGGTGTTATGATGTTCTCTGTTATGGGTGTCACTAAAGTAAAGATGAGTGAATACATGAAAGATGGTTGGCCGTTGATTCTGACATTACTGATTGTATGTGCTTTTGTAGCGGTTTGCCCAGTAGATATGATTTTATTGAATTTATTTAGATAAGAGGAACTGATATGAATTCAACAGATGTATCCAAAGCCATGAACACCCTGACTCACGGAGTCTATGTCCTGGGGGTTCATGCCAATGATAAAGACAACCTGATGACTGCTGCCTGGCTTTGCCAGGTAGCTTCCTCCCCCGCGATGCTGGTGGTAGCGGTAAGTACCGGACACCTGACAGCGGATATGATGAAAGAAGCAGGGTATTTTACCGTCAGTGTATTAAGAGATACGCAAAAAGATACTGCAATTGCCTGTGGCCTGGTTTCCGGACGCAAGGAGGATAAAACCAAACTGGTAGAAACGGAATATACAGAAGACGGAATTCCTATGATTAAAGATGCAGCCACACAGCTGGTGTGCAAGGTTGTGGATCAGAAAGTGGTGACTAATCATACCTTGTTTATTGCAGAGGCAGTTAGCGCAACACAGAATGCAGATGAAGTGCTTCTATATCATCAAAAAGACTTTTTTTAAGGAGAATTTCTATAATGAAAGTAATACATTCGACTGACGCGGAATTTTTTATGGACGGTTCGGAAGTGTGCCGTCAGTATATTGCCACTGAAAAAATTACTTTTGGAAGTTCCACACTTCTTCCAGGTCAGACTGGTGGAACTGATCCGGGCCATTCAGAAGCTCATGAGATCTTCTTTTGCAGCAGAGGCCATGTAGCAGTATACAATCGTGATAGTGGGAAATACTATGAGCTGAATGAAGGAGACATCCTTCTGATTGAAGAAGGAGAACCTCATCAGATTTCGAATATCGGAACCGAGACCGCAGTCATTACCTGGAGCTGCGCGCCGTACGCATAAAATTGCTTAAAAGTTGAAAAATTGATAGAAGTGGTTGTAAGTGAAAAAATCCGTTCTGAGCAGACATATGCCGGAGCGGATTTTTTCATTAAATTATCACCTACAGTTTATATTTAATTCACGTTTCGGTGCTATGGTACACTGCAATTAACGATAAAAGGAGGAGTAAACGCATATGCAGCAGGTTAAAAAACCAAAGAAGCCATTGATATTTTATTATGTTCTTGTGCTTCTGGTAATGTTTGTATTAAATACGTTTGTAGTTCCTGGTTTCTTAAAGCATCAGATCAAGGAAGTCGATTATGGTACGTTCCTGACCATGCTGGATGACAAGGAAGTAGCAATGGCCCAGGTAGAGGATGATGTGATCTATTTCACGGATAATAATAAAGACAATCCTACTTATTATTCAACAGTGCCCTTCCCGAATGATACGAGTCTGGTAGACCGTCTGATGGCATCCGGATGTGATTTCGGCGCAGTGCAGGAGCAGAATTCATCATTGTTTGATCAGATTATTCTGGTAGTGATCCAGATTGCTATTTTTGTCGCAATTGGACAGATTTTGTCCAGAATGCTGATGAAAAAAATGGGCGGAGGCGGACTTGGCAATGCCATGCAGTTTGGAAAGAGCAATGCCAAGATCTATGTAGCCAGTGAGACGGGAATCAAATTTCATGATGTGGCTGGAGAGGACGAAGCAAAAGAGCAGCTTCAGGAAATTGTTGATTTTCTCCACAATCCGGCAAAATATCAGGCGATTGGTGCAACGATGCCCAAAGGTGCCCTGTTAGTCGGCCCTCCAGGAACTGGTAAAACTTTGCTGGCAAAGGCGGTAGCCGGTGAGGCAGAAGTACCCTTCTTTTCCATCTCCGGTTCGGAATTTGTAGAGATGTTCGTTGGTATGGGTGCGGCCAAAGTAAGAGACCTGTTTAAGCAGGCAAATGAAAAAGCACCGTGTATCGTGTTCATTGATGAGATTGATACCATCGGTAAGAAGAGAGATGGCTCCGGCATGGGTGGAAATGATGAGCGTGAGCAGACGCTGAACCAGCTGCTCACCGAGATGGATGGTTTTGACGGTTCCAAGGGTGTTGTGATCCTGGCAGCAACCAACCGTCCGGAAACGCTGGATCCGGCACTCTTACGTCCGGGACGTTTTGACAGAAGAATTCCGGTAGAACTTCCGGATCTCATCGGCCGTGAGGCAATCCTGAAAGTCCATGCCAAGAAAGTAAAACTGGGAGATGATGTGGATTTTCATGCGATGGCCAGAGCAGCAGCCGGAGCTTCCGGTGCAGAGCTTGCCAATATGATTAATGAGGCTGCTCTTCGTGCAGTCAGAAGTGGGCGGACCTATGTAAACCAGTCAGATCTGGAAGAGAGTATTGAAGTGGTTATCGCCGGATATCAGAAGAAAAATGCCGTACTTTCTGACAAGGAAAAACTGATTGTGGCATACCATGAGACTGGGCACGCACTGGTAGCGGCGCTTCAGAGTCATTCTGCTCCGGTTACCAAGATTACGATCATTCCGAGAACTTCCGGTGCCCTTGGTTATACGATGCAGGTGGAGGAACATGATCAGTATCTTTTGAGCAAAGAAGAACTGGAGAACAAGATTGCAACTTACGCAGGCGGACGTGCGGCAGAGGCTCTGATCTTTGGTTCCATTACTACGGGTGCTTCCAATGATATCGAGCAGATGACGAAACTTGCAAGAGGTATGATTACCCGTTATGGTATGAGTGATGAGTTTGGCATGATGGCACTGGAAACGGTAAATAACCAGTACATGGGCGGAGATACTTCTCTGGCATGTGCAGCGGAGACGGCAGCCGTTGTGGATGAGAAGGTAAAAGCCCTTCTTAAGAAGGAGTATGACAAAGCTATGACCCTGTTGACGGAGAATAAACAGCAGCTTCATGCCCTTGCAAAATATCTGTATGAGAAAGAGACCATCACCGGAGATGAATTTATGCAGGTTTTGAAAGAAAATTCTGGTGCAAATTGACGAACTATAAGAAATATGATATGCTTTCCTATATGCAAAACCATCAGAAAGTGCTTAGTGAAGCCTAACAGGGAATCGGGTGAGAAGCCTGAACGGTCCGGCCACTGTAAGCGGGAATGAGGAGACTGCAGTAACCATTGCCCTATAAGGGTGAGAAGGGAAAGTTCTTCTTTAAAAGACCGTGAGTCAGGAGACCTGCTATCTGATCTGGGAGAGCTTCCGAAGAAAGCAGATCCTGAAAATTTCTGACAAAGAAATACATTCAGATCAAAAGAAAAATGAGGGAGTCTTCGCGGCTGTGTTGCGGGGACTCCTTTTATTACGTGGAGGGAAAACACATGGTATCATTTATCGGAGCGGGTCCTGGCGACCCGGAACTTCTGACTATTAAGGGAAAGAAGATTATTGACAGCGCAGATGTCATCATTTATGCAGGTTCTCTGGTCAATCCACAGGTATTGGCAGATGCAAAAGAGGGAGCTGTTATTTACAACAGTGCCCTGATGAACCTTGATGAAGTCATTGATGTGATGAAAGATGCAGAAGACAAGGGTCTGAAGGTTGCCCGGGTTCATACGGGAGATCCGGCTATTTATGGTGCTCACAGAGAGCAGATGGACAGACTGGATGAACTGGGCATTGACTATGAGGTGATTCCAGGTGTCAGTTCTTTCCTTGCAACTGCAGCAGTGTTAAAGAAGGAATATACCCTTCCGGGCGTGAGCCAGACGGTGATTCTGACCCGTATGGAAGGACGTACCCCAATGCCGCCGAAGGAAAAGCTGGTAGATCTGGCAAAGCACAATGCCACCATGATCATTTTCTTAAGCGTTGGCATGCTGGACGAGATGTCTGCGATTTTGAGACAGGAATATCGTCCGGAAACTCCGGTAGCTGTTGTCTATAAAGCAACCTGGGAAGATCAGAAGATTGTCCGCGGTGATCTGACCAATATTGCAGAGCGTGTGAAGGAGGCTGGCATTACCAAGACGGCTCTGACCGTAGTCGGAGATTTCCTTGGAAATGACTATGACCTGTCCAAATTGTATGACAAGACCTTTACCACAGAATTCCGAAAGGGAGTGACGGAGTAATGGGAATCTCACTGATCGGAATCAGTCATCATAATACGCCGCTGGCTGTCCGGGAACTGTTTGCGTTTCCGGCAGAGAAGCAGCAGGAACTGATGAAGGAGATGATCGCGAGAGGCATCGCGGAAGAGTGCGTGATTATCAGTACCTGTAATCGAACAGAGGTTTATATTTATACTGCCTGTCCGGGCGGCAATTTTACAGAATTGCAGGATCTGGTGCTGGAATTTGCCGGTGCACAGGATGTGGAAAATATCGGTGACTATATCCGCTTTTATAATGGAAGCAAGGCTGTGCGTCATCTGTTCCACGTGGCAGCAGGTCTTGAGTCCATGGTTATGGGCGAGGATCAGATCCTCGGCCAGGTGAAACGTGCCCATGATCAGGCAAGAGAGACAGGCACCTGCGGCGTCTATCTGAATACGCTGTTCCGCTATGCGGTAACGGCAGCCAAGAAGGTAAAGACAGAAACGGATCTTTCCAGAACCAGTGTGTCCACTGCTACCATGGCCATCAAGGCAGCAGAACAGGGGCTGGGAACCCTTCATGGCAAAAAAGTTATGATCATCGGTGCATCCGGCAAGATCGGAAGCACGGTGTTAAAGAACCTCCAGTGCATTGATGGTGCGGAGGTTTATATTACGTCCAGAAATATGGGACAGGCAGGAGAAGACCATCATCACAAGATTACATACCGCGTTATGGAATATGAAAAACGGTACGAGCTGGTCAATGAGATGGATGCAATTATCAGTGCCACCAGCAGCCCTCATTATACGCTGACTTACAGTAAGATGGCGGAGAAGCTTGTGACAGAGAAACCCCGTGTACTGGTGGATTTGGCAGTGCCGATTGACATTGAGGCAAAGGTGGAGAAACTGCCGGGAATCATGCGTTATGATATTGATGATTTCCAGGAACTTGCCCGGACAAATAACGAAAAAAAACAGCATGAAGTTGTGGCTGCAGACCAGATTCTTGACGAAGTACAGATGGATTTTGAACGCTGGATGGTATTCCAGCTGGCATTGCCGGATATGGCTTCTTTTAAGGAATGGATGGAACAGGAAGCGGAAAAAAAGGGACTTGATAAAGCCATTGATAAGATGTTTTACCGTCTGCGGGATCATTCCACTCCGGCAGAGCTTCACGCACTTTTTGGACATTTAAAGGAGATTGAATAATTTATGGGAAAATTATACGTAGTCGGATTCGGCCCCGGCGGCTATGAGCATATGACAGAGAAAGCCATTGAAGTGATTAAAAATGCGGATGTGGTTACCGGTTATACCACTTATGTAAATATTTTAAAGGAATTCTTTCCGGATAAAAATTACCTTGCAACGCCGATGATGCAGGAAGTAAAGCGCTGTCAGATGGCGGTAGAGGAAGCAATGAAGGACCAGACCGTTGCTATGGTATCCAGCGGCGACAGCGGTATCTACGGTATGGCAGGCATCATCTATCAGGTAGCGGAAGAGATGAATGCCAATATTGAGATCGAGACGGTTCCGGGTGTAACGGCAGCCAGCGCGGCCGCTTCTGTACTGGGCGCTCCGCTGATGCACGATTTTGCAGTCATCAGTTTAAGCGACCTGATGACGCCTTTTGATCTGATTATGAAGCGCGTGGACTGTGCAGGGCAGGGAGACATGATCGTCTGCCTTTACAACCCGAAGAGCAAAAAACGTGTAGACTATGTAGAGAAAGCAGCAGATATTCTGATGAAATACCGGAAACCGGAGACTCCGGTCGGTATTGTGAGAAATGCAGGACGAAAAGATGAGGCTTCCTGTATCACGACCCTGGGAGAACTGAAAAATGCAGATATTGACATGTTCAGTGTGGTGATTGTGGGGAATTCCCAGACATATACAAAGAATGGAAGAATGATTACTCCGAGAGGTTATCGCGTATAGGAAAGCGGACCTTTCATGTATGGAGATGGAGGATAACATGCAGGATCTGATAAGGATCGGAACCAGAAAGAGCCGTCTGGCACTGGTTCAGACAAATATCGTAAGACAGAAGATAGAAGAGGCATTTCCGGGCATTCGGGTGGAGATCTGCGAGATGTCCACAAAGGGTGACGAGCTTCTGGACCGGACATTGACGTCCTTTGGCGGAAAAGGTGTTTTTACCCAGGAACTGGAGGAGGCATTGCTGGATGAACGGATCGATCTGGCAGTGCACAGCGCCAAGGATATGCCTATGGATTTCCCGAAAGGGTTGGGAATCGGGGCAGCATTAAAGAGAGGTCCTGTGGAGGATGTGATCGTTACAAAAGACGGAACGAAGCTTGTTGATCTGAAGCCAGGAAGTGTGGTAGGTACCGGAAGTTTAAGAAGAGAGCTGCAGATCCGGGCACTGAATCCGCTGGTGGTCATTCGGCCTATCCGGGGTAACGTACAGACGAGACTTAAAAAACTGACAGATGGTCTCTATGATGCCATTGTACTGGCATCCGCAGGACTGGAACGTCTGGATATGGTATCCGGCGGCGAATTTCATTTTGAAAAATTGTCACCGGATCAGTGCCTTCCGGCAGCCGGCCAGGCAATTCTGGCAGTGGAGACGAAGAACGGACATCTGACAGAAGTGATGGAAGCATTGAATGATGCAGAAGCGATGGCGATGTTAAGTGCTGAGCGTGCTTACCTGAAAGCGATTGACGGCAGCTGCAATGCACCGGCGGCAGCACTGGCGAAAGTGGAGGGAACGAAGCTTTCTATGGAAGTGCTGTTTGCTCAGGATGCGAAGCATGTAAAACGGGCGTCCGGTTCCATTGAAAATGGAATTCAGCCGGAGCAGGCAGAAGCACTTGGACAGGAACTGGCGCGGAAAATCTGCCAGGGAAAAGTATGGCTGGTCGGTGCAGGACCTGGAGATGAACGTCTGGTGACCCAGAGATGCTTATCCTGTATCCGCAGCGCAGATGTGTTGGTCTATGACAGTCTGGCAACGGACTCCCTGCTCAATGAAGCAAGACCGGATGCAGAGCTGATTTACGCAGGAAAACGCTCTTCCCATCATCATCTGAAACAGGAGGAGACCAATGCGCTGCTCATCCGTCTGGCAAAAGAAGGAAAGAATGTAGTCCGCTTAAAAGGTGGAGATCCCTTTATCTTCGGACGCGGAGGAGAGGAAGCCCAGGAGCTCAAAGAAGCAGGTGTGGATTATGAGATCGTACCGGGTGTGTCCTCCTGTTATGGAGCACCGGCTTATGCAGGTATTCCGGTGACTCACCGGGATCATGCTTCTTCGTTTCATGTGATTACAGGACATGAGGGTGCCCACAAGGACAGCACGGTTCTTGATTATGGAACCCTTGCAAAGGAAGAAGGTACCCTGGTATTTTTGATGGGTCTTAAAAATCTTCCGAATATTACAAAGAATTTGATTGCCAACGGTAAAAATCCGAAGACCCCTGCAGCGGTGGTGCAGGAAGGTACGACGGCCAGACAGAAGGTCGCTGTGGGAACCCTGGAGACCATCGTGGAAGAAGCCAAAAAGGCAGGCATTCAGACACCGGCCATCACGGTAATCGGTGATGTGGTTTCCTTAAGAAATGAGATCGGCTGGTACGGCAATCAGCCCTTATCCGGCAAACGGGTACTGGTGACCGCAACAGAGAAGATGACAGAGCACCTGGCCGAAGTGCTGGAAGAGGAAGGCGCAGAAGCCATCCGATTCAGCCTGATTCATACAGAAGCCCTGGAAAGTCCGGAGCTCGACCGCCTGGTGGCTCATCCGGAAGCCTACGGCTGGATGGTCTTTACCAGCAGCAATGGTGTAGAGCTGTTCTTTGAAAAACTGCTGGCAGCAGGAAAAGATTTCAGAAGCCTTGCAAACCTGAAATTTGCCGTAGTCGGCGAGGGCACGGCGAAAGCACTGGCAGGCAAAGGTTTCCTGGCAGATTTTGTACCGACGAAATATACCAGCCGGACACTGGCAAAAGAGTGGGTACCGACGCTACAGAAGGATGAGCGGGTAGTGCTGGTGCGTGCAGAAGAAGCTTCGAAGGAACTGGATCAGGCGCTGGATGCAGCCGGTATCGCCTACAGTAAGGTATCCATGTATCATACAGCGGTGGATCTGCGGAAAGCAGAAGAGTTAAGAAGAATGATTTCCCAGGTGGATTATGTGACGCTGTGCAGCGGATCTGCAGTACGCGCCTTTGCCTCTATGCTGGAAGAAGACGGCGTCCGTGTGGACTGTCCGGCGAAGATCATCTGCATCGGACCGGTAACGGAGAAGGCAGCAGAAGCAGCAGGACTTGCTGTAGGGCAGTCGGCGGTAGAATACACAGCAGAAGGAATTAGAAATGTACTTCTTGCTGATGTAAAAGCTGGAAAATAAGAGAAATAGAAACAGGAGGACCGGGCATGGGACAGCACGGAGGAGATATTTACAGTGAAGAGATCCAGAAACAGATGGCGAAAGAAGACAGGAAATTTCTGGATTTTTCTGCAAACATCAATCCGCTGGGCATGCCGGCAGGGGTCCGGCTGGCGGTGATGGAGGCTCTTTATAAAGCGGAGCATTATCCGGATCCGGAAAGCCGGAAATTAAAGCATGCACTGGCAGAGTACCATGAAGTCCCGGAAGAAGCACTGATCTGCGGAAACGGCGGAGCGGATCTTATCTACCGCCTTGCCTATGGGACGAAGCCTGCCCATGCCCTTTTAACAGCCCCTACGTTCCTGGAATATGAGGAAGCATTAAAACAGGTGGGAACGAAGATTCACATCTATGAGATGCAGCCGGATTACCGGGTGAGGGAAGACATTCTGGAACAGATGACCGAAGACATGGATGTGATGTTCCTCTGCAATCCCAATAATCCCACCGGAATCCTGGTAGAGCAGGAGCTGCTGCTCCGGATTCTGGAGCGGGCAGAAAGCAGGAGTATTTTGCTGGTGCTGGATGAATGTTTCCTTGATTTTACCGGTCAGGAAGAACGGTCGCTGATTCAGAAAACAACAGAATATAAACATCTGTTTATTTTAAAATCCTTTACTAAAATGTATGCCATGCCGGGCATCCGGCTGGGATATGGCGTCTGCGGTGATGGGGCACTCCTTCGGAAGATGGAAGCAGCCGGACAGTGCTGGGGCATCAGCGTGTTGGCGTCAGAAGCAGGTATTGCGGCCCTTGGGGAAGGGGAATATAAGGAGAAGGCCATTACTCTTGTGAGAGAGGAACGGGCATATCTCAAAAAAGAGATGGAGATTCTGGGGATGACCGTCTGGGATGGACAGGCAGATTACCTGTTCTTCCGCACGGATGGTATCCGGGATCTTTATGACAGGCTTCTGCCGGAGGGGATTATGATCCGCAGATGCAGCAATTACCGGGGACTGGATGAGACCTGTTACCGGGTGGCAGTCAAAGATCATGAAGCCAATGGACGGCTGATAGAAGCATTGAAGAAGACAGCGAGGTGAGAAACGTGGCAAAAGCGATTATGGTGCAGGGAACCATGTCCAATTCCGGAAAGAGTTTCCTGACAGCGGGACTATGCAGGGTATTTAAGCAGGATGGTTATAAAGTGGCACCCTTTAAATCCCAGAATATGGCCCTCAATTCCTACATTACAAAGGAAGGACTGGAGATCGGCCGGGCACAGGCCATGCAGGCGGAAGCATGCGGCATTGATCCGACAGCAGATATGAACCCGATTCTGCTCAAACCCACCAGCAATGTGGGAAGCCAGGTCATTGTAAACGGGGAAGTCCGCGGCAACATGAAAGCCATGGATTATTATAAGAATAAAAAGCAGCTGATTCCGGATGTGCTGACAGCTTATGAGCGGCTGAGCAATGAGTACGACATCATTGTCATTGAGGGAGCAGGAAGTCCTGCGGAGATTAATCTCCATGAAAATGATATCGTCAACATGGGAATGGCGAGAATGGCGAAAGCACCGGTACTGTTGGTGGGAGATATTGACAGGGGCGGTGTTTTTGCGGCCTTATACGGCACTGTAAAGCTTCTCCCGGAGGATGAGCAGGCCATGATTAAAGGTCTGGTTGTCAACAAATTCCGCGGGGATGTGAAGATCCTGGAGCCGGGACTTCGGATGATTGAAGAAAAGACGGATATTCCGGTGGTGGGAGTGGTTCCTATGGAACGGCTGGATATCGATGATGAAGACAGTCTTTCCGACCGCCTTGAGCAGACTCATAAAGGAGCAGGCCTTGATGTGGCGGTGATCCGTCTGCCTCATATTTCTAATTTTACGGATTTCTCCGTCTTTGAGCGGATGGATGGGGTATCCCTCCGGTATGTATCCCAGCCGGGGATGCTGGAAGATCCGGATCTGATTCTGCTGCCGGGTACCAAGAATACCATGGACGATATGCAGTGGCTCCGGGAGTCCGGTATGGAAGCGCTGATTTTACGGCAGGCAGAGAAGAAGACGCCGATCATCGGCATCTGCGGCGGTTTCCAGCTTCTGGGAAAAGTCATGGAAGACCCGGACAATGTGGAGCACGGCGGTACCATGAGAGGCATGGGTCTTCTGGATACGAAGACTGTTTTTGCCAAATCTAAGACCAGAACCCAGATTCATGGCATCATGAGGAAGGGTGTCGGCCTGTGGAGTGACTGGGAAGGAAAAGAAGTGACCGGTTATGAGATTCATATGGGTGTTTCCGAAAATCTGGGCGGCTGTCAGGAGCTGGTTCGTCTGGAGGACGGAAGGATTGATGCCCTTGCCAATGAGGACGGCACCGTTCTGGGAAGCTACCTCCATGGTCTCTTTGATACGGATGATTTTGCAGAGAGCATGATCCGGGAACTTATGAGAAGCAAAGGCCTTGATTACGGCAGCTGGCACTTTGATCTGGCTGCTCACAAAGAGCAGGAATATGACAAGCTGGCAGATCTGGTCAGATCATCATTTGACATGAAAAAAATATACGAAATTCTGGAGGCGGGGATCTGATGCTGAATGAGATTAAGATTGTAAAACCAAATGAGATAGAGAAGCGCAGTATGGAGATTATCACGCAGGAGTTAAATGGAAGAACCTGGCCGGAGCCTCAGTTCTCCATCGTAAAACGCTGCATCCATACGTCTGCGGATTTCGACTATGCGGATAACCTGTGCTTTTCTGAAAATGCAGCCATGCTGGGCGTGGAAGCCTTAAGAAGAGGCGCTGTCATTGTGACGGATACGAAGATGGCATGGTCCGGAATTAATAAGAAAAAGCTGGCAGAGTACGGCGGAGAAGCTTACTGCTTCATGTCCGACGAGGATGTGGCAAAAGAAGCGCAGGAGAGGGGATGTACCCGTGCAGCCATCTGCATGGAGCGGGGCGCAGCTCTCGGCAAAGAAGTGATCTTTGCAGTGGGAAATGCACCGACTGCACTGATCCGTCTCTATGAGCTGATCCAGGAAGGCAAGGTAGATCCGGCACTGATCATCGGTGCACCAGTAGGATTTGTCAACGTGGTAGAGGCCAAAGAGCTGATCATGACGGCGGGGGTTCCCTATATTGTTCCAAGAGGAAGAAAGGGCGGCAGCAACATTGCAGCAACCATCTGTAATGCCATGCTGTATTATAAAGGTTAGAGAAGATGGACAGACTGAAAGAGATCATTGCCGGCATTCAGCCGACAGATGCAAACGCAAGAGAAGAAGCTTGGAAAAACTGGGATTCCTTGTGTAAACCATTAAGAGGACTTGGATGGCTGGAAGAAGTGGTGGTCCAGATCGCCGGAATCTATGGAGATGCCCATCCCCATCCTGACAAACGTGCCGTCGTGCTTATGGGCGCTGATAATGGAGTAGTAAAAGAAGGCGTAACCCAGACGGACAGTTCTGTTACCATGCAGGTACTGGAAAATATGGGAAATGACCTGTCCACTGCCTGCATTATGAGCCACCTGGCGGGATGCACGATGGTTCCGGTCAATATCGGAGGACTGAAGGATGGGGTACATCCGAGGATCCGTAATTGTGTGGTACGTTATGGCACCGGAAACATTGCAGAAGGCCCGGCCATGACCAGAGAAGAATGTGTGCAGGCAATTCTGACGGGTGTGGATACGGTCAGAGACCTGAAAGCAGAAGGATATGATCTGATTGTGACCGGCGAGATGGGAATTGGCAATACAACCACCAGCTCTGCCTGTGCAGCCGTATTGTTTGACCAGGCGCCGGAAGTAGTGACAGGAAGAGGTGCCGGTCTTTCCACCGAGGGACTGAATAAAAAAGTACGTGCCATTGAGCGTGCCATTGAGGTAAACCATCCTGATAAAACAGATGCCATTGACGTGATCTCAAAGGTAGGAGGTCTTGATATTGCCGGTATGGTGGGATGCTATCTCGGAGCAGCTTATTACCATCTCCCAATTTTGATTGATGGCTTCATTTCTGCTATTTCTGCATATCTGGCAGGCATGCTCTCTAAGACCGCAAAGGAATATATGATTCCGACCCACGGATCTGCAGAGCCGGCGGCTAAGCTGGCGATGGAACATCTTGGAATGCAGGCACCGATACAGGCAGGCATGCATTTAGGAGAGGGAACTGGAGCAATCATGGGTCTTTCTCTTATTGACCAGGGACTGAATGTATACTATCATGTGGCAACCTGGGATGGTGCTCATGTGGAGGCTTATACACATCAGAAATAACGGCAGGAGACCTTTTTTGATGGAAGAATACATTTATAAAAACCATAAAAAACTAAGATATGGATATACGACCGGTTCCTGTGCAGCGGCTGCTTCCAAAGCAGCGGCTGCCATGCTGCTTTCAGGGAAAGAGATCTCGGATGTGGAACTGATGACGCCAAAAGGCATTGCCCTTCGGCTGGAAGTGCTGGAAATCCATTGCACGAAAACATCTGTCTCCTGCGCGATCCGGAAGGACGGTGGGGATGACCCGGATGTGACCAACGGCATTCTGATCTATGCGGAAGTGACCCGGATTCCGGCAGATGAACTGGAGGCAGGGGGAGAACGGATTTTGATTGACGGCGGCAGAGGCGTCGGCCGTGTCACAAAACCGGGACTGGAACAGCCGGTAGGGGCAGCAGCCATCAACAAAGTACCCCGGCAGATGATCCGGGAAAATCTGGAGGCTGTCTGCGAAAAATATGGCTGGCAGGGTGGTCTGAAAGCAGTCATTTCCATCCCCCAGGGAGAAGAACTGGCGGCAAAGACCTTTAATCCGCGCCTTGGTATTGTGGGCGGCATCTCGGTTCTTGGCACCAGCGGAATCGTGGAACCCATGAGTGAGCAGGCATTGATCGAGACTATCCGGGTGGAGATGCGGCAGAAACTGGCAAATGGCATGGAGTATCTTCTGGTGGTGCCGGGCAATTACGGGATTGATTTTCTGGAGCAGTACGGACATGGTTTGGACCTCAATGATGCTGTGAAATGCAGTAATTTTGTAGGCGAGGCATTGGATGCAGCCGTGGAATTCGGAGCAAAAGGTGTACTGCTGGTGGGCCACATCGGTAAATTTGTGAAGCTGGCGGGGGGCATTATGAATACCCATTCCCATAATGCGGATTCCCGTATGGAGCTTCTGACGGTCCATGCGGCACTTTTAGGAGCCCCCACAGAACTGCTTCAGAAGATGATGGAGTGTGTGACCACCGATGATGCATTAAAATATCTGAAAGAAGCGGGGCTGTTGAAGCCTGTTATGGACAGAATTATGGAGCGGATGGAGTTCTATGTCAATCACCGGACCCAGAGCAGTATCGAGCTTGGCGTCATTACCTTTTCCAATGTATTCGGAATTCTGGGACAGACTTCCAAAGTGCCGGATCTGGTGGAAAAAATCGGACATCAAAAGGGAGGACAGGCAGATTCATGAAAGCGGGAATCATCTGTTTTACGGAGCATGGAGTTTTGCTCGCTGAGCAGCTGGTAAATGGACTGGCTGCTCACGGAATTCTATGTGAGGCATGGCTTAAGAAGAAAGAATACCGGTCAGCGCTGCCTGTGGAGGTAGCGTTTCTGGAAGGAACCCTGTCAGAATGGACGGCGGAGCAGTTCCGTTCCAAAGACCTTCTGATTTTTATCGGCTCCACGGGAATTGCCGTGCGGAGCATTGCCCCTTACGTGCAGAGCAAGAAGACAGACCCGGCGGTGATCGTGGTGGATGAGCAGGGACGGCATGCCATCTCTCTTCTGTCCGGCCATATTGGCGGAGCCAATGAACTGACCCTTCTGGTGGCAGAGCTTACCGGAGCGGAACCGGTGATTACGACGGCAACGGATCTTCATGGAAAATTTGCAGTGGACGCATTTGCGGCGAGGAGAAATCTATATATGGATTCCATGCCTGCAGCGAAGGAAATTGCAGCAGCACTGGTGGATAATCTGAAAGTCGGCATGTGGAGCGCATTTCCGGTAACCGGTGTAATTCCACCGGAACTGGACACGGAAGGGGAAGAGCCGCTGGGATTTTCCATAGATGTGCAAAAGACCAGCCCTTTTGAGAAGACGCTTCATCTGGTGCCGAAGGCAGTGGTGCTGGGAATTGGGTGTAAAAGAGGAACAGAGAGAGCGGTCATCCAGGAACTGGTGGAAGAAGTGCTGGAGATCAACGGTATTTTCAGGGAAAGTATCTGTAAGATCGCTTCCATAGATCTGAAAAAAGACGAAACAGGGATTCTGGAGCTGGCGGAAAGCTATCAGGTTCCCTTTCTCACCTATCCCGCAGAGGAGCTGAAAAAAGCAGTGTGTGAAGACGGATTTGCAGAGTCAGCCTTTGTAGAATCCGTTACCGGAGTGGGAAATATATGTGAGCGTTCGGCCCTTCTGGCGGCAGGGGTACAGAAACTCCTGATTCCCAAGACGGCGAGAAATGGTGTGACAGTAGCAGCAGCTGTGATGGATCTGACCATCTGTATGGAGGACTAGCGTATGAGACCAGTGATTATATTTGCAGGAACAACAGAAGGAAGAAAATTGTCAGAGTATCTGGCAGTGAGAAAAGTTCCGGTGACCGCCTGTGTGGCAACGGAATATGGCGAGACTCTCCTGACGGAAACGGAATACCTGAAGGTGCATGCCGGACGGATGGACGAGGCAGCCATGGGGCAGTTTTTTGAGGAACAAAAGACGGAGCTGGTAGTGGATGCAACCCACCCCTACGCGGCGGTCGTGTCGGAAAATGTGGCAGCAGCCTGTAAAAAAGCAGGAGTGGAATATCTCCGCCTGATTCGGGAGTCCAGTACTTCTGAGACGGAAGATGCAGTTCTGGTGGATTCCGTGGATGAGGCGGTGAATTTCTTAAAAGAGACCGAAGGAAATATTCTGGCGACCACAGGGAGCAAGGAGCTTTTTAAATATACGGTGATTCCGAATTATGAGAGCCGGGTCTTTGCAAGGGTGCTGTCCACTGCGGAAGTGGCATCAGCCTGTGAAAAACTGGGATTTGTGGGACGAAATCTCATCTGTATGCAGGGACCCTTCAGTGAGGCATTGAATGAAGCCATGTTAAAGCAGTTTGACTGCCGGTATCTGGTCACTAAGGAGACGGGAAAAGCCGGTGGTTACGAGGAAAAGGTAGAGGCGGCAAAGCGTGCCGGAGCAAAACTGGTGCTGGTGGGACGCCCTCCGGAGCAGAAAGGCTTTTCCTATGACCGGGTGGTGGAGATGCTGAATGTGCGGTTCGGACTGGAACCGGAGCAGAAGGAAGCTGCCGGAAGTCATGTGCCGGGAGCACTGGAGAAACGGGCAGAAGAGTCAGGTGCCCGTCGTCAGGTGACTCTTATTGGCATCGGTATGGGCACTGCAGAAGGAATGACGGTGGAAGCAGCAGAAGAGATCCGGAAAGCAGATCTGTTTATCGGAGCCAGACGGATGCTGGACGCTGTACAGACGAAGGGCGCAGATCCGGCCTTTTATGAAGGCAAACAGGAGTTTGCGGCCTATGAGCCCCGGAAGATCGCCGATTATCTGGAGCTTCATCCGGAATATGGACATGCGGTGATTCTGCTGTCCGGAGATATTGGATTTTACAGTGGGGCAAAGAAGCTTTATGAGGTGCTGGATCCTCAGAATTATGAAGTGAAAAGTCTGTGCGGTATTTCTTCCGTGGTATATTTCTGCGGAAAGCTGAAAACCTCCTGGGAAGATGTATGTCTTCAAAGTACCCATGGACGGAATGCGAATCTTATAGGGGCTGTGAAAGCCCATGAGAAGACCTTTACGCTTCTGAGTGCTCATGGAAGTGTGGAAGGACTGTGTAAAGAACTGAAGGAATATGGTCTCATGGATGTGACCCTTTATATTGGAGAGAGACTTGGCTACCCGGAGGAAAAGATTACCACTGGAACGCCGGAAGAACTGGAACAGGGAAGTTACGATGACCTTTGTGTGGCTCTCATTAAAAATTCCCACCCCTTCAAGGGGATCCGCTCCTGCGTGGAGGATGAAGAATTCCTGCGGGGAAAAGCGCCTATGACCAAGAGTGAGATCCGAAGTCTTTCCGTAGCAAAACTGCATCTGGAAAAAGATTCCGTGGTCTATGATGTGGGAGCAGGTACCGGTTCCGTGACCATTGAGCTGGCACTGGCTGCCCCAGATGGTATAGTTTATGCTGTGGAACGGAATCAGGAGGCGTGTGATCTTATTGAGCAGAACAAGCGGAAGTTTGGAACACCGAATATTGAGGTGATTCACGGACTGGCACCGGAGGCCATGGAAGATCTGCCCGCACCGACCCATGCCTTTATCGGCGGTTCTGCCGGTAACTTAAAAGAAATTCTGGAAAGTCTGCTGGCAAAGAATCCGAAGATCCGTGTGGTGATCAATACAGTGACGCTGGAGACCATCGGGGAAGTGACGGAGTGCTTAAAAGATCTGCCGCTGCTGGAGGAAGAGATCGTTTCCGTCAGTGTGGCGAAGGCGAAGAAACTTGGAAGCTATCATCTCATGATGGGACAGAATCCGATTTACATTATTACCTGCAGGGGGGCTGTGAAAGAGTGAAAAGACACATACCGAGAATCCTTCTGACTGCACCGGCCAGCGGAAGCGGCAAGACTCTGATTACCTGCGGGATTCTGCAGGCACTGGTGAACAGAGGGATGAAAGTAGCATCCTATAAGTGTGGACCAGATTACATTGATCCGATGTTTCATGGAAGGGTCATTGGAACCCGGTCAAGAAACCTGGATACCTTTTTTACAGATACAGAGACCACCCGTTATCTCTTTGCAGAAAACGCATCGGACTGTGATATTGCCGTGACAGAAGGGGTTATGGGATATTATGACGGTCTGGGAGGTGTCCGCACGGAAGGAAGCACCTATGATGTGGCGGCTGCCCTTGCCATACCGGCGGTACTGATTGTCAGCTGCAGGGGGGCCAGTCTTTCTATTCTGGCCATGATCAAAGGATTTCTGGAATACCGGCCAGACAGCCGGATCAAAGCCGTGATTCTGAATCAGATTTCTCCCATGATCTACGGGCAGTTGAAGCCCCTCATTGAAGTGGAACTGGGTGTGAAAGTACTTGGCTATGTGCCGAAGCTTACGGATCTTAATCTGGAAAGCCGTCATCTGGGACTGGTACTGCCGGGAGAGATCGAATCCTTGAAGGAAAAGCTGAACCGGCTGGCAGCTGTGCTGGAAGAGACGCTGGATCTGGATGCCTTCTGCACACTGGCAGAAGACACGGAAGAACTGACCATACAGGTACCGGAGATACCGGTATTAGAAGCACCGAAAAAAATACGGCTGGCAGTGGCGGCAGATGATGCCTTCTGCTTTACGTACCAGGATAATCTGAAGCTTTTGGAAACCATGGGTGCAGAGCTTGTCTTTTTCTCGCCCCTTCAGGATAAAAAGCTGCCGGAAGAGGTGGATGGCATGATTTTAAGTGGCGGTTATCCGGAACTTCATGCAAAGACCTTGAGCGAAAATCGCTCTATGAGAGAAGCCATCAGAAAAGCGATCGAGGATGGGATGCCCTGTATCGCGGAATGCGGCGGTTTTCTCTATCTTCACCGGGAGCTGGAAGGACAGGACGGTGTGTTCTATCCTATGGCAGGAGTATTGGATGCGAAGGCCTACAGGACGGACCGGCTGGGACGTTTTGGATATATTACCTTGACGGCAGAGGAAGACCAGCTTCTGGGAAAAGCAGGGATGGAAATTCGCGGACATGAATTTCATTACTGGGACAGTGAGCAGTGCGGAAAGAGTTTCCATGCGAAGAAACCAGTGGGAAAGCGGGAATGGGACTGTGTGAACAGCAGTAAATCCCTGTATGCGGGATTCCCCCATCTCTTTTTCTGGTCCAACCCTGAGGCAGCTTACGAATTTTTAAAGAAATGTGAGGAATACCACGGATGTTAATGATGGTGACCGGAGGAAGCGGCAGCGGAAAATCAGAATTTGCGGAGTCGCTGGTAACCGGACTGGCGGACGGTCCGAATCTCTATATTGCAACCATGTTCCCCTTTGACGAGGAATGCCATAAGCGGATTGCAAGGCACCGGGAAATGCGGAAAGATAAGGGATTTGATACACTGGAGTGTTACACAGGGTTAAAACATGCAGATGTGTCTAGTTATCATACGGTGCTGCTGGAATGTATGTCCAATCTGACCGCCAATGAGATGTATCAGGAGAAGGGCAGCGGGGATCACTGCGTGGAGGAGATTCTTGCAGGAATCCGCCATGTAAAGGAACAGTGCCGGAATCTCATTATTGTGACCAATGAGATTTTTTCGGATGGAATGGACTACGACGAGGAAACCAGGCGGTATCAGAAGTATCTGGGAGAGATCAATGTCCGGATGGCTTCCATGGCGGATCTGGTGGCAGAGGTGGTATATTCCATCCCGCTGATTCATAAGGGAGACTTAAACGAGGTGTTTGGACGATGAAGAAAGTATGGAACAGTTTTTTGATTTCCTTTGCTATGTTTTCCAAGATTCCCGTGCCGCGGGCAGACTGGGATAAGGAAAATATGAAATATATGATCTGCTTTTTTCCGGCCATCGGTGTGATCATCGGTCTGCTGGAATGGGGCTACGGATGGGTGGCAATGAAGCTCGGCTTTGGAAGCCTGATGCGGGCAGCAGGTTTTGTGCTGATTCCGCTCATTGTGACCGGAGGTATTCATCTGGATGGATTTCTGGACACGGTGGATGCCCTCAGCTCCTACCAGCCCTTGGAGAAAAAACTGCAGATCTTAAAGGATTCCCATGCAGGTGCCTTTGCCATTATTATGGGATGTGCTTATTTTACATTGGGACTGGGTGTATGGAGTGAGATGAAGACAGAGCTTCTGCCGGTGATGGCGGTGGCTTTTGCCCTGTCCCGGGCTTTAAGCGGGCTGGCTCTTTCTACCTTCCCGAAGGCGAATAAGAGCGGATCTCTTAGCATGTTTTCTGATGCGGCTCAGAAAAAGATCCTGCTGGGGACACTGACCCTGTGGATTCTTGCCTGTGGGGCAGCGGCCCTTTGGTTGAATCCGGTGATCGGAGGAATTATGCTCCTGACCCAGGCAGCAGTGTTCTGGTATTACCATCATGTAGCCATGAAGGAATTTGGCGGAACGACGGGAGATATTGCAGGATTTTTTGTACAGGTATGTGAACTGGCATGTGCCTGTACGGTGATGCTGGGAGGAAAATTATTATGATTCTGGTGACAGGCGGATGCTTTCAGGGAAAGACAGATTATGCGTGTGAGACCTTTCACATTGCAAAAGAAGAAGCAGCAGATGGCATGGACTGCCCGATGGAAGCCATCTATGAGACAAAGCTTCTCTATCATTTTCATGAGTATATCAAACGGTGTATGGAAGCGAATCAGGAACTGGATCTTGAAGAGCTGGAAAGACGGAATCCGGACATTGTGCTGGTGACCAACGAACTTGGTTATGGGGTGGTTCCCATTGACAAATTTGACCGGGCTTACCGGGAGAAGACCGGAAGAGTCTGCTGTCAGGCGGCAAGGAGGGCATCAGAAGTCCACCGGGTAGTCTGCGGAATCGGGACGGTGATCAAGCATGGCTGAACTTATCCTGATCCGGCATGGTAAGACCGCAGGAAATCTGCTGGGCCGCTATATCGGCAGCCGGACCGACGAACCCTTATGTGACGAAGGAAGAGAAGGACTTGCGGGAAAGCAGCTGCCGGAGGTAGAACGACTCTATGTCAGTCCCATGAAGCGGTGCGTGGAGACGGCAGAAATCCTCTGGCCGGGATTTGACCAGAAAAAAATGCAGAAAGTGACGGATCTCCGGGAATGCGATTTCGGAGATTTTGAAAATAAGAATTATAAAGAACTGTCCGGAAATGGGGACTATCAGGCGTGGATCGACAGCAATGGCACGCTGCCCTTTCCAAATGGCGAGTCCATGGATGCCTTCAAGAGCCGGTGTCTTGAGGCCTTTGCCCGGATTGTAGAAGAAGTGTCCGGGGCAGAGCAGGAATGGATCGCTTCCGGGAAGACCGGGATATTCAGGGCAGGAATTGTGGTACATGGCGGCACCATTATGGCAATCTTGGAACAATACGGCTATCCCAAGGCTGCTTATTTTGATTATCAGGTAAAGAACGGCTGCGGCTATAGGCTGACGCCGGTGGAGGGAACAAGGTTATGGAATTGTCTTTGCTTGCAGTAATCCTGGGATTTGTCCTGGACCTCATAGTGGGAGATCCCCACTGGCTTTATCATCCCATTCGTCTGGTGGGACATCTCATCAGCGGACTGGAGAAGCTGCTTCGGAGTATTTTCCCGAAGACGGAACAGGGAGAGCTGATCGCAGGAGGATTCCTGCTGGTGCTGACGGCTGGAATCACCACGGCTGTTGCCTGGGGACTTCTCCTGGCGGCAGGTCTGGTGCATCCCTATCTGAGATTTGCGCTGGAAGTCATTATGTGCTACTGGGTACTGGCGACCAAATCTCTGAAGACCGAGACCATGAAAGTCTATGATGCACTGAAAGAGGGGGACCTTAAGAAAGCCCGCTTCGCTGTATCCATGGTAGTAGGACGTGACACCGAGGTGCTGGATGACATCGGCGTGACCAAGGCAGCTGTGGAGACGGTGGCAGAAAATGCTTCCGACGGCGTGATCGCACCCCTTCTTTTTCTCATGATTGGCGGTGCACCCCTGGGATTTTTCTATAAGGCAGTCAATACCATGGATTCCATGGTGGGCTATAAAAATGATAAATATCTCTATTTTGGCCGTGCGGCGGCAAAATTTGATGATGTGCTGAATTATATTCCGGCCCGGCTGTCGGGCATGCTGATGTGCGGGGCGGCAGCTTTCTGCGGCATGGATTCGAAAAATGCCTGGAGGATTTATCGGAGAGACCGGTACAATCACAGCAGTCCCAATTCTGCCCACACAGAAGCCACGGCAGCAGGAGCCATGCATATTCAGCTGGCCGGAAATGCTTATTATTTTGGAAAATTATATGAGAAGCCAACGCTGGGGGATCCGGACCGCCCGGTGGAATATGAGGATATTCCGAGGGTGAACCGGCTGCTTTATGCAACGGCAATACTGTCACTTGTGGTCTTTGGATTGGTGAAAGGAATCGTATTATGGCTCATTTAAAGAAAGGCTGTCTGCAGATCTATTGTGGAGATGGAAAAGGAAAAACCACGGCTTCCGTGGGACTGGCGGTCCGTGCAGCCGGCACCGGCATGAAAGTCTATTTTTGCCAGGTGATGAAGGACGGACGCTCCGGTGAGGTGGAGATGCTGAAAAAACTGGGCATCAACTACCATTGCTGTGGGGAGCGGCTGGGATTTTTCTGGAATATGACGGAGGAGCAGAAGGCAGCAGCTGCCAGACTCTATAATCAGCTGTTTGATGAGGCGGTGAAGACCGCCGCAGAGGAAGACTATGATCTTCTGGTCATTGACGAATTTATAAGTGCCTACAATCACGGATTTATTGATCAAAAGAAAGCCCTGCATTTCTTTTTAAACAGACCGGAGCATCTGGAAGTGGTTCTGACCGGAAGAGAGCCGGGAGAAGAACTGCTGGAACTGGCAGATTATGTGACGGAGATGCGGAAGGTGAAGCATCCCTTCGATCAGGGCATCCCGGCGCGAAAGGGAATCGAATTATAGTGGACAGAACAGAATTATACAGGAACTGTTGTCTCTGCCCCAGAGAATGTAAAGTAGACCGGAGGGCAGGAAAGACCGGATTCTGCGGCATGACTTCCGAAGTGATGGCAGCCAGGGCAGCCCTTCATTTCTGGGAGGAGCCCTGTATTTCCGGAACAGAAGGATCAGGCGCTGTCTTTTTCTCTGGCTGTACCCTTCGCTGTGTCTTTTGCCAGAATCACGAGATCGCAGCGGGAGCGGTAGGAAAGCCGGTGACAGAAGAGCGCCTTTCCCGGATTTTTCTGGAATTACAAGAAAAAGGCGCCAATAATATCAATCTGGTGACAGCCACCCAGTTTTTGCCGACAGTGATTCCGGCATTACAACATGCGAAAAAGATGGGACTTACCATTCCCATTGTCTATAACACCGGTGGCTATGAAAAGGTGGAAACACTGCGCCTTCTGGAAGAACTGGTGGATATCTGGCTTCCGGACTGCAAATATCGGAGTGCAGAACTTGCGGCACGCTATTCCCGTGCGGCGGATTATCCGGAGACGGTGAAGACTGCCCTGACAGAGATGGTGCGGCAGACGGGTGCCCCCCTGTTTGACAGGCGTGGTATGATGAAAAAAGGCGTCATTGTCCGGCACCTGGTATTGCCGGGCTGTGTATCCGACAGCAAGGATGTACTGGAGTATCTGTGGGATACCTTTGGAAACCAGATCTATGTGAGCATTATGAGCCAGTATACGCCGCTGCCCCATGTGGCGGCCTATCCGGAGATTAACCGGAAGGTAACGGACGAGGAGTATGAAGAAATTGTAGACTATGCCCGCTTTCTGGGAATGAGCCAGGTGTACATTCAGGAGGGCGGCTGTGTGGGAGAAAGCTTTATCCCCCCATTTAATTATGAAGGAATAGAGAGGAACGTATGAGTATTTTAAATGTCGAACACTTAAGCCACGGATTTGGCGACCGTGCTATTTTTCAGGATGTATCTTTCCGTCTGCTTAAAGGTGAGCATATCGGTCTTATCGGAGCCAATGGCGAGGGAAAATCCACATTTATGAGCATTATCACCGGGAAGCTGCAGCCGGATGAGGGAAAAGTAGAATGGTCCAAAAATGTGCGCGTTGGTTACCTCGACCAGCACACGGAACTGAAAAAAGGCATGACCGTCCGGGAGACACTGGCATCGGCCTTTTCTTTTCTCTTTGAACTGGAAGAGCAGATGAACCAGATGTATGACAAGATGGCGGAGGCGACCGACGAAGAGATGGCTTCTTATATGGAAGAAACGGGCGTGATCCAGGAACTTTTGTCTGCCCATGATTTCTATATGATTGATGCAAAAGTAGAGGAAGTAGGACGGGCGCTGGGTCTTGCAGACATCGGACTGGACCGTGACGTGACGGAATTGAGCGGCGGTCAGAGAACAAAGGTGCTGCTTGGAAAACTGCTTCTGGAAAAGCCGGACATCCTTCTTTTGGACGAGCCTACCAACTATCTGGATGTGGAGCATATTGAATGGCTGAAGCGGTATCTCAATGAGTATGAAAATGCATTTATCCTCATTTCCCATGACATTCCCTTCCTCAACAGCGTGGTCAACCTGATCTACCACATGGATAATCAGCAGCTGAACCGCTATGTGGGCGATTATGATAAATTCCAGGAAGTTTATGCGGTGAAGAAGGCACAGCTGGAAGCAGCCTACAACCGGCAGCAGAAGGAAATCGCACAGCTGAAAGATTTCGTGGCGAGAAATAAGGCAAGGGTTTCCACCAGAAATATGGCCATGTCCCGCCAGAAGAAGCTGGATAAGATGGATGTGATCGAACTGGCAGCGGAGAAACCGAAGCCGGAGTTTCATTTTAAAGAGGCACGGGTGCCGGGCAGATACATTTTCCAGACGAAAGAGCTGGTGATCGGTTATGACGAACCTTTGTCAAAGCCCCTCACTGTGGAGATGGAACGGGGAGAGAAGCTGGTACTCACCGGTGCAAACGGAATCGGTAAGACAACGCTTCTGAAAAGCATTCTCGGACTGATCCCGGTATTGCGTGGAAGTGTAGAATTGGGTGATTATCTGGAGATCGGATATTTTGAGCAGGAGATGAGTCAGGATATCGCCACCACCTGCCTGGAAGAGCTGTGGCAGGAATTTCCGGTATTTACCCAGTATGAAGCACGTTCAGCGTTGGCAAAGTGTGGTCTGACTACCAAACATATCGAGAGCCGTGTGAAAGTATTAAGCGGAGGTGAGCAGGCCAAGCTGCGCCTCTGCAAGCTCATCAACCGGGCAAGCAACCTTCTGGTTCTCGACGAGCCCACCAACCATCTGGATGTGGATGCCAAGGAGGAACTGAAACGTGCGTTGCAGGAATACCGAGGAAGCATTCTCATGGTGTGCCATGAGCCGGAGTTCTACGAAGGACTGGCGACCAAGGTATGGGACTGCAGCCAGTGGACGACACGGGTGTAAAGGCAGAATCCATGTTTGCCAATCCCTGTAAATTGTGCTACACTAATTAAGTTAAGGTTACTTTTTCTATTAAACTCAAGTGAGGTAAGAATCGATGAAAATTTTAGTGACTGGTGGTGCCGGATATATCGGAAGCCACACATGTGTGGAACTGCTGAACAATGGCTATGAAGTAGTGGTTATGGATAACCTGTATAATGCAAGCGAGAAAGCACTGGACAGAGTACAGCAGATCACGGGAAAAACTTTAAAGTTTTATAATGCAGATATGTTGGACCAGCCGGCGATGGATCAGATTTTCGAGGCTGAGAAGCCGGATGCCGTCATTCATTTTGCAGGATATAAAGCAGTAGGTGAGTCAGTGGCAAAACCGATCGAGTATTATCACAATAATATGACCGGCACCCTGCTTCTCTGTGATACCATGAGAAAACACGGATGCAAGAATATTATCTTCAGTTCTTCTGCAACTGTATATGGAGATCCACTGCAGATTCCGATCAGCGAGGAATGCCCGAAGCAGAATCCGACCAACCCGTATGGACAGACCAAGACCATGCTGGAGCAGGTGCTGATGGATATCCATCGTGCAGATCCGGAGTGGAATGTTACCCTGCTTCGTTATTTTAATCCGATTGGTGCTCACAAATCCGGTCTTATCGGAGAGGACCCGAAAGGAATTCCGAACAACCTGCTTCCCTATGTGGCACAGGTAGCCATCGGAAAACTGAAATGTGTTGGTGTCTTTGGAAATGACTATGATACGCCTGATGGAACAGGTGTGCGTGACTACATCCATGTAGTAGATCTGGCGAGAGGTCATGTAAAAGCAATTGAAAAATTTAAAGAAAATAAAGGCGTTCTGATCTATAATCTGGGAACTGGACACGGGTATAGTGTTCTTCAGGTCATTGCGGCATTTAGTAAGGCATGTGGAAAAGAAATTCCGTACGAGATTAAACCGCGCCGTGCAGGGGACATTGCAACCTGTTACTGCACACCGGCAAAAGCAAAAGCAGAACTCGGCTGGGAAGCAGAGTATGGTATTGAAGAGATGTGTGCGGACTCCTGGAGATGGCAGTCACAGAACCCGAACGGATATAACGATCCGGAATAAGGGACGAGGGAAGAATGAAGATCGTATTGGTGTGTTATTCCGGAAGCTCGGCCAGTATTTTGAGAGACCGGATGCTTGCCTGGGCCAGAGCGAATCTAGTGAATGCGGAAGTGATAGTCTCTTCGCTGGCAGGACTTGATTACGACAAAGAAGACGCAGACATCGTACTGGTTGGTCCACAGGTGCGCTGTGCACTTAATAATGTGAGAGAACGTGTGGCACGTAACATTCCGGTTATGGCTGTGGATACCCGTGACTATGGAATGGCAAAAGGAGATCGCGTCATGCAGGATGCCATGGAAGAAATCAAACGGTATCACGAACAGATGCCGAAGTAAAAAAATACCTCTCTGGAAATATTCCAGAGGGGTATTTTTGTGGAAAAGTTTAGTTATCGTCTTCGTCTTCTTTACTGTTGCTGTAGACAGTTCTCTTTCTTGCCATTTCATCGCTTTCCAGATATTCATCATAAGTAGTGATTTTGTCAATGATAGAACCATTCGGCAGAATCTCGATAATTCTGTTTGCGGTGGTCTGCACGATCTGATGGTCACGGGAGGAAAAGAGAAGCACTCCCGGGAATTTAATGAGACCGTTGTTGAGAGCGGTGATGGACTCCATATCCAGGTGGTCGGTCGGCTCGTCCAGAAGCAGGACGTTGGCACCGGAGATCATCAGCTTGCTGAGCATGCAGCGGACTTTCTCTCCTCCGGACAGGACGCGGACTTTCTTCACGCCGTCTTCACCGGCGAAGAGCATACGCCCCAGGAAACCACGGACATAAGTAGCATCTTTGATCTCAGAATATTGGGTCAGCCAGTCAACGATGGTGTCGTCGTTATCGAACTCTTTGGTGTTATCCTTCGGGAAATAGGACTGGGAAGTGGTAATTCCCCATTTATAATTTCCTTCGTCCGGCTCCATCTCGCCAGAAAGGATACGGAACAGAGTGGTCTTTGCAAATTCGTTGCTGCCTACAAATGCAACTTTGTCGTCATGTCCCAGAATGAAGGATACATTGTCCAGAACTTTTACGCCGTCGATGGTTTTGGAGATGCCTTCTACGGTCAGTACTTCATTTCCGATCTCACGGTTCGGACGAAAATCAATGTACGGATATTTACGGCTGGAAGGACGGATTTCATCCAGCTGGATTTTCTCCAGAGCTTTCTTTCTGGAAGTAGCCTGTTTGGATTTGGAAGCATTTGCGGAGAAACGGGAGATGAAGTCCTGTAACTCTTTGATCTTCTCTTCCTTCTTCTTGTTTGCCTCCTTCATCTGACGGATCAGCAGCTGGCTGGACTCATACCAGAAATCATAGTTTCCGGCATAGAGCTGAATCTTGCCATAGTCGATGTCGGCAATGTGGGTACATACTTTATTTAAGAAATAACGGTCATGGGATACGACGATGACGGTGTTCTCAAAGTTAATCAGGAACTCCTCAAGCCATGCGATCGCATCCAGATCCAGGTGGTTGGTCGGCTCGTCCAGAAGCAGGATGTCGGGATTTCCGAACAGTGCCTGAGCAAGCAGGACTTTGACCTTCTGGGCACCGATCAGGTCTTTCATCATGGAATAGTGAAGCTCCGTCTCAATTCCCAGACCATTTAACAGGGTAGCGGCGTTGGATTCTGCTTCCCATCCATCCATGTCTGCAAATTCGCCTTCCAGCTCGCTGGCGCGGATACCGTCTTCATCGGTAAAATCTTCTTTTGCATAGATGGCATCTTTTTCTTTCATGATCTCATAGAGACGTTCATTTCCCATGATGACAGTATCCATAACGGTATACTCGTCATATTTGAAATGATCCTGTTTTAAGAAAGACAGACGCTGTCCCGGCGTGATCACGATCTCACCGTTGGTGCTGTCCAGTTCTCCGGAGAGAATCTTCAGGAAGGTAGACTTCCCGGCACCGTTGGCACCGATCAGACCATAACAGTTTCCCTCGGTGAATTTAATATTCACATCTTCAAAGAGGGCCTTTTTTCCAATACGTAAGGTCACGTTGTTTGCACTAATCATATTCAAACCTCATAATTACAGTAATTTCATGTCTTTAAGCCACGATTTCCATTATTACATGAATGACGGGTTTTTTCAAGAAAAATAATGAAAAATCCCTTTTGAAATGAGTCGGATTATGATATGATATTTACAACAGAATTTTCTTATCTTGTGGGAGGGGTTCTTATATGAAGAAAATATTATTTGCGGCTTCCGAATGCGTGCCGTTTATCAAAACAGGGGGACTTGCGGACGTATGCGGAGCGCTGCCAAAGGGATTTAATAAGGATGAGTGGGATGTGCGTGTGGTAATACCGAATTATACCTGTATACCGGATGAATTCAGGAATAATTTCAAGTATATCACACATTTTTATATGGGAACCGGTTCTTATAATCCAGGTGCCCACGTGGGTGTCATGACTTATGAATATGAAGGGGTTACGTTCTATTTCATTGACAACCTGGTGTATTTTGGAGGCTCCAGACCCTATGGGGATTTCCGGACGGACATTGAAAAATTTGCCTTCTTTGATAAGGCGGTATTATCCATTCTTCCCATCGTTGGATTCCGCCCGGATCTGATCCACTGCCATGACTGGCAGACCGGACTAATTCCGGTTTATCTGAAGACAGAGTTCGCAGCCGGTGAATTTTATCAGGGTATCAAGACGGTCATGACCATTCACAACTTAAGATTCCAGGGTATCTGGGATATCGAGACGATGAAGGGTCTGACCGGTCTGCCGGATTATGTATTTACACCGGATAAGCTGGAGTACAAGCGGGATGCCAATATGCTCAAAGGCGGACTTGTGTACGCGGATTATATCACGACAGTCAGTGAAACCTATGCCCAGGAGATCCAGACACCGGAATACGGCGAGGGAATGGATGGTCTGTTGTCCGCAAGACATATGGATCTTAGAGGAATTGTCAATGGTATCGATTATGATATCTGGAATCCGGAGACCGATGCGAAGATCCCGGATCATTATTCCATCAAAGATTTCAAGAAAGGCAAAGCGGCCAACAAGAGAGCACTGCAGGAAGCATTGGGCCTGACGGTAGACGAAAATAAGATGGTGATTGGTCTTATTTCCAGGCTGACCGACCAGAAAGGTCTCGACCTGATTGCAGAAGTGATGGAGCAGATCGTGGATGATAATACCCAGTTTGTGGTGATTGGTACCGGAGACGAACGGTATGAGAATATGTTCCGACACTATGCATGGAAATATCCGGATAAAGTATCTGCCAATATTTATTATGCAGACGAGATGTCTCACAAGTTGTATGCGGCAGCAGATGCGTTCCTCATGCCGTCGGCATTTGAACCCTGTGGCCTGACCCAGCTCATTTCCCTTCGGTATGGAACCCTTCCGATTGTGCGTGAGACCGGCGGCCTGAAGGATACCGTAGAACCCTACAATGAGTATGAAGGCAAAGGAACCGGATTCTCCTTTACGAATTATAATCCATGGGATATGATGGAAGTCATCAACTACGCAAAATATACTTATTTCGTACATCGCAAAGAATGGGACGAGATGGTAGAACGTGGCATGAAGAAAGATTTCTCATGGGATGCATCCAGATATAAATACGAAGGAATCTACTCCTGGCTGATTGGCTGGTAGGATTTCCACAAAGAGAAACAAAGTCCCCAACTGTGCAGCAGCACGGTTGGGGACTTCTTCATTGCAATATTCTTTTTAAAAAGAAAAAGTCCTGAAATCCAGGACTCCGCAAAGTAAGCTCCCGACCGGATTCGAACCGGTGACCTACGCATTACGAGTGCGTCGCTCTACCTGCTGAGCCACGGAAGCATTGATTGCATTCAGCAACGAAAATTATTATATCTTATGGTAGAGAAAAAGTAAAGTGCTTTTTGAAAAAAATTGAAATTCTAGTTTTGCAGATGAAAAATCAGGAAATGGTTTCCTACAATATGTACAATCACACATAGGAAAAAGTATGTTATTATAATAACAATCTTTAAAGCATATGGGATGGTACAGATAAAGAAATCTGTGACAGTAAGGGACGGAAAAACGAAAACAGATAGGAGAGATGATTATGTTTCGTGATGAATTCAATAGTGTATGCAATGCGGCAAAAGGAAAGATGGCACTTCTTAACAACAATCCAGCTGGTTATTTTATGTCAGCCATGGTGGCAGGCGCCTTTATCACCCTTGGCGGATTTGTAACGTTTACCCTCGGCTCGATTCTGACAGCAGCGGGATGTACGATTACAAAAGTGATTATGGCGTTTTCCTTTGCGTCTGCACTGAGTCTGGTGGTTATGGCAGGAGCGGAGCTTTTTACAGGTAATAACTTTGTAATGGCAGCAGCTTCTTTCAAAAAAGAAGTATCCTGGCTTGACACTCTGAAATTGTGGGTTGTCTGTTATCTTGGAAACTTTGTGGGAGCGGTGATCCTGGTAGCGTTGTTCCAGCTTGGAGGAGTTCCGAAGGGAGCTACCGGTGAATATTTTGCAACGATTGCAGCTGGAAAGATGGGCGGAACCGCATCAGCTTTATTCTTTAAAGGAATGCTCTGCAATATGCTGGTATGTCTGGCAGTCTGGTGCTGCACAAAAATGAAGACAGAATCTGGAAAGCTGATCATGATTTTCTGGTGTATTTACATATTTATGGCATGCGGATTTGAACATAGCATCGCAAATATGAGTGTGATGGCAGTCGGTCTGTTGAATGGTGCAGGTGTGGAAGGCGTTTCCATTGCAGGATATTTTCATAATCTTCTGTGGGTAACACTTGGTAACATAGCAGGTGGTGCACTTCTGGTTGCATTCCCTTATTACATTATTCAGAAAGAAAAAAAATAGTAATTATCTTATATTTGAAATCCCATATAAACCCGGGGCATCAGCACAATTGTCTGATGCCCCGGTCTTGTGTATGGAAATTCTTTGTGTTAAAATAAAACGACAATTTGTACAAAAACCAGAAAGGAAGAACGACCATGGCACAGTTATGGGGCGGACGTTTTACGAAAGAGACCGATCAGCTGGTATATCGTTTTAACGCATCCATTTCATTTGATCAGAAATTTTATAAACAGGATATTCAGGGAAGCATGGCACATGTAAAAATGCTTGCAAAACAGGGGATCCTGACGGAAGACGAGAAAGAGCAGATTTTAAAAGGACTGGAAGGTATTCTTGCTGATGTAGAGTCCGGAAAACTTGAGATTACCGATAAATATGAGGACATTCACAGCTTTGTGGAGGCAAACCTCATTGACCGGATTGGAGATGCAGGAAAGAAACTGCATACCGGAAGAAGCCGGAATGACCAAGTGGCGCTGGATATGAGACTTTATACAAGAGATGAAGTGAAAGAGACGGATGAACTGGTAAAAGGTCTTCTGAAAGTTCTGCTTCGCATCATGGAAGAAAATATCGAGACCATTATGCCGGGATTTACCCATCTGCAGAAAGCACAGCCCATTACACTGGCTCATCATATGGGCGCTTATTTTGAAATGTTTAAAAGAGACCGTTCAAGACTTCATGACATTGCAGAGCGCATGAATTACTGTCCGTTGGGCGCTGGTGCGCTGGCTGGGACTACTTATCCGCTGGATCGTGATTATACAGCGGAACTGCTTGGATTCTATGGCCCGATGCAGAACAGCATGGACGCCGTATCCGACAGAGATTATCTCATAGAATATCTGTCTGCCATGTCCACTATCATGATGCATCTGAGTCGTTTTTCTGAGGAAGTTATTATCTGGAACAGCAATGAGTATCAGTTTGTAGAAATCGACGATGGATACAGCACGGGAAGTTCCATTATGCCCCAGAAGAAAAATCCGGATATTGCAGAGCTGGTACGTGGTAAAACCGGACGTGTCTATGGTGCGCTCATGTCTCTTCTGACTACCATGAAAGGCATTCCGCTGGCTTACAATAAAGATATGCAGGAAGATAAAGAACTGGTATTCGATGCTATTGACACGACCAAAGGTTGTCTTGCACTGTTTACCGGTATGATGGATACCATCAGTTTCCGCAAAGACCGTATGCATGAGAGCGCAAAGAAAGGATTTACCAATGCCACAGACGCAGCTGATTATCTGGTAAATCATGGTGTGCCCTTCCGTGATGCACATGGAATTGTAGGGCGCCTGGTTCTTCGGTGCATTGCAGAAGGAAAATCTCTGGATGATCTGACTTTAGATGAGTATAGAGAAGAAAGCCCGGTATTTGAAAATGATATTTATGATGCTATTTCCATGGAGACTTGTGTGAACCGCCGACTCACCATCGGTGCACCAGGTAAGGAAGCGATGGAAAAAGTCATTGCAGGCTATAAAGAGTATTTGAACGCATAGTGTCATAAATTTGAAAAAGAAAGAAAAAAGGGTTGCTTTTTTTGTCAAAATCCTGTACTATTTCATAGAAATGACAAATGTACGTCATACGCGGACACGCGGCGTGCAAGGATAAGAGGAGAATGAGAAAATGAGTGAAAAGTTGAAAGTAGGTATCCTTGGTGGAACTGGTATGGTAGGCCAGAGATTTATCTCCCTTCTGGAGAATCATCCGTGGTTTGAGGTGGTAACGATTGCAGCAAGTGCTCGTTCCGCAGGCAAGACATACGAAGAAGCTGTAGGAGGCCGCTGGAAAATGGACACTCCAATGCCGGAGGCAGTGAAGAACATCGTTGTTATGAATGTCAACGAAGTGGAAAAAGTAGCAGCAAGCGTTGATTTCGTATTCAGTGCAGTGGATATGTCCAAAGACGAGATCAAAGCTATTGAGGAAGCTTATGCGAAGACCGAGACTCCGGTTGTCTCCAACAACAGCGCACATCGCTGGACTCCGGATGTTCCGATGGTAGTACCGGAGATCAACCCGCAGCATTTTGATGTCATCGAGTTCCAGAAAAAGCGTCTGGGAACCAAGCGTGGATTTATCGCGGTAAAACCGAACTGTTCCATTCAGAGCTATGCACCGGTTCTTACCGCATGGAAAGAGTTTGAACCCTATGAAGTAGTAGCTACGACCTATCAGGCAATTTCCGGAGCAGGAAAGACTTTTAAGGACTGGCCGGAGATGGTAGGAAACATTATTCCGTATATTGGCGGAGAGGAAGAAAAATCCGAGCAGGAGCCCCTTCGTATCTGGGGACACATTGAGAATGGTGTGATTGTAAAGGCAGAAGAGCCGAAGATCACCTGCCAGTGTATCCGTGTTCCGGTACTGAACGGACATACCGCAGCGGTATTTGTAAAATTCCGTAAAAACCCGACCAAGGAAGAACTGATCGACCGTCTGGAGAAATTCAGCGGATTCCCGCAGGAGGCAGGACTTCCGAGCGCACCGAAGCAGTTCATCCGTTACATGGAGGAGGACAATCGTCCGCAGGTTCAGCTGGATGTCAATTATGAGAATGGAATGGGAATCTCTGTAGGACGTCTTCGCGAGGACAGCATCTATGACTGGAAATTCGTAGGACTTTCCCACAACACGGTACGTGGTGCAGCTGGTGGAGCGGTTCTCTGTGCAGAGACGCTGAAAGCAAAAGGATATATTACAAAGAAATAAAGAACAGAGCAGAATCCTGGCAGACAGTCAAAAGCTGTCCGCCAGGATTTTTTTCTTGACAATCCCATGCAAATAAGATAGGATAGATAACAGGGAATCGAACAAAAGTTCGTATTGTGAAATTCGATTATAAGGAGATATTTCATGGGAAAAGAAGATAAAATGCAGAATGGGAAAGCTGTAGCTAAAGAAGAAAGATTAAAAGCACTGGATGCGGCACTTTCTCAGATTGAAAAACAGTATGGAAAAGGTTCTGTCATGAAACTGGGTGATCAGTCCAGCCGCATGCAGGTGGAGACGGTGCCAACCGGATCCTTAAGTCTTGACATTGCGCTTGGTGCAGGCGGTGTACCGAAAGGACGTATTGTGGAGATCTATGGACCGGAGTCCAGTGGTAAGACGACCGTAGCTCTTCATATGGTAGCAGAAGTACAGAAGCGTGGCGGCATTGCAGGATTTATTGACGCAGAGCATGCGCTGGATCCGGTTTATGCGAAAAATATTGGTGTGGATGTGGATAATCTCTATATTTCCCAGCCGGACAACGGAGAGCAGGCGTTGGAGATTACCGAGATGATGGTTCGCTCCGGCGCAGTAGACATTGTGATTGTGGACTCTGTCGCAGCACTGGTTCCCAAGGCGGAGATTGATGGAGACATGGGGGATTCTCATGTGGGTCTCCAGGCTCGTCTCATGTCTCAGGCACTGAGAAAATTGACTTCCATTGTCAGCAAGACCAACTGTATTGTAATCTTTATCAACCAGCTGCGTGAGAAGATCGGCGTTATGTTTGGTAATCCGGAGACGACTACCGGCGGACGTGCATTGAAGTTCTATGCTTCTGTTCGTCTGGATGTACGCCGTACAGAGGCACTGAAGCAGAGTGGAGAGGTGGTAGGTAACCATACCCGCGTCAAAGTAGTAAAGAATAAGATTGCACCGCCTTTCAAAGAGGCAGAGTTCGATATTGTATTTGGAAAGGGAATCTCCACAGACGGAGATATTCTGGATCTGGCAGCGGAATGTGGGATCATTGCCAAGAGCGGTGCGTGGTATGCATATAATGACGCGAAGATCGGACAGGGAAGAGAAAATGCAAAGCAGTTTCTTCATGACAATCCTGAGATTCGCGATGAAGTAGAGATGAGGGTCAGAGAACATTATGGATTACCGGTACCGGAAGAATTCAGACAGACAGAAACCGGAGCAGAAGCTGCCAAAGACAGATCAGACCTCGAATTGTCGTAAGGCAAGATTAAAGGCGCTCAAGATTCTGGAACGGATGGACCGTACGGAGGCACAGCTCCGGGAAAAACTCCTGCAGGCAGAGTTTTCGCCGGAACTGGTGGAAGATGCCATTGCCTATGTGAAAAGTTACGGTTACATTGATGATGAGCGATATGTAAGAAACTACATTGAATACCGGCGGGAACAGAAGAGCCGCCGACAGTTGGAACAGGAACTGCAGTACCGGAAAGGGGTGCCGCAGGAACTGATTCAGAAAGTTTATGAAGATCTGGAACCTGCGGATGAGAAACCACTGATCCGCAGGTTTCTTGAGAAAAAAGGGTATCGTCCGGAAATAACAGATGAAAAAACAAGGCGGAAACTGATCGCCGCACTTTTACGGAAAGGCTTTCGAATGGGGGATGTTCTGGCGGTTTTGAGGGAGACGGACGGCTGGTCGTGAATCACTCATGCAGCGAACAAGTTGCACAAAAAAACACACAGAGCACTTGACACAATTGTAAAAACAGTTTAAAATTTAATATGTTGTGTAATGTACAATGAAAACTAAATAAGGAGGTGCTCCTGTATATGGTTCCGATCATAATAGCAGTTCTGGTTGCTGTTGTTCTGACCGCAGTCATCACCTGGCCTTGTGCAGTCGGCTATCGCAAAAAGGTAGTGGAAGCCAAGATCGGCAGTGCGGAAGACAGAGCAAGAGAGATCGTAGACGAAGCGCTGAAAGCAGCAGAGACAAAGAAACGTGAAGCGATGCTGGAAGCAAAAGAAGAGTCTATGAAGACCAGAAATGAATTAGAGAAAGAGACCAAGGAACGCAGAGCGGAACTCCAGCGTTATGAACGTCGTGTCCTTACAAAAGAGGAAACTCTGGATAAGAAGACAGAGGCGATCGAGCGCAGAGAAGCAAGCTTTGCTGCTCAGGAAGAGCATCTTGCAAAGAGACGTGCTGAAGTAGAAGAGCTGTCCGCAAAACGTGTGCAGGAACTGGAACGAATCTCAGGTCTTACCTCCGAACAGGCAAAAGAATATCTTTTAAAAACAGTTGAAGAAGATGTAAAACATGAGACTGCGAAGCTCGTAAAAGAGCTGGAAAGCAGAGCAAAAGAGGAAGCAGGAAGAAAAGCGAAGGACTATGTAGTCACCGCAATTCAGAAATGTGCAGCTGACCATGTGGCTGAAACAACGATTTCTGTAGTTCAGCTTCCAAATGACGAGATGAAGGGACGTATCATTGGTCGTGAGGGAAGAAATATCAGAACTCTCGAGACTATGACCGGTGTGGATCTGATTATTGACGATACACCGGAAGCAGTTATTTTGTCCGGTTTCGATCCGATTCGCCGGGAAGTGGCCCGTATCGCATTGGAGAAACTGATTGTTGATGGCCGTATCCATCCGGCAAGAATTGAGGAGATGGTAGAAAAGGCCCAGAAGGAAGTTGAAACGATGATCCGTGAGGAAGGCGAAGCGGCTACTCTGGAAGTCGGAGTTCACGGAATTCATCCGGAACTGGTACGTCTGCTTGGACGTATGAAATTCCGCAGCAGTTATGGACAAAATGCGCTGAAACATTCTATTGAAGTTGCTCAGCTGTCAGGACTTCTGGCAGGAGAGATTGGCGTAGATGTCCGTCTGGCAAAGAGAGCCGGACTTTTACATGATATCGGTAAATCCATCGATCATGAGATGGAAGGATCCCATATTCAGATCGGTGTAGAATTATGTAAGAAGTATAAGGAATCAGCTACAGTGATCAACGCAGTTGAATCACATCATGGAGATGTAGAGCCTACTTCCCTGATCGCCTGTATTGTTCAGGCAGCAGATACTATTTCAGCTGCAAGACCAGGCGCGAGAAGAGAGACACTGGAGACTTATACCAACAGATTAAAACAACTGGAAGATATTGCGAACTCCTTTAAGGGAGTTGATAAATCTTTTGCTATTCAGGCAGGTAGAGAGGTTCGTGTTATGGTAGTTCCGGATCAGGTAGATGACGCAGAGATGGTATTGTTGGCGAGAGACATCTCAAAACAGATCGAAGCGGAACTGGAGTATCCTGGTCAGATCAAGGTCAATGTAATTCGCGAGAGCAGAGTTACAGATTACGCGAAGTAAAGACAAAAGATGAAAAGATAACAAAGAGGATGTCGCAATTGCGGCATCCTTTCTGTGATTTTACGCAGGAAAAGGAGAAACAGGATCATGGCAAAGATAGGTTTTATCGGAATGGGCAACATGGGAAAAGCAATTTTGCAGGGTGCTTTAAAAGAGTTTCCAAAGACAGATTTTGTATTTTGTGCAAAGACAGAAGCAACAAAGCTGAGGGTACATGAGAAAACTGGAATTGATTATGCGGATTCTAATGCAGAATGTGCAAATCGGTGCAAATATCTTATACTGGCGATTAAACCGCAGTTCTATGAGGAAGTTTTGAATGCGGTTCGTTATATGTTGACACCGGATCATGTGATTATTTCTCTGGCACCCGGTAGAACCATCGATCAGCTGAAACTCAATCTTGGAAATGATAAAAGGATTGTACGGGTGATGCCCAATACTCCGGCAATGATTGGTGAAGGAATGACAGGAATCAGTTGCCGGAAAGAGGAGTTTACCGATGAAGAACTGGATGTCCTGACCAGAATTTTTTCTTCCTGTGGAAAAGCAGAATATATCGAAGAGCGGCTGATGGATGCTGTAGTATGTGCCAGCGGCAGCTCACCGGCATTTGTTTATATGTTTATTGAAGCGCTTGCAGACGGTGCTGTCCGGTGCGGCATGCCGAGAAAACAGGCATACATATTTGCTGCACAGGCGGTAAAAGGTGCTGCTTCCATGGTACTTGAGACGGGCGAACATCCGGGAGTTCTGAAAGATCAGGTATGCTCACCGGCAGGAACGACGATTGCCGGGGTGGCTGCACTGGAGGAAACAGGATTCCGAAATGCGGTGCTCAAAGGCTGTGAAGCAGTCTATAAGAAATGTATAGAAATCTGACAGTCATAAAAATCCTTCCTCTCCCATAGAATGGGTGGGGAGGGATTTTTTTATGTACGGATTTGAGAAAAACAGGCATCCGGCAGGAGGCAGTATTTATCTTGCGGTGACAGGCATGGGTATGCTGGCAGGAATTGGAATCATACAACTTCAGAGTGATTCTGCGTTTTCCGGAATTTTTGGGGAATATTTTCTGAATCAGTATGCTTCTTTTCGAATTGATTATGTACAGATGATCCGTTATATTGCGGGATATCGGCTGGGACAGTATATGTTGCTTATGGGGGCTGGCATAATCCCCGCAGCTCCGATCTGGATGGGATTCCTGCTCTTTTTATTGGGAATGATCTGGGGAAGTGTATTGAGTATTTCTACACTGCAGCTTGGATTTCGCGGAATTGTGATTTGCGTGGCAGGTCTGCTGCCTCAGGTCTTTTTTTATCTTCCGGCATTCGGATGGATGATTCTGTGGGTAATTTGCGGTGGAAGCAATCGGAAAAAGTATCTGATGCTTGGAGCTGTTGGCGGACTTTTCCTGCTATTTGGAATTCTCACAGAGGCCTGTGTGAATCCGGCAATTTTACGGCAGATTTTAGGAAAAATCGTATAAAAATATTGAAATCTTTCAGATTCTCGGCTATACTGTAACCATCTTTTTTGGAACTCGAGGAAGTTATATGGACGAAGAAATACAGCATTTTGTCGGATATCTGGAGAATGTGAAGAAGGTATCACGGAATACAGTGATGTCTTACCATGGAGATCTTGGCAAGATGACAGCTTATATGAAGAATCAGGGGGTCTGTTCAGTCGATGAGATCAGTGCGACACTGCTGAATTCTTTTGTGCTGAATATGGAGTGTACTGGGAAATCGGCGGCGACAATTTCCCGTTATATTGCATCCATCAAAGCATTTTTTGAATATCTTATGAGAGAACATGTGCTGGAAGAAGATCCGTCTTTCTTTCTGAAAGCTCCGAAAGTGGAAAAAAAAGTACCGGGCATCCTGACGGTACAGGAGATGGAAGATATTCTTGACCAGCCGGTGACGGACAATCCCAAAGGTCTGCGTGACAAGGCAATGCTGGAACTCCTTTATGCGACTGGCATGCGGGTGAGTGAACTTGTGCATCTGGAAGCAGAGGATGTGAATCTGCGTTTTGGGTGGATTATCTGCCGGGAGGAAGGAAAAGAGCGGATGATTCCCTTTGGAGGTACTGCAGGACGGGCACTGCTGGAATATATGGATCGAGGAAGAGATTCCTTTATGAAAAAAAGGCCGGAAAAGCTGCTGTTTTTGAATTGTTCAGGAGCACCCATGAGTCGTCAGGGATTCTGGAAGGTACTCAAAGGTTATGCGGCGAAGGCCGGAATTGATAAAGATATTACACCGAGAATGTTTCGTCATTCCTGTGCAGCACATATGGCGGCAGGCGGAGCAGGTCTTCAGATTATTCAGGAGATGCTTGGCTATACAGATGTGGCTGCAACACAGATCTATGCGGAATTTCAGCCGGGAATAAGAAAAGAATACAGCAAAGCACATCCCCGGGGATAGGCTTTTTACATGACTGCAAAGGCGCAGAGAATTCATAAGGATTCTTTGTGTCTTTTTGCTTTATAAGGAGAAAAATGATGGAACAGCACAGACAATTAATTTCTACAAAGGCGGATACCCTGTTTGCTCTGAAAAATCTCATTCATGAATCGACGATAGAAGAAATGTATATTCTCTACGTCCGGGATTATCAGATGGATAAACTGGAAGTCTGCCATGAGATTATGGACCAGTTTAAGGGACGGAGAATTGTGGTACGAAGTTCCTCATCCGCGGAGGATTCTTTTCAACGCTCCAATGCGGGACATTATAAAAGTATTTTGGACGTAGATTCTTCCAGCGAGGAAGAAATCATTGAGGCAGTTGACGCGGTAATCACTTCTTATAGGAAAGACATTCAGAATCTGTCAGATGAACAGGTGTTGATTCAGTGTCAGGCGCTCCATGTGGTCTGCAGTGGTGTAGTGTTTACCAGAGATATTCAGAGCAATAAACCGTATTATCTGATCAATTATGATGAGACGGGATCCACCGACAGCGTTACTGGTGGAACGGCAGGCAGGATGATGAAAGTGGTCCGGAATGTGGATGAAGGCACACTGAAAACACCCTGGAGGGAACTTTTGAGGGCTGTGCGTGAACTGGAACACATCATGGATGGACTGGCCCTGGATATAGAATTTGCCATTAATAAAGATCATCAGGTGATTCTCTTTCAGATGAGGCCGCTGGTAGCCAGTTATAAACAAGGAAATGTGTACGATGATAATGCTTTTTTTAAATTGCTGGAAAATGCAGCGGATATGTATGAACATCACAAAAATGTGATTACGGGAGAGCCTATGATGATGTCGGATATGGCATTCTGGAATCCTTCGGAGATCATTGGGAATAACTCCAGACCGCTGGATTATTCCCTGTATCGGGCCATCATTACGCACCGGGCGTGGAATCAGGGAATTGCAGGGATTGGATTCCGAAAACTTTCAGAAGATCTGATGCACCGGATCGGAAATAAGCCTTATATCTGCCTGGAATATGCGTTCTACTCGTTGATTCCGCAGAAAGTACCGGAGAAGCTGGCTCGAAGACTGGTACGCTATTATCAGAATGCATTGCGGCATAATCTGACAGCACATGATAAGATAGAATTTGAGATTGTATTTTCCAGTTATGATTTTGGAACGGAGCAGAGAACAAAACGTCTGGTAGAGTATGGATTTACTGAAGAGGACCGAAGAAATCTTGTGGAAAATCTGAAGGAAGTGACTGAAGATGCGGTGCTGAATTATGAAAAGATCCTGGAAGAGGATATGGAAAGTCTCAGAAAACTGGAGAAAATCCGGGGAAGAGAAGAAGATCTGCTGCATCATGATAAGGCTACACTTCATCAGATCATGCAGGCAGTGCAGAGTCTCCGGGCCGGACTGCAGCATTATGGGACGCCGCAGTTTGCACGTCAGGCCCGTATGGCATTTATGGCAAGGGCGTTTTTGCGGAGTTTGACAGAAAACGGACCGGAAGGACAGGAAAAAAACGGTGGGCAAACATGGTTCTGCCAGGAGGATACGGATGCATTTATGCAGTCGATCTCCACGGTCTCCACGGAATTTGAGAAAGATTTCCGGGCCTTTTCTCTGGATGAGATCAGCCGCGCAGAGTTTAACCGGAAATATGGACATCTGCGTGTGGGTACTTATGATATCCGGACAGAACGTTACGACCAGATGAATTTCAGACCGGGCCCATCCAGATCTCAGAGAAAACCAGTGCCGAGGGAAGACGCACTGAATTTAGACAGGCTCACTCAGGCCATTGAAGAGTCCGGGCTTCATGTGACTGCGAAACAGCTTCTGCATTTTATCCGGCATGCCATCGAAGAACGAGAATATTTTAAATTTGAGTTTACAAAATCTTTAAGCCTTATTCTGGAACTTTTAGTGCGGGCGGGAGCCATGATGGAGATTGCCAGAAATGATCTGTCCTGGCTGGAAATTGAGGATTTTGTGCTGCCGCAATATTTGACGGCAGATGGACTGAAGGACCAGCTGGAAGAAAAAATTGCAAGAAGACACCGAAGATATCAGGAATTCCGTGAACTGTATCTGCCGGAGGTGATTCTGAACAGGCGGAGTCTTGATGTGGTGGAAGTCTATGAAGCAAGACCGAACTTTATTACAACAAAAAGGGTGGAAGGAGAGGTCGTGCTGCTGGATGAGGAGCCGGACGCAGATATTCATGATAAGATCGTGGTAGTTCCCAAGGCAGATCCGGGTTATGAGTGGGTGTTTACAAAGGGAATCAAAGCATTTATCACCCGATTTGGCGGAGCGGCATCTCACATGGCCATCCGCTGTGCGGAGTTTGAGATTCCGGCGGCGATTGGCTGTGGAGAGAAGATTTACCATTATGTATCTTCTTTAAGCTATCTAAGCCTTGACTGTAGGGCGGGAAAGATCGAGGAAGGCATCCAGTACCGAAATCTGAGTGCTCTGATTACTCAGAGAGAAGGCGTGAACCAATACGGTGACCCGGTAGATATTCTGGAGTCCGGCTATGTGCGGTTCTATGAGCTGCTGGGATTTATCCCGAAGACCGTCTCCAATTTTACAAAGAATGTAGAGATGATATTCAATAAAAAGAGGGATCTCCTCATTGTGGTGGGAGGCGGTTCCTTGCCGCCGTCCATGTATGACCGCCCCCACGAAGATGAACTGCAGCCCAACCGTGACCGGATGGAGGAGCAGGTGATCCACTACTGTGTGGCCCATGGCATTCCTATTATCGCCACCTGCCGTGGTATGCAGTATATTAATGTCATGTTTGGCGGAAAACTCTGGTATCATCCCAAGCTTCCGGTGACCAGAACGAGAGGCATGGATCATCAGGTGTGGCTTGTGAAAGAACAACGGAATATCTGGGTCAACAATTACCATTCTGACTGTATCTATGAAGAAGGACTGGCACCCTGCTTTGAACCGTTGGCCATTGACCGGGAAAATCATGTGGTGGAAGCCTATGGCTCGGATGAGATGAAGATTCTGGCACTACAGTGGCATCCGGAACGCCGGTTTGAAACAGCCAATGCCTACGAAGAGACAAGGAAAATCGTACTGGATTTTATTCAGAAACATGTGAAATAATGAGGAATAGAAAAGAAGCTTCATGCCGGTAAAACGGCGTGGAGCTTCTTGAGAGTTCTGACTTGATTTTAGCAGGTCTCTGCAATCTCGAAGAGAAGACGTTCGGTCTTCTCCCAGCCAAGGCAGGGATCGGTTATGGATTTTCCATAAACATGATCATGGATCTTCTGGCTGCCATCTTCGATGTAGCTCTCGATCATCAGCCCTTTGACCAGTTTGTGGATGTCGTCGCTGTAACGGCGGCTGTGAAGTATTTCTTTTGCAATACGGATCTGCTCCAGATACTGCTTGTTGGAGTTGGAGTGGTTGGTATCAACCACGCATGCCGGATTCTTCAGGTTCTTCTCGGCGTACAGCTCACAGAGCAGACGGAGATCTTCGTAGTGATAGTTCGGAAGTACCTGTCCGTGCTTGTTGACAGCACCGCGGAGTACGGTGTGAGCAAGGGGGTTGCCGGAGGTGTCGACATCCCATCCTCTGTAAATAAAGGAGTGAGCATGCTGAGCAGCAACAACAGAGTTGAGCATAACGGTCATATCACCGCTGGTCGGGTTCTTCATACCTGCCGGTACGTCAAAACCGCTGACGGTCATACGATGCTGCTGATCCTCTACGGAACGGGCACCGACTGCCACATAGGAAAGCAGATCTGCCAGATACCACCAGTTTTCCGGATAGAGCATCTCATCTGCTGCGGTAAGGCCGGTCTCTTCGATGTTGCGGATGTGAAGTTTACGGATGGCAATGAGGCCTTCCAGAAGGTCCGGTGCTGCTTCCGGGTCCGGCTGATGAACCATTCCCTTGTATCCTTCACCGGTCGTTCTCGGCTTGTTGGTGTAGATACGCGGAATGATGATACATTTGTCTTTGATCTGCTCCTGAATCGGAACCAGGCGGTGCAGATAATCCATAACAGCTGTCTCGTTGTCAGCGGAACATGGTCCAACGATAATCAGAAAACGGTCGTCTTTTCCGGTGATAACATCAGCAATTTCTTTATCTCTCTGTGCTTTTAATGCTGCACATCTCTCGGAAAGCGGGTACATAGCCTTGATTTCCTTCGGGATTGGCAGCTTTTTGTTAAATGTGAATCCCATAACAGTCTCCTTCGTGTGTTTGCTTACTGCGATACATTATAATATAGTTTTTTACGGTTGTAAATACATTACTTTGACGCTTTGACGTAAAAAAGTGGGCGCAGCAGCTTCCAGACCCCGAACGAGAACAACAGGAGTACATATCCAAGACACATCAGTGCGATTTGAACGAAGAGTCCTAAAATACTGGCAGCGGGTTTTAACATATGAATTCCTCCCATAGATAAGAGTATGGCGGCAGCAGGTTTCAATACGTAGGCATCAAGACCGATGGAGGGTGTGACATAAGATGCGACGGAGCGGATGTCCAGGAAGGACAGGAGAAGCTCACCTGCCAGAATGCCCCACAGAACGCCCTGAATGCCGGTAAAGGGAACGAAAAGGACGATGCAGAAAATCCGTACCAGCAGGGCAGCCAGCTGATTAAAAAAAGTAACAGAAGTCTTTCCGAGACCGTGGAGAATACTGCTTAAGTTGCCGGACAGATAAAGGAACGGGCAGATCCATGCCAGGGTCTGTAAGAATTCTCCGGTCAGCGGCTGATGGAAGCATAGTGTTCCCAATTCTTTTCCAAACCGCAGAAAAATACCCATGCAGAGAATACCAATATTCATGCCGAAGAGCAGAGTATATTCGATGGCCTGGGAGATTTTCTGCATATTTCCTTTTGCCTGCTCTTCCGATATGACAGGGAGCAGCATGGCAGACAGAGAAGAAGTGACTGCATTGGGAAAGAGCAGAAAAGACAGGGACATACCGGTGAGAATGCCGTACAGACTTAGAGCTTCTGTGGAAGAGAGACCGGATTGCCGGAGCGACAGAGGAATCAGGACCGCTTCCACACTTTGAAGTAAAGTCAGACTGACACGGCTGGCGGTGACAGGAATGGACATGGTGAGCAATGTCCGGCACCGGTGAAAACAGGCGGACAGGCTGGAGGGTAGCAAAGTCTTATTGGCAGCAAAGGTGAGTATGAAAAGAACCGATGCGATTTCTCCTGTAAGCAGACCAGCAGTAGCGAGCATGGGAGTGATTTCCATACCTTCCTGCAGAAAAATGTGATACAAAAGCCAGACAGAACCGATTCTGACAGCCTGTTCTGTAAGTTGGGAAAACGCAGGAAGAGATGCATTCTTCCGTCCAAGACAGAATCCACAGAAACATCCGTGAAAGCCGGCTAGGGGAATGGTGGCGGCCAAAAATTTTAACAATGGAGCACACCGTGTTTCATGGAGCAGAGTAAGGGCAATGAAATCAGACCTGGTCCAGAGGAAAAGACCGATAACCAGGGATGAGGTCAGCGTCAGAAAGAGCCCGGCCCAGAGATAATCCGACTGCTCATGACCGCGGGAGCGGGCCGTAAAACGGGAAATAGCCACTTCAAGACCGGAGGAAGTCAGGGAATGACAGACGGCAAATACGGGGAAAATAAGCTGATAGATGCCCATCCCTTCCGCACCCATAGCCTGTGCCAGGAATATCTTATAAAAGAAGCCCAAAAATTTGATCAGAAGACTTGAGACAGTCAGAATCACGGTACCCTGAAAGAAGGAGCAAGATCGCATAGATAGTACTTCCTTTTTTACAAAATATATTCAGAATGAGTGCTTGACAGAACGTAACTGGAATGATATTATCAACAATGAAATCCGACAAAAATACTCGGAATTAGAACGGGGTGATGATTATGAAGCTGTCTACAAAAGGACGCTACGGTCTTCGCGCCATGATAGATCTGGCATTGTATTCGGAAAAAGAACCGGCATCAATAGCAAGTATTGCAGCCAGACAACACATATCGGAGAGCTATCTGGAGCAGCTCATTGCGAAGCTTCGGAAGGCAGGCCTGGTTACCAGCGTGCGCGGCGCGTGCGGCGGTTATGTACCGGGACGTCCGGTGGAGGAGATTTCCGTGGGAGATGTGCTCCGCGCACTGGAAGGAAATCTTGACCCGGTGGAATGCCCTGGTATCCAGAACAGCAGTGGATGTGACGGTTCCGATGTGTGTGTGACAAAATATGTATGGCAGCGGATTAACGATAGTATTAATCGGACAGTGGATGAGATAAAACTGAGTGAACTGCTGGAAGAGAGCAGGGCGGTACAGAAGAAAAGTCAGATTCCAGGATCATGTTGTGAAAAAAAGGAGTGATTGGATATGAGCGAAGAGAAGAAGCTTATTTATCTTGATAATGCGGCAACAACCAAAACAGCGCCGGAAGTAGTGGAGGCAATGCTTCCTTATTTTACAGAAATGTATGGTAACCCCTCCAGCGTTTACAGCTTTTCCCAGAAGAGCAAAGAAGCCATTACAGCAGGCAGAGAGAAGATTGCAAAGACTCTGGGAGCAAATCCGGAGGAGATCTATTTTACCGCTGGCGGCAGCGAGTCCGATAACTGGGCGCTGAAGGCAACCGCTGAGGCATACAAAGAGAAAGGCAACCACATCATTACCACGAAGATTGAGCATCATGCCATTCTTCATACCGGCGACTGGCTGGAGAAACATGGTTTTGAAGTGACCTATGTGGATGTGGATGAATTTGGTAAAGTAAAACTGGATGAGCTTGAGAAGGCAATCCGCCCGACCACCATTCTGATCAGCGTAATGTTTGCAAACAACGAGATCGGAACCATCCAGCCGATCAAAGAGATTGGTGAGATTGCGAAGAAACATGGCATTCTATTCCATACAGATGCAGTGCAGGCATATGGACAGCTTCCTATTAATGTAGATGAACTGAACATTGATATGTTAAGCTCCAGCGGACACAAACTGAACGGACCGAAGGGAATCGGTTTCCTGTATATCCGTAAAGGCGTGAAGATCAGAAGCTTTATTCACGGCGGAGCACAGGAGAGAAAAAGACGTGCAGGTACTGAGAATGTGCCGGGTATCGTAGGATATGGCGTGGCAGCAGAGCGGGCGGCAAGAACCATGAAAGAGCGTACTGCAAAAGAGATCGAGCTGAGAAATCATCTGATCGACCGTGTACTGGCAGAGGTTCCCTACACTAGACTGAACGGACACAGAACTGACCGTCTGCCGAACAATGCAAACTTCAGCTTCCAGTTCGTAGAGGGTGAGTCCCTTCTGATCATGCTGGATATGGATGGTATCTGTGGTTCCAGTGGCTCTGCCTGCACATCAGGATCTTTGGATCCGTCCCACGTTCTTCTGGCCATCGGACTGCCCCATGAGATCGCCCATGGTTCTCTGCGTCTGACCTTAAGTGAGGAGACTACCCTGGAAGACATTGACTATGTAGTAGACTGCATCAAGAAGATCGTGGCAAGACTGAGAAGCATGTCTCCGCTTTATGAGGACTTCATTAAAAAACAGAAATAAGAGCGACGGTCTAACCGGCGGAGTATTTTAGAAAAGAGGAAAAAGATATGTATAGTGATAAAGTAATGGATCATTTCCAGCATCCGAGAAACGTAGGAGAGATCGAGAATGCCAGCGGAGTTGGTACCGTAGGTAATGCAAAATGCGGTGATATCATGAGAATTTATTTTGATATCGATGAGAACCAGATCATCCGTGATGTCAAATTCAAAACCTTCGGCTGCGGCGCTGCAGTTGCAACCAGCAGCATGGCAACAGAGCTGGTAAAAGGAAAGAGCATCTATGAAGCTCTGGAAGTTACCAATAAAGCAGTTATGGAAGCACTGGACGGACTTCCGCCTGTAAAAGTACACTGCTCCCTGCTGGCAGAGGAGGCAATCCATGCAGCACTGTGGGATTATGCAGAGAAGAACCACATCAAGATTGACGGACTGAAGAAACCGAAGTCTGACATTCATGAGGGAGAAGAAGAGGAAGAATACTAAAATGGAGAAAAAGAAGGTCGTTGTCGGAATGTCCGGCGGCGTAGATTCTTCCGTGGCGGCCTGGCTTCTTCAGAAGCAGGGGTATGAAGTATGGGGCGTTACCATGCAGATCTGGCAGGATGAAGATCCGGATCAGGTGGAGGCAAATGGTGGATGCTGTGGCCTCTCTGCGGTAGACGATGCCAGAAGAGTGGCATCCAGACTGGAGATTCCCTACTATGTGATGAACTTCAAACAGGATTTCAAGGAGCGGGTCATCGACTATTTTATGGACGAGTACTTAAAAGGCCGTACACCCAATCCCTGTATTGCCTGTAACCGCTATGTAAAATGGGAATCTCTGCTGAAGCGCAGTCTTGATATCGGAGCAGACTATATTGCAACCGGTCATTATGCACAGATTGAACACCTACCCAATGGCCGGTATGCCATTAAGAATTCTGCCACAGCAGCAAAGGATCAGACCTATGCTCTTTACAATCTGACCCAGGAGCAGCTGTCCCATACATTGATGCCGGTAGGAGCTTATACAAAGGATCAGATCCGTGCCTTTGCGGAAGAGGCAGGGCTTCCGGTGGCTCATAAGCCGGACAGCCAGGAGATTTGTTTTGTGCCGGACGGGGACTATGCTCATTTTATTGAAGAAAATTCCGGCAGAAAGATTCCGGAAGGTAACTTTGTGTGGGAAGATGGCAGAGTCATCGGAAAGCATAAAGGAATCACTCATTACACCATCGGCCAGCGGAAAGGGCTTGGACTGGCCATGGGCCGGCCGGTAGTCGTGACGGAGATTCGCCCGGAGACGGGAGAAGTGGTGATCGGAGAGGCAGATGCGGTATTCAGCACCACACTTCGCGCTAATCGTTTGAACTGGATGAGCATTCCGGAACTTGACGGAGAACGGCGTTTTCTGGCTAAGATCCGTTATAATCACAGTGGTGCCATGTGTACAGCACGAATGGTGGGAGAAGATGAAGTGGAATGTGTCTTTGACGAGCCGGTTCGTGCAGTAACGCCTGGACAGGCAGTGGTATTCTATGATGGAGAGTATGTAGCCGGAGGCGGCACTATTATTGGGTAATCAGAATATGAAAATCCTCTGAGGAAATGTTCCTTCAGAGGATTTTTTGCTGGATTAAAAGCTACAGCGGCAGTTCCACAGGTTTTCGGCCTTTGAAAATATAGTAGGAGTGGAATCCACAGGAACGGACAAGTTCTGCTGCTTTTTCAAATTCGTAGGTCAGATATTTCGGATCATGGGCATCGGAACCAAATGTAATGATGGTTCCACCCAGTTCCCGGTAGCGAAGAATAATTTCACGGCAGGGATTGGTGGTGTCAAGGCCGTATTTGTATCCGCCGGTGTTGACTTCCAGGCCGATGTTATAACGGATCAGACGACGGAGAATTCCGTCGATGTATTTCTGATAACGTTCAAAAGAATAGTATTTATTCTTATTAGGACCGTATCTTACGATATAATCCAGATGACCGAAGGTATCGAAATTGGAGTAGGATTCCAGGTTCTGGATACAGCATTCAAAATATTCTTCGTATGCGGTGGATTCCTTCCTTCCTTCGAAGAAGACCGGATAGTAGGGATCTTTTCCGTTTACGAGATGGACGGAACCGATGACGAAGTCAAAAGGATAGGAAAAGATCAGGTTATGATGTTTTTTTGTGAGGTATGGCTGAAGTCCCAGTTCAATGCCGATCCGGAGATCAATCCGGTCTGCGAACTCTTCCTTAAGAGAAAGCAGCTGCTCGAAATAAACTTTCGGGTCAAATTCAAAACAGAGATCACCGTCCGTATAATCATAGTCCATATGATCTGTCAGGCACAGATGGGTCAGACCGAGAGAGAGCGCGCGCTCAATCATGATTCTTGGAGCAATGTTACAGTCACCAGAGAAAGAAGTATGCACATGATAGTCAGCTTGTATGTTCAAAAAAATTCTCCTTTGTGTAAAAAATGGTTTAAATCCCGTGATTGAAACCATCATAGAGGATAAAAAGAGAAAAGTAAAGCAAGAAAATAGATAATCTTTTGAATTTACTATTGATATTTTTCGGCAAAGCAGGTAAAATAAGTAACGGTTGATGATCTTTTAACAATCATGGCAAGAGTTGGAAGATCAGCATATATCATTATTCAACTTTTAGGAGGAATTAATCATGGCAGTAAAAGTAGCGATCAATGGATTCGGACGTATTGGCCGTCTGGCATTCAGACAGATGTTTGGCGCAGAGGGATATGAGGTAGTAGCAATCAACGACCTGACTTCCCCGAAAATGCTTGCACATCTTCTGAAATATGATTCTTCTCAGGGTAAATATGCTCTGGCTGACACCGTATCTGCAACTGATGATTCTATCATCGTTGACGGAAAAGAGATTAAGATTTATGCAAAAGCTAACGCAGCTGAGCTTCCGTGGGGAGAAATCGGCGTAGATGTAGTTCTGGAGTGTACCGGATTCTACACCTCTAAAGAGAAAGCTTCTGCACACATCACTGCAGGCGCTAAGAAAGTAGTTATTTCCGCTCCGGCTGGAAATGATCTGCCGACTATCGTATACAACGTAAACCACAAAACTCTGACCAAAGAGGATACTGTTATTTCTGCAGCTTCCTGTACCACCAACTGCCTGGCACCGATGGCAAAAGCTCTGAACGATCTGGCTCCGATCGAGTCCGGTATTATGTGCACCATCCATGCTTATACTGGTGATCAGATGATCCTTGACGGACCGCAGAGAAAAGGCGATCTGAGAAGAAGCCGTGCAGGCGCTGTTAACATCGTTCCGAACAGCACTGGTGCTGCAAAAGCAATTGGTCTTGTTATTCCGGAACTGAATGGCAAACTGATCGGTGCTGCTCAGCGTGTACCGACCCCGACCGGATCTACTACTCTTCTGTTTGCAGTTGTAGATAAAGCAGTAACCAAAGAAGAGATCAACGCAGCTATGAAAGCAGCAACTACTGAGTCCTTCGGATACAACGAGGACGAGATCGTATCCAGCGATATCGTTGGTATGAGATTTGGTTCTCTGTTTGATGCTACCCAGACTATGGTTTCCCCGCTTCCGGATGGAAAGACCCAGGTTGAGGTTGTATCTTGGTATGATAACGAGAACTCTTACGTTTCTCAGATGGTTCGTACCATCAAATACTTCGCTGAGTTAGCATAATTGCTGACAGGCGGCAGTCTTATATTTTAAGACCTCAAAAGGTCCGGTCTTCAGGACCGGACCTTTTTTTAATCCTGAAAGAAATGGAGGCATTGTCTAATGTCATTAAATAAGAAAACAGTTGATGATATCAACGCAAAAGGAAAACGTGTTCTTGTAAGATGCGATTTTAACGTACCGCTGAAAGACGGCGTGATCACTGACGAGACCCGTATTGTAGCAGCACTTCCGACCATCAAAAAGCTGATCGCTGATGGCGGAAAAGTAATTCTTTGTTCTCATCTTGGAAAAGTTAAGAATGGTCCGAACGAGGGAGAGTCTCTTGCACCGGTTGCAAAACGTCTGTCTGAGAAACTCGGCAAAGAGGTTGTATTCGTATCCGATTATCATGTAACCGGAGAGGAAGCTACCAAAGCTGTTGCAAACATGAAAGACGGAGATGTGGTTCTTCTTCAGAATACCCGTTTCCGCGGTGCAGAAGAGACCAAGAACGGCGAAGAGTTCAGCAAAGAGCTGGCTGATCTGGCTGATATCTATGTATGCGACGCATTCGGATCTTCTCACAGAGCACATGCTTCCGTTGCAGGTGTAACCAAATTTATCAGAGCTAAAGGCGGCGAGAATGTAGTTGGATACCTGATGGAGAAAGAGATCAACTTCCTTGGCAATGCTGTAGAGAACCCGGTTCGTCCGTTCGTTGCTATCCTTGGCGGAGCAAAGGTTGCTGATAAGCTGAATGTTATTTCCAACCTGCTTGAGAAATGCGATACCCTGATCATTGGCGGTGGTATGGCTTATACCTTCCTGAAAGCACAGGGCGCTGAGGTTGGTACTTCTCTGGTTGATGATACGAAACTGGATTACTGCAAAGAGATGCTTGCAAAAGCTGACAAACTTGGAAAGAAACTGCTTCTTCCGATCGATACCGTAGTTGCATCTGCATTCCCGAACCCGATCGATGCAGAGATTCCGGTTGAAACTGTTGACTGCGATCACATTCCGGCTGACAAGCTGGGACTGGATATCGGACCGAAGACTGCAGAGCTTTACGCTGATGCTGTAAAATCTGCAAAGACGGTTGTATGGAACGGACCGATGGGCGTATTTGAGAATCCGATCCTTGCAAAAGGAACTATCGCAGTTGCTAAAGCACTGGCTGAGACGGATGCTACTACCATTATCGGTGGTGGTGATTCCGCAGCAGCTGTCAATACTCTTGGATATGGTGACAAGATGACCCATATTTCCACCGGCGGCGGAGCTTCCCTTGAATTCCTTGAGGGCAAAGAGCTTCCGGGTGTTATGGCAGCAGATGATAAATAAGTTTTAATAAACAATTCAGGAGGCTATGAAAATGGCAAGAAAGAAAATTATCGCTGGAAACTGGAAAATGAACATGACTCCCAGTGAGGCAGTAGAACTGGTAAACACTTTAAAACCGCTGGTAGCTACCGAGGATGCTGATGTAGTATTCTGCGTGCCGGCTATCGACATCATTCCGGTTATGGAAGCTGCAAAAGGTTCCAATATCCAGGTTGGTGCAGAGAACATGTACTTCGAGGAGAAAGGTGCTTACACTGGAGAGATTTCCCCGAACATGCTGACTGATGTAGGTGTAAAATACGTTATCCTTGGACACTCTGAGAGAAGAGAGTACTTCGCAGAGACCAGCGAGACTGTTAATAAGAAAATGCTGAAAGCATTTGAGCACGGCCTGACCCCGATCATGTGCTGTGGCGAGACTCTGACTCAGAGAGAGCAGGGTGTTACCATGGACTTTATCCGTCAGCAGGTTAAGGTTGGTTTTCTTGGTGTAACTGCAGAGCAGGCTAAGACCGCAGTTATCGCTTACGAGCCGATCTGGGCTATCGGAACCGGAAAGACCGCTACTACTGAGCAGGCTCAGGAAGTATGCAAGGGCATCCGTGAGTGCATCGCAGAGATCTATGATGAGGCAACTGCAGAAGCTATCCGTATTCAGTACGGCGGATCTGTAAACGCTGCAACTGCTCCGGAACTGTTTGTACAGCCGGATATCGACGGCGGCCTGGTAGGCGGCGCTGCTCTGAAACCGGATTTCGGAAAAATTGTAAACTGGAAATAAGTCATCGTGCAGATGAATACGGGGAGAGAAGGCGCGGCCTTCTCTCTCTTTATATACAGAAAAAAGAGGGATGAAGATGAGGAGTTATTTTGAACTGCCAAACGGTGTACAGATGCCGAAAATTGGATTTGGTACGTATAAAAGTACTGACGGACGTGATGAGTGTGTGATCAGCCAGGCACTGGAGGCTGGATACCGTCTGTTGGATACGGCAGCCGCTTACAAAAATGAAGAACAGGTAGGAAAAGCCATTACCCGGAGTGGTATTTCCAGAAAAGAGATCTTCCTTACCTCGAAAGTATGGAAGACAGATCTGGGTTATGAGAATACGAAAAAAAGCTTTCAGGAGTCTCTGGAAAGGCTGCAGACAGATTATTTGGATCTGTTTCTGCTGCATTGGCCAAAACCGGACCCAGAATTCGCAGACTGGAAGGAACTGGACCGGGAGAGCTGGAGAGCACTGGAAGAATTATATAAAGAAGGAAAGGTACGTGCTATTGGTGTTAGTAATTTCCTGCCCCATCATCTGGAAAATATCCGTAAGACAGCAGAGATTCAGCCGATGGTAGATCAGTTAGAACTGCATGTGGGGTATCTGCAGGAGTCGGCTGTTTCTTACTGCAAAAAACATCAGATTCAGGTACAGGCATGGAGTCCGTTGGGCAGAAGAAGGATTATGGAACAGGAACAGATTCAGAAAATGGCGGAGAAATATCAGACATCACCAGCGCAATTTCTGCTTACATTTCTTCTGCAGCTTGGAATAGGCGTGATTCCCAAGGCATCAGTACCGGAGCGAATGAGACAGAATCTGGAATTGCCGGAGTTTACGATTAAGGAAGAAGATATATGGTATCTGAGGGGACTGCCTCAGATGGGATGGTCCGGAGAACATCCGGATTTGCCGAGAGTACCGGCACAACAGTGAAAAATGTCTGAAATCGTGTCGTGATTGCTTGCATGTTCTACGTACTTCATGTACAATGACATATGGCTGGTTACAGGCTTGTCCTGACGACAGGCCTCTATAGATAGATGATAAAGGAGATAAAATGATGAGTAAGAAACCAACAGTGCTGATGATTCTGGATGGCTATGGCCTGAATGACAGAAAAGATGGAAATGCCATTGCGGAGGCAGCTACCCCAGTGATGGATCAGCTGATGAAAGAATATCCGTTTGTAAAAGGAAATGCCAGTGGACTGGCAGTAGGTCTTCCGGACGGACAGATGGGTAACTCTGAGGTAGGACATATGAATATGGGCGCTGGCCGCATTGTATATCAGGAACTGACCAGAATTACGAAAGAGATTCAGGATGGGGATTTCTTTAAAAATGAGGCACTTCTGACTGCTATGGAGAATGCAAAGAAGAACAATTCTTCCCTGCATCTTTATGGTCTGCTTTCCGATGGCGGCGTGCATAGTCATATTACGCATCTGTATGCACTTCTTGAAATGGCAAAACGTGAAGGGCTGGAGAAAGTTTTCGTTCACTGCTTCCTTGATGGCCGTGACACACCCCCTGCATCCGGAAAAGATTTTGTAAAACAGTTAAGTGATAAGATGAAAGAGATCGGCGTTGGTAAAATTGCTACCGTTATGGGCCGTTATTATGCAATGGACCGTGATAACCGCTGGGATCGCGTAGAGCTGGCTTACAAGGCGCTGACCAAAGGCGAAGGCGTTCCGGCAGAGTGTCCGGTATGTGCAGTGGCAAACTCTTACAAAGAAGAAGTACATGATGAGTTCGTAAAACCGAGCGTTGTCATGGAAGATGGCAAGCCGGTAGCAACCATTCAGGATAAAGATTCCGTGATCTTTTTCAACTTCCGTCCGGACCGTGCAAGAGAGATTACCAGAGCATTTTGCGCAGATGAGTTTGATGGATTTGCAAGAGAGAAGAAGCTGGATCTGACCTACGTATGTTTCACTCAGTATGATGCAACCATCCCGAATACCATCATTGCATTTAAGAAAGTAGAACTTCACAATACCTTCGGTGAGTATCTGGCAGCTCATGGAAAGACCCAGGCCCGTATCGCCGAGACAGAGAAATATGCACATGTTACCTTCTTCTTTAATGGTGGTGTAGAGCAGCCAAACAAAGGAGAGGACCGTATCCTTGTAAAATCCCCGAAAGTTGCAACTTACGATCTGCAGCCAGAGATGAGTGCATACGAAGTGTGTGATCGTCTGTGCGAAGCAATTCGTTCTAATAAGTACGATGTAATTATTATCAACTTTGCAAATCCGGATATGGTAGGACATACCGGTGTGGAATCTGCAGCAATTAAAGCAATTGAAGTGGTGGATGAGTGCGTTGGAAAAGCAGTCGCAGCATTGAAAGAGGTTGACGGACAGATGTTCATCTGTGCAGATCACGGAAACGCAGAGCAGCTGGTAGATTACGAGACTGGCGAGCCGTATACCGCACATACTACCAACCCGGTTCCGTTCATTCTGGTAAATGCAGATCCGGCATACAAGCTGCGTGAGGGTGGATGCCTGGCAGACATTATCCCGACGCTTCTGGAACTGATGGGAATGGAACAGCCAGCAGAGATGACAGGAAAATCTCTGCTTATAAAATAAGGCAGGTGTATTTATGGTACTGGAGATGAGACGTGCCCTGGAGCAGCTGAAAAAAGGCGAGGAACAGGGTTACCGCAAATTATATGATGCCACCTATGAAGACGTATATTGCCGGAGTCTTCTGGTACTGCAGAATGATCAGCAGGCAGCAGACTTCATGGAGGCGTTCTATACGGCATTCTTAGGGGATGTGGATGAAGCCGCATTGCCGGTGAATCCGGAGAAATGGTTCTGGCAGAGATATTACAGAGAGATGAGAAAGGCATATCATCACCTTCTGGAGGGACAGAAAAAAGGAGTGCGTTGTCAGGAGAGTACCCTGGCAGCAGTTCCGGCAGCACTGCCGCTTCTGCACAGAATTCTGCTGGTAATGTCCTATATGGATGATTTTCAGGCAGAGGAGATCGCTGAGATCTTTGGCCTTCCGACAGACAAGGTGGAAACAGAGCTTGGAAAAGTAGGAAGCCTTCTTCCGAATCTGACGAAAAATCAGCCGGAGAGCGCAGCTGCTTATCTGACAGACTGGAGAGTTCTTCTTCTCGGTGCGTGCAGACAGATTCTTTCTGCCGGACAGGGAGAGTGGATTGACCGCGTCTATGCAAAGGCTTCCAAAGCAGCCGGTATTCTGGATGAGCCGGTGAAAGAGGCAGATGATTTCGAGTATTTTGTGGCAGATGTGGACGTAGAGCCGGCAGAGCCGAAGAAGAAAAAAGCTGTACCGGTAGTGGAAGAGCCGGAAGACGAAGAAGATGATGAGTCTGAGGACGAGGATGACGATGAGAATTCCTATGACGAGGACGAAGATGATGAATATGACGAGGATGACGATGAGAATTCCTATGACGAGGACGAAGATGATGATCGTTACGACTGGGATCTGGAAGATGATAACCGGAAGATGGTAATCCTCGGAATTGTTCTTGCACTGGTGATTGTTGCTGTGATCGGAGTGGGCGCATATTTCTTCCTGAACAGAGATAAGGGAAATACAGAGCAGCCGGCACAGACAACAGAAGAACAGGAAGACGGAAACGCAGAGCTTGTCATTAAGGGGGATGGAGATTCCGCTGATGACAGCAGCGAGGCTGAGAATCAGCAGACAGAAGAGACGGATTCTTCTGAGGAGGAAACTCCGGAAGAAGAACAGCCGGCTGAAGAAGAACCTGCAGAGCCGGAGACTGTAACCATGAAGGTGAATGCAAGCTCTGTTAATGTCCGCAGTGAAGCGAGCACAGACAGCAGCATTGTGACCAAGGTTGCTAATGGTGAGACTGTAGAGGTTGTGGGCGATGCATCTCAGGAGTGGGTACAGATCCGCTGCACTGAGCAGGATGGAAAAGAAGGCTATGTGAAGTCTGAGTTCCTGACTGCAGCTGAGTAGTTCAAACCGGAATAGAAGCAGAAGAACCTGCTCATACTATCAAAAACAGTATGAGGAGGTTCTTTTTTTATGAATCTGTATCTGCCAATCACTTATATTTACGCAAGAGAAATCCTGGATTCCAGAGGGAATCCTACGGTAGAAGCGGAAGTTATTCTGGACGGCATCCATAAAGGCCGGGCGTCGGTTCCTTCAGGGGCATCTACCGGGCGGTTTGAAGCAGTGGAGCTGCGGGATGGGCAGGAGCGGTTCCTTGGACTGGGCGTGGAGAAAGCCATTTCCAATGTGAATACAAAGATTGCCAATGTACTGCTGGGAGAAAATGCCTTGAATCAGGGGTATATTGACCATCTGCTGATCGATGCGGATGGTACGGAAAATAAGTCCAACCTGGGAGCAAACGCCATTCTGGCGGTGTCTGCGGCGGTGGCGAAAGCGGCAGCAGCAGCCCTTGGCGTACCTCTTTATCAGTATCTGGGAGGAGTGGGGACGGACGTCATGCCGGTTCCCATGATGAATGTCTTAAATGGAGGACGTCATGCGGCCAATTCCCTGGATTTTCAGGAGTTTATGATTATGCCGGTGGGTGCCTGCTGTTTCCGGGAAGGACTGCGCATGGGAGTAGAAGTGTATCACAAACTGAAACTGCTGCTCGCAAAGGAAGGCCTTTCAGCAGCGGTGGGAGATGAGGGCGGATTTGCCCCGGATCTGAAAAATGCAGAGGAAGCATTCTGGTATCTGAAAGAGGCTGTGGAAGAAGCGGGATATGAACCGGGAACGGATTTTGTATTTGCCATGGATGCGGCAGCCAGTGAACTGGTGAGTGAGAAGAGCGGCCGGTATGAATTTCCGGGCGAGGCGAAAGAAGGCGGTCATCTGGTGAGCAGAAGTGCAGAAGATCTCATTGATTATTATGAAGCGCTGGCAGAAAAATACCCACTGGTATCTGTGGAGGATGGTTTGTCGGAAGATGACTGGGACGGTTGGCAGCTTATGACAGAACGGTTAGGCGAGAAGCTTCAGCTGGTGGGGGATGATCTCTTTGTGACGAATACAAAACGTCTGGCCTGCGGGATCCAGCTGGGAGCAGCCAATGCGATTTTGATTAAACTCAATCAGATTGGTACGCTGACAGAATCTCTCAATGCGATCCATATGGCACACAGGGCTGGTTACCGGACAATTATTTCCCATCGAAGTGGAGAAACCTGCGAGAGCATGATTGCAGACCTTGCTGTGGCGGTTGGTGCCGGACAGATTAAGACAGGGGCACCCTGCCGGGCAGAGCGGACGGAGAAATATAACCAGCTGCTGCGGATTCAGGAGGAACTGGGAGAACTATCTTCCTACCGGAACCCTTTTGCAAAAGAGTGACAGATTATAGATTGCAATCCAGGCCGGGAATTGGTACACTGAATAGCGGTAACAGTTACGAGGAGAGAAATCTATGAGAAACATCATACTTGCTTCCGGCTCACCGAGACGGAAAGAACTGCTGGCACAGGTCGGAATTTCTTTTGAGATCGTGAAAGCAGAGGGAGAAGAAATCATTAATACCACGGTACCGGAGGAGGCGGTAAAAGAACTGTCCCGGCAGAAAGCACGGGAAGTGGCAACGCGGACCGACGGAGATGTGGTGATTGGTGCAGATACGGTAGTGGCGGCAGATCATGAAATCCTGGGAAAACCAAAGGATCAGGAGGATGCCGTGCGGATGATCCGGATGCTGCAGGGACGGACCCATCAGGTACTGACCGGAGTGACGGTTATTTTGCGGGATGGAGTCAGGAAAAAAGAGATCTGTTTTGCAGAGACTACTCACGTGCATGTTTATCCCATGACAGAAGAACAGATCCGGGATTATGTGGCAAGTGGAGAACCTATGGATAAGGCCGGTGCTTACGGCATCCAGGGACTGTTTGCGGCTTATGTATCCGGCATTGAAGGTGATTATAATAATGTGGTAGGGCTCCCGGTAGGGCGGCTCTACCAGGAGGTGCTGGCAGCAGGCATCGATCTTAGAAAATAAGGAAACATAAGGAGACAGAAGATGAGATTTGTAGTACAGAGAGTAACTCATGCATCCGTAACCGTAGACGGCAATGTCATTGGAAAAATCGGACAGGGATTTATGGTGCTGATCGGCGTGTCTGATGAGGACACAAAAGAGACCGCAGATAAAATGGTGAAAAAACTGCTGGGACTCCGCATTTTTGAGGACGAGAACGGCAAGACCAATCTGGATATACATACAGTAGGCGGAAGCCTCCTTTTGATTTCCCAGTTTACCCTGTATGCGGACTGTAAGCATGGCAACCGTCCCAGCTTTATTAAGGCAGGTAAGCCGGACATGGCAAATGAAATGTATGAGTACATCATTGCAGAATGCCGGGAACAGGTAGAAACCGTGGAGACCGGAGAGTTCGGTGCAGACATGAAGGTGGAGCTTTTAAACGATGGACCCTTTACTATTCTTCTTGATTCCGATCAGCTTGCATAAATGGGGAATCTATGGTAAAGTGTTGACAGAGTAAGCGGACGGTGAAAGTATGCAAACTGTACCGCAAAGAAACAGACAGAGGTGCTATATGAAGCGTGTATTACTGAAATTGAGCGGTGAGGCTCTCGCAGGCGAGAAGCACACCGGTTTTGACGAGGCGACCTGCGTACAGGTGGCAAAACAGGTAAAGGAAGTCTGCGACAGCGGCGTGCAGGTAGGCGTAGTTATCGGCGGCGGCAACTTCTGGCGCGGAAGAACCAGCGAGAACATTGACCGTACCAAATCCGACCAGATCGGAATGCTGGCAACGGTTATGAACTGCATTTACGTGTCCGAGATTTTCCGTAGTGTCGGCATGAAGACGAAGGTATTTACTCCGTTCACCATGGGACCTATGGCAGAGATGTTTACCAAGGATGCAGCGGTAGAGTGTCTGGAGAAGGGCGTGGTAACCTTCTTCGCAGGCGGAACCGGACATCCGTATTTCTCTACGGATACCACGACAACCCTCAGAGCCATTGAGATTGAAGCAGATGTCATTCTGCTGGCAAAAGCAGTGGACGGTATTTATGACAGCGATCCGAAGCTGAATCCGGATGCAAAGAAATATGACGAGATTTCCATCCAGACCGTCATCGATCAGAAGCTTGGAGTGATGGATCTGACCGCTTCCATTATGTGTATGGAGAACAAGATGCCCATGATGGTATTCGGGTTAAATGAAGAGAACAGCATTGTGAATACATTAAAGGGAAAATTTTCCGGAACGAAAGTAACGGTTTAAAGGGAGGACTTATTCATGGACGAGAGATTACAGGTATATGAGAGCAAAATGACCAAATCCTTTGATGCACTGGGAAGAGATCTGGCAGCTATCCGTGCAGGACGTGCCAATCCGCATGTGCTGGATAAAATTAAAGTAGATTATTACGGAACACCGACCCCGCTGCAGCAGGTTGGAAATATTTCTGTTCCGGAGGCAAGAATCATCCAGATTCAGCCGTGGGAAAAGAAAATGATCAAAGAGATCGAGAAAGCCATCATGACTTCTGAGCTTGGCATCAATCCGACCAACGATGGTTCTTCCATCCGTCTGGTATTCCCGGAGCTGACAGAGGAGCGCAGAAAGGTGCTGGCAAAGGATGTTAAGAAGAAAGGTGACGAGGCAAAGGTTGCCATCCGTAATATCCGTCGTGATGCAAACGAAGCATTCAAGAAGATGAACAAGAACAATGAGCTGACTGAGGATGACCAGAAAGATCTGGAGACCAAGGTGCAGAAGATGACGGACAAATATATTGCCGACATCGACAAAGCCATTGAAGAGAAGACAAAAGAGATTATGACCGTATAAGGCATGCGGTGAGGGAGGCTGCTGTCGGAATGGAGAAAGTGTGGGAAATATTGCGCTTTCTTCCCGGCGGCAGCCTAAAATACGTTTTAAGGAAATGTGGAGGATGAAATAATATGAAGATTCCGCAGCATGTAGCCATTATTCTGGACGGCAACGGACGGTGGGCAAAGGCAAAAGGAATGCCCCGTAATTACGGACATGTCCAGGGGGCAAAAAATGTGGAGAGAATCTGTGAAGAAGCATATAATATGGGGATTAAATACCTGACGGTCTATGCTTTTTCCACGGAGAACTGGAAGCGCAGCAAGGATGAAGTGGATGCCCTTATGACACTGCTCCGCAATTATATGAAAACCTGTGTCAAAACAGCAAAGAAGAATCATATGAAAGTCCGCGTCATCGGTGATAAGACCGGACTGGCACAGGATATCCAGGACAGCATTGCCAAACTGGAAGAAGAGTCCAAAGATCAGGATGGATTGAATTTTACCATTGCCATCAACTACGGAAGCCGTGATGAGATCCGCAGAGCCGTGACGAAGATTGTGGAGGAAGGCATCCGTCCGGAGGATATTACGGAGGAGACGATTTCCGACCATCTGGATACGGCAGGCATCCCGGATCCGGATCTTCTGATCCGTACCAGCGGAGAGCTGCGTCTTTCCAATTACCTTATGTGGCAGCTGGCGTATACGGAATTTTATTTTACAGATGTGCCGTGGCCTGATTTTAACAAGGCAGAACTGGAAAAAGCCATTGAAAAATATAACGGCAGAGATCGTCGTTATGGGGGAGTGAAGGAAGAATGAAATCATTTTTAACCAGACTGGGAAGCGGAATCCTTCTGGTGGCAATCATTTTGGTGACTGGTGCCTATGGCAGCTGGCCGCTCTGGATTGCGGTGACGCTGGCCGGTTTTGTGGGACTGCATGAATTTTACCGGGCAGTGGATATTCAGAAAAATGATCTGCTCTGGTGGATTGGTATGATCGGAACCGGTATGTGGGCATTTCTGGAATGGATTGTCTGCGGAGGAGATCTGGCATGGAAAGAAAATCTGTGGATGACTCTGGTCATTACCCTGATGCTGTTTCTGGCTGTTTATGTATTTTCCTTTCCGAAGTATGATACCCGGAAGATTACGGAAGCTTATTTTGGAATTCTGTATGTGCCGGTGATGTTGAGTTTTATTTACCAGACCAGGATGCTGGAGGATGGCTTTCAGCTGGTATGGCTTATTTTCTTAAGCGCCTGGGGCTGTGATACCTGTGCCTACTGCACCGGTGTGCTCGTTGGCAAACACAGGCTGGCGCCGGTGTTGAGCCCGAAGAAATCCATAGAAGGTGCCGTAGGCGGCGTAGTGGGCGCTGCCCTTCTTGGTGCTCTGTTCGGCGCACTGGCAGAGGGAGATCCGGGACTTTATGCGGTAATCTGTGGAGTCGGCGCGGCTGCCTCCCAGATCGGTGATCTGGCAGCTTCTGCGGTGAAGAGACAACATGATATCAAGGATTATGGGACCCTCATTCCGGGACACGGCGGTATTCTGGACCGGTTTGACAGCGTCATTGTGACCGCGCCCATGATTTACATTCTGGCATTATATTTTAATCATTAATTGGAGATTCTACAGGAGAGAAGAACGATGAAGAAAGTAGCAATATTAGGTTCCACCGGTTCCATCGGTACCCAGACCCTGGAAGTGGCACGGGAGAACGGAGATCTTCAGATTACCGCACTGGCAGCAGGCGGCAACGTTGATCTGATGGAAAAACAGATCCGGGAATTTCATCCGGTTCTGGCGGCTATGTGGACCGAGAAAAAAGCAAAAGAATTACGGGATCGGGTAAAGGATCTTCCGGTAAAAGTCGTATCCGGTATGGATGGACTTCTGGAAGTGGCAACAGACCCGGCATCTGAGATTCTGGTAACGGCTATCGTCGGTATGATCGGTATCCGTCCGACCATTGCAGCCATGAAAGCCGGAAAAGACATTGCGCTGGCAAATAAAGAGACTCTGGTAACCGCAGGACACATTATCATGCCGCTGGCAGAAGAGTGTCATGTGAAAATTCTCCCGGTGGACAGCGAGCACAGCGCCATTTTCCAGTGTCTGAACGGTGAGCATAAGGATCAGCTGAAGAAGATTCTTCTGACGGCATCCGGCGGCCCGTTCCGCGGAAAGAAAAAAGAAGAACTGAAAAATGTCCAGGTGGAGGACGCACTGAAGCATCCCAACTGGTCCATGGGAAGAAAGATTACCATTGATTCGGCAACTCTGGTCAATAAGGGACTGGAAATGATGGAGGCCCGCTGGCTCTTTGGTGTGGAACCAAAAGATATTCAGATCGTGGTACAGCCGAAGAGTATCATCCATTCCATGGTAGAGTTCGTGGACGGCGCGGTCATCGCGCAGCTTGGCACACCGGATATGAAACTTCCGATCCAGTATGCCCTGTATTATCCGAACCGCCGGCATCTGCCGGGAGATTGTCTGGATTTCTGGACACTGAATCAGATTACTTTTGAGAAGCCGGATATGGAGAACTTCCCGGGACTGAAGCTGGCCTTTAATGCAGCGGCAGCAGGCGGCACTATGCCGACAGTCTACAATGCAGCCAATGAGCGTGCAGTTGCCAAATTCCTGGATCGTAAGATCGGTTTTCTGGATATTCCGGAAATCATCAGAAGCTGCATGGCAGAACATAAAGTGACAGAGAATCCGACAGTAGAGCAGATTCTGGAGACAGAAGCGGCAACCTATGAACTGATTGAGAGCAGGTGGTAGATTGAGTATCATTTTTGCACTGATTATTTTCAGTGCCCTTGTGCTGTTCCATGAGTTGGGACATTTTCTCCTGGCGAAGCGGGGCGGGATTGCGGTGACGGAATTTTCCCTTGGCATGGGGCCAAGACTGTGGAGCCATGAGTGGGGTGGAACCCGGTATTCTCTGAAGCTGCTTCCATTTGGCGGTTCCTGCCTGATGGTGGGAGAGGATGGAGACAGCGACGAAGAGGGATCCTTTGGAAGTGCTTCCGTCTGGACGCGGATTTCCGTAGTGGCGGCAGGTCCCATCTTTAACTTTATCCTTGCCTATCTGATGGCCATGATCATTGTGGCAGGAGTGGGCTATGACAGTACCGTAATCAATGTCATCCCCGGTTCCGCAGCGGAAGCAGCCGGCATGGAGGATGGTGACCAGATCACCAGTATCGGCGGCAGTCACACTTTTCTGTACAGGGAAGTAAGCCTCTACAGTACCCTTCATCAGGGACAGACCGCAGAAGTAACCTACAAAAGAGACGGCGAGAGCTACAAAGTGACTTTGACACCGCTTCAGAGTGAAAATGGAGCTTACCTCTATGGATTTTCCAAATCTGTTTACCGGGATAAAGGAAATGTGCTCCAGGTGTTCGGCTACAGTGGGGCGGAAGTCCGCTACTGGATGAAAGCCACGGTAGAGAGTCTGTCCATGCTGGTGCGCGGACAAGTGGGCTTAAATGAAATGTCCGGTCCGGTTGGCATCGTGGATGCCATCGGTGATACTTATCAGGAATCCCGTCCGGATGGCTGGTTCTATGTGGCTATGAATCTGCTGATGATGGCAATTCTCCTAAGCGTCAACCTGGGGGTCATGAACCTCCTGCCTATCCCTGCACTGGATGGCGGACGGCTGGTATTCTTGATTATCGAAGCCATCCGCGGAAAGGCACTTCCGGCAGAGAAAGAGAGCATGGTGCACTTTCTGGGCTTCGTGTTCCTCATGGGACTGATGGTGCTGATTCTTTTTAATGATGTGTATAAGATTTTTTTAAGATAAGAAATGAAAATGAGAAGCGTCTGCGGGTAACCGCAGGCGTTTTTTATGCAGAAGTATTCGGACGTTTATGATAGGAAATATTTGCTGCAGTATAGTACATATAAAAACAAATTTGGGAGTGCTATAATTATGTTAAATAAATAACAAGATAATTGTGGAGGCGTAAGATGGCAAGAGATTTTATTGTACCGGGACAGATTGTATCAGGTTCAGGGGCTCTTGAACTGGCAGAAAAGAAATTTGGCTCTATGGGAAAAAAAGCACTGCTTGTGACAGACAGTGTCATGGTCGGTCTTGGAAACTGTGCAAAAGTAGAGACTGCCCTGAAAAATCAGGGAATTGAATATGTGATTTTCAGCGGTGTGACTGGAGAGCCGACAGACACTATGATTGAAGCTGGTCTGAAAATGTATAAAGATGAGGAATGTGATTTCCTGGTAGCGCTCGGCGGCGGAAGCCCAATTGATTCCATGAAAGCAATCGGTATGATGGCAGCAGGCGGTGGAAACATTTCCGATTATATGGGAAAAGTGATTGATGTGAAGATGCCGCCGATGGCAGCAATCCCGACGACTGCAGGTACCGGTTCCGAGGCTACTAAATTTACGATTATCACGGATACGAAGAGAGATATTAAAATGCTTCTGACCGGAGATGTGCTGATTCCGAATCTGGCAATTATTGACCCGCAGTTCACTATGACAGCACCGCCGAAAATTACGGCAGCTACCGGACTGGATGCACTTTGTCATGCAGTAGAGGCATATACCTCCAGAAAGGCACAGACTTTATCCGATACCTTCGCTGTTTCTGCAGTGAAGAGAATCTTCCAGTATCTGCCGGTTGCATTTCACGATGGACAGAACGAGAAAGCAAGAGTGCAGATGTCAGTGGCAGCGCTGGAAGCAGGAATTGCATTCTGCAACTCTTCTGTAACAGTCATTCACGGTATGAGCCGTCCGATCGGTGCCATGTTTCATATTGCACATGGCCTTTCCAATGCCATGCTGCTGAAAGAGTGCCTGAAGTTTGCAGTGCCCGGAGCTTATGACCGGTTTGCTGATCTGGCAAGAACCATCGGAAAAGCAACTGCTGAGGACAGCGACGAAGCCGCAGCTGCAAAATTCATGGATGCAGTAGAGGATCTGGTTAAAGATCTGGAAACTCCGACACTGGAAGAGTACGGTGTGGACAGAAAAGAATTTTTCGATGTAATTGAAAAGATGGCGCATGATGCCATGGAGAGCGGAAGTCCGCAGAACACCAGACGGCCGATTACAGAGGAAGAAGTAGAACAGCTGTACCGCAATCTCTGGGATTAATAACCTGGCGTGGGTCTATATCAAAATAGTTCCGCGCCAGTTCCTGTTTTACGTCGCCACAACAAGCTTTTTTACGTGAAATGGGCCAGAAACGGGCTTCGTTGGCTGATAGTTCCGCATTTTTCAAAAAAGGCAGGAAATTTTTTGGCAAGTTTGGTGTAGAGATCCACGTCCCGGTCCGGGACACATAACCCCAGAGCCCACGCCCGAACCCGGTCAATAAAGTGCGGAACCCCAGAACCACCTCTTTCCAAACCCACAGGGATGTGCTATAATATAATGCTGTATCGGGCAAATCCAGCCAGGATTTGCCCGAGCTGTGTAAGGAAAGAAAGAGAAAGGCAGAACATCCTGGAAACCAGGAATTTCTGAACAAGGTAATTGATAGCATGAAATTAGGTATCGTCGGACTTCCAAATGTAGGAAAAAGTACATTATTTAATTCTCTGACCAAGGCAGGGGCGCTGTCTGCAAACTATCCCTTTGCAACAATTGATCCGAACGTTGGCATCGTATCTGTCCCGGATGAGAGAATTGTAAAACTGGGCGAGCTGTATCATACAAAGAAAGTAACACCGGCTACCATTGAATTTGTAGATATTGCAGGTCTGGTAAAGGGTGCCAGCAAAGGTGAGGGACTTGGCAACCAGTTTCTGGCAAATATCCGTGAGGTAGACGCCATTGTTCATGTGGTACGCTGCTTCGAGGACCCGAATATCATCCATGTGGATGGTTCCATTGATCCGGCAAGAGATATTGAGACGATTAACCTGGAACTGATCTTCTCTGATATCGAGATTCTGGAGAGAAGAATTTCCAAGATCGGAAAACAGGCAAAGATGGATAAAACCTATGCCAAAGAACTGGAACTGGTAGAGGCTGTCAAAGCGCATCTGGAAGAGGGCAAGATGGCAAGAACCTTTGAGGTGCCTGATGATGAAGATGATCAGCTGTGGTTTAAGAATTACAATCTTCTGACTGCAAAACCGACGATCTATGCAGCCAACGTAACAGAGGATGATCTGGCAGATGACGGAGCTTCCAATCCACACGTAGCAAAAGTAAGAGAGATGGCAAAAGAAGAAGGCGCAGAAGTATTTGTCATCTGTGCACAGATTGAGCAGGAACTCTCTGAACTGGATGAGGATGAGAAGAAAGAATACCTGGAGGATCTGGGTGTAGAGTCCAGTGGACTTGACAAACTGGTGGCAGCAAGCTACAGCCTTTTGGGACTGATCAGTTTTCTGACTGCAGGAGAAGATGAGTGTCGTGCATGGACTATCAAGAAAGGTACCAAGGCACCGCAGGCAGCAGGTAAGATTCATACAGATTTTGAACGCGGATTTATCAAGGCAGAGGTTGTGAACTATCAGGATCTTCTTGATAATGGAAGCCTTTCCGCAGCGAGAGAAAAGGGAATCGTCGGCATGGAAGGAAAAGACTATGTGGTTAAAGACGGCGATGTGATTCTGTTCCGTTTCAATGTATAGAATATTTTTCTGTGTCGAAATTTGTCGACAAGTGCAAGTTGAAAAAAGTCGGATCAGGACGTAGAATAAAACTGTGGGAAAGGAAATACATCAATGAACATGTCAATCAATTTTCCACATCTGGGTATTTACCTGGATCATGTGGGAAAATTCATTTCCGTTAACGGTTTTCATATTGCCTATTATGGAATTATTATGGGATGCTCCATCTTGCTGGGACTTTATCTGGCAGAACGTGAAGCAAAGAGAACCGGACAGAATCCGGATACGTATACAGATCTGGTCATCTATGCCATTGTGGTGTCCATCATCTGCGCCAGAACGTACTATGTAATTTTCTCATGGGACAACTATAAGAATGACCTGCTGAGTATTTTTAATCTGCGGCAGGGCGGTATTGCAATCTATGGAGCAGTAATCGGAGCGGTTGCTACGGTTTTCGTATACAGCAGAGTGAAAAAACTTTCTTTCACACGGATGCTGGATACGGCGTGTATCGGACTGGTAGCAGGACAGATTCTGGGACGCTGGGGAAATTTCTTCAACAGAGAAGCTTTCGGCGGTTACACGGACGGACTGTTTGCCATGCAGCTTCCGGTGAATGCGGTACGTGCGCATGAAATCACGGATCAGATGTGGGCACACGTACAGTTGATTGGTGGGGAACAGTTTATTCAGGTTCATCCGACGTTTTTGTATGAATCGTTATGGAATCTGGGTGTGATCTGTGTCCTCTACTGGTACCGTACCCGAAAAAAATTCCAAGGTGAACTGTTCTTGACTTATCTGCTTGGATATGGGCTCGGACGTATCTGGATTGAAGGTCTTCGGACGGATCAGCTTCAGATTGGAGGAACGGGAATTCCGGTATCGCAGATGTTGGCAGGGGTACTCATTGTATTCTCCCTTTGCATGATTGTGAAGGGCAGGAAAACTGCAAAAGTGAAGGAACAAAACGGCTAAAGAATGAATGTCAGACAGCAAATTGAAGCACAGAGGAAGGTGCTTGAGCAGATGGTCGGTACGGCCGATAATCTGACGGAACTTCTTCAGGAAGCACAGAAGATGGATCAGCTCATCGAAGCTTACGAAGAAGAACACACAAAAACAATTTCATAAGGGGAAAAGAAAACAGGGTTGTCTGCAACTGCAGGCAGCCCTGTTTTCTTTTACAGATTTCTGAAGAATTTCTTAAGATGGCACTTGCATTTTGCCTAAAACAGGGTTATGATAGACGAGTAAGTGGAGAAAAGTGGTGTAAAGTGGTTCCTTATGGATGTAAAGTGGAGGAACCGGCGTCACGAAAGAGGGTGAAAGCGCATGTTCATGGGTGAGTACAGACATACGGTAGATCCCAAAGGCAGGCTGATTGTCCCTTCCAAATTCCGCGAACTGCTTGGTGCAGAATTCGTTGTGACGAGAGGACTGGATGGCTGTCTTTTCGTATATCCTATGGAGAGCTGGGAAGCCTATGTAGAAGAGCTTAAAAAACTTCCGCTTACTGACAGAAATGCCCGTCTTTTTACCCGTTTTATTATCGCAGGAGCTACAACCTGTGAACTGGACAAGCAGGGACGTATTCTAATTCCTACGACGCTTCGTGAATTTGCGAATTTGAAAAAGGATGTACTGCTTGCCGGTATGCTGGATCATATTGAGATCTGGGATGAGGACGAGTGGAAGAAAAATGCCGACTTTGGTGATATGGATGCAATTGCCAGCCACCTGAACTATGTAAGTGGCAGAGAGTGAGGAACAGACACATGGAATTCAGTCATTATTCGGTTTTGCTACAGGAAACCATTGACGAACTGCATATTCGCCCGGACGGAATCTATGTGGATGGAACACTGGGCGGAGGCGGACATGCATTTCAGGTATGCAGCCGCTTGAATGAAAATGGCCATTTTTACGGAATTGATCAGGATGCAGCAGCAATTGAAGCAGCTGGAGAGAGACTGAGATGTTTTGGTAATCAGGTGACGATCATCAGAAGCAACTACTGTCGGATGGTGGAGGAACTGAAAGCCAGGGGAGTTACAGGGGTGGACGGTATCGTCCTTGACCTTGGAGTTTCTTCCTATCAGCTGGATGAAGCGGACCGGGGATTTACCTACCGGGAAGATGCGGCACTTGATATGCGTATGGACCAGAGGCAGGAGAAGACTGCGAGAGACATTGTAAATGGTTACAGTGAGATGGAATTATACCGCGTAATCAGAGATTACGGAGAAGATAAATTTGCAAAGAATATTGCAAAACATATTGTACAGGCAAGGGAGAAAAAGCCTGTGGAGACAACAGGAGAGCTGGTAGAGATTATCAAGGCCGCGATACCCGCGAAGATCAGAATGCAGAAGGGACATCCGGCCAAACAGACATTTCAGGCGATCCGGATCGAACTGAACAGAGAGCTGGAAGTGTTAAGGGATTCACTGGATGACATGATCGATTTCCTGAATCCGGGAGGAAGAATCTGTATTATTACATTCCATTCCCTGGAGGATCGAATTGTAAAAAATGCATTCAGAACCAATGAGCATCCGTGTACTTGTCCGCCGGATTTTCCGGTGTGTGTCTGTGGAAAAGTATCAAAAGGCCGTGTGGTAACGAGAAAGCCGGTTTTGCCGGGGGAGAAAGAACTGGAAGAAAACAGCCGGTCGAAAAGTGCGAAACTCCGGGTGTTTGAACGGATATAAGCTGATATGAGGGAGGAGTGGAATTGATGTCCACGATGAGAAGACAGCAAAGAGCAATTGAAGGAAATACGGCACGGAAGGTGCAGACTCTGGAATATCCGTCCAGAGAACGTCAGCCGGAGAGACGGGAACGCCGTCACGCGGAAAAAAGCAATGTTCAATATGTCAATGTTCTGTACATGATTTTTCTCGCAGCAGCATCCTGCATGGTACTCTGGTCCTGTGTCAATTATCTGCAGCTTCAGGCAGAAACCACCAGTAGAGTGAAGCATATTGCATCACTTGAGACGGAGCTTGAGGATCTTCGGAAGGAAAATAATGATAATTATACAAGAATCATGACTTCTGTGGATCTGGATCATATCAGAGATGTGGCCATCAATGAACTGGGAATGGTTTACGCAGAACCGAACCAGGTGATTCTCTATGATGGAGGCACTGATGATTATGTAAGACAGAACGGTTCGATTCCGCCGGATTATTCATCTATGAAAGACAAGCTTCTGGGAAAAGATGGAGAATAGGAGATTTACGTGTCCAGACATCGTAGAAAACTAACCAGAAAACAGAAAATAACATTGAAAATGAAACAGAAACTGGCACTATTATTTGTAGTAATAGTGCTGGTTTTGCTTGCGGTCATTATACGTCTTGTGTATATTAATCGTGTCAGCGGAGAGCGTTATACAAAAAAAGTACTTGCCCAGCAGGATGCCAACAGCACGACGCTGCCTTATAAACGCGGTGATATCTATGACCGGAACGGAACGGTGCTTGCTACCAGTGAGAAGGTCTACAATCTGATTCTCGACCCGAAGGTACTATGGGAGTACCACGATGAAGATCCGGAGAAGGATTATGTGGAACCGACGCTGCAGGCGCTGGTCAGCTGTTTTGAGATTGATCGATCAGAGCTTGACACGTTGATGAGTGAGAAGAAAGACAGCCATTATGTTCCTCTGAAAAAGCAGCTGACCAAGGATCAGGTGCAGGGATTTCTTGATATGCAGGATGAAAAGGATGATAAGGGCAATAAGGTGAACCGGATCGAAGGCGTATGGCTGGAAGAGGATTATCTGCGCCGTTATCCGTATGATTCTCTGGCATGCAACGTGATCGGGTATACGGTTTCCGGAAATGTGGGTCAGTATGGCATTGAGCAGCAGTATTCGTCTACGTTGAACGGCGAAAACGGAAGAAGTTACAATTTCCTGAATGAAGATCTGGAGCAGGACAAAACAGTTCGGGCGGCAGTGGACGGAGACAGTGTGGTGTCTACTATTGACGTAACGCTGCAGGAGATTGTAGAGAAGGCTATCGATGAGTTTCAGGAGAAATACCGGGATGCGGCAAGGGAAGGCGCGGGAAGTAAGACTGCGGCTGCCATTATGATGGACCCGAATACCGGAGAAATTCTGGCAATGTCCAGCAACCGCCGGTATGATCTGAATAATCCCTATGATGTAGTTGCAAATGGACTTTATTCAGAAGAGGATGCGGCAAATCTTTCTGAGGAAGACCGGCTGAATGCATTGAACGAGCTGTGGCGTAATTTCTGTGTCAGTGATACGTATGAGCCAGGTTCCACTGCAAAGCCGATTACGGTTGCTGCGGCACTGGAGACAGGTGTAGTACACGATGGGGATACATTTCTCTGTGACGGAAACCAGACGGTAGGAGGTCATACCATCTGGTGTGCAAAGAAGATCGGCCACGGCATTATTGACCTGGAAGGCGCTTTGAAATATTCCTGCAATGACGCTTTGATGCAGATCGCAGCAAAGCTTGGGGAAGAAAATTATTCCAGATATCAAAACCTGTTTAATCTCGGACTCCGGACAGGCATTGATCTGCCGGGAGAAGCGAGAACAGACAGTCTGATCTATTATCCGGCAGGCTCTGCACCCAGTGAGAACCTGACTATGGGAGCAACGGACCTTGCGACCAACTCTTTCGGACAGAACTTTAATGTGACGATGATTCAGATGGTATCTGCATTTTCCGCGACTATTAACGGCGGTAGTTATTATCAGCCGCATGTGGTGAAAAAAATTCTGGACAGCGACGGAGGAACCTTGAGAAATGTAGAACCGGTTGTTTTAAGAAAACCGATTTCAGCGAAAACCTCCGCTTTGATTCGCAAATACCTTTATAATACAATCTACGGGCCACAGGACGCCAATGGAAATAATGCAACCGGTAAATCCGCACGAATTGCCGGATATTCTCTGGGCGGCAAGACAGGTACTGCAGAGAAGATTCCAAGAGATAAGACCAATTATCTGGTATCCTTTATCGGATTTGCACCGGCGGATGATCCGCAGGTCGTGCTCTATGTGGTTGTGGATGAACCAAATGCAGCCAAGCAGTCTACCAGTTCCTTTGCTATTGAGATCTGGAAAAATATTATGAAGGAAGCACTTCCGTATCTGAATATTTATCCGACGGAAGAGATTCCGGATGATCTGAAAGCAGAGGTAGAAGCTGAACAGGCAGCGGCAGCAGCGGCTTCTGAGGAAGAGCCTTCTGAAGAGGAGGCACCTCTGGAAGAAGGTACGGTGATTGATCCGCAGACAGGAGAGACAGTAACCATGCCGGATCCGGATAGCGTTGATCAGAGTAGTGACGATGTGCTTGGAGATTCCCCGGTCAATGAAAATCTGGTTGATATTGTACCGCAGGACGGAGCGGAAGATTCCAGTGCTGGGAATCCGACAGAATAAGAAAGAAGAACACTTCATAGACTGAAACAAAAGAAAGTCAGTTTATGAGGTGTTTTTTGTATACAAAGACATTTCACAGAAAGAAAATATTCATTGTATTCGGACTGAGTCTGGTGATGCTTATCGGTCTGGCAGGACGCCTGGTCTGGCTGATGGTATTTGAGGCAGATTATTATCAGCAGCTGGCAACGGATCTCCACGAAAGGGAGAGAAGCATTAAAGCGGCGCGGGGAAGGATTCTGGATCGGAACGGGGAAGTGCTTGCGGATAACCGGACTGTGTGTACGATCTCCGTGATTCACAGCCAGATCGAAGATCCGGAAGCGGTGATTCGAATGCTGGTAAAAGAACTGGAACTGCCGGAGGAGATCGTGCGGAAACGGGTGGAAAAGGTGAGTTCCATCGAGCGTATCCGGTCGAATGTGGACAAAGAAACGGGGGATGCGATACGGAATTACGGATATGCGGGGGTGAAGGTGGACGAGGATTTTAAAAGATATTATCCTTATGGAGATCTGGCGTCAAAAGTACTCGGGTTTACCGGCGGGGATAATCAGGGAATCATCGGTCTGGAAGTGCGGTATGACGAGTATCTGGAAGGAATTCCGGGAACTATACTGACGCTTACGGACGCCCGGGGAATTGAGATTGAGAATGCGAAAGAGGAGCGGGTGGATCCGACAGCGGGAAATGATCTGGTTTTAAGTCTCGACTACAATATTCAGTTATTTGCCCAGCAGGAGGCGTTGAAGGTTATGGAGGCAAAACAGGCAGATTATGTCTCCATTCTGGTGATGAATCCGCAAAATGGAGAGATCTATGCCTGCGTCAATGTGCCGGAGTTTGACCTGAACGACCCGTTTACCCTGCCGGAGGGGACGGATACCACAGGTATGACAGAACAAGAAATACAGGATGCCAGAAACCGGATGTGGAGAAACCAGTGTGTCAATGATACATATGAGCCGGGTTCTACTTTTAAGATTTTTACAGCGTCTGCGGCACTACAGTCCGGCACTTCCACACTTCAGGACCAGTATTACTGTCCTGGCTACAAGATTGTGGAGGACCGGAGGATCCGGTGTCATAAGGCAGGTGGGCACGGGGCGGAAGACTTTACCCATGCCCTTGAGAACAGCTGCAATCCGGCTCTGATGACGATAGGGCTTAAAATGGGTCCCTCTTTGTTTTACCAGTATTTTTCGGATTACGGGCTGCTCACTAAGACTGGCATTGACATTCCAGGTGAGGCAGCGACGATTATGCATGCACAGGAAAATATCGGGGAAGTAGAGCTTGCGACCATGACGTTTGGTCAGTCTTTCCAGATTACACCGATACAGCTGGCGGTGATGGCTTCTTCGGTGATCAACGGGGGAAGGAGAGTAACTCCGCATTTTGGAGTGGAAATAAGAAGTCAGGAAGGAACGACACTTAAAATATTTTCATGGAAAGAGAAAGACGGCATACTTTCGGAAAAAGTATCCGGTGAGATGCGGGAAATTCTGGAAAAGGTCGTATCGGAAGGATCCGGGCACAAAGCATATCTGGAAGGATACCGGATCGGAGGGAAAACAGCAACCTCGCAGACGCTGCCGCGAAGCGCCCATAAATATATTTCTTCGTTTCTCGGATTCGCACCTGCAGATGATCCGCAGGTATTGGCTCTTTGCATTGTCCACGATCCGCAGGGTATCTATTATGGCGGAACAGTCTGCGCACCTGTAGTGAAAAATATTTTTGAAAATATTCTGCCATATATGGGAATTGAGCGGAAAATGCCGGAAAGCTGATAAAGGATAAAAGGAAAGTTCCTGTGAGAAAACTTCCCTTTCGCTCTGAAAATGTTCAAAAAGTTTTTGCTTAAGCAGGTAAGGGGAGTCGAACCCCCCTCCTCAGCTTGGGAAGCTGATGTTCTACCGATGAACCATACCTGCATGTGTATTTTTATCTTACACCTGCACTGTCTAAAAAGCAAGGAAAAAGTGGTTGATAATTCCCCTCGGAAGACGTATACTTCAAAAGAACAAATGAATGAAGAGGTGTGAGTTATGACGAAAATAAGCATTGTTCTGGCAGTTCTGATTTCCTTCGTGATCAGTGCGGCAGCCGGACCTGTAATTATTCCGATTTTGAGAAAATTGAAAGTAGGACAGACGGTCAGAGATGACGGACCACAGACGCATCTGAAGAAAAATGGTACGCCGACCATGGGTGGTATTATTTTCCTTCTGGCGGTTCTGATTACTTCTCTGATCTATGCACCGCATTATCCGAAGGTCATCCCGATCCTTTTTATGACGGTTGGTTTTGGAATTGTCGGTTTTCTGGATGATTTTATCAAGGTGGTACTGCACCGCTCCGAGGGCCTGACTCCGGCGCAGAAGATGGCAGGACAGCTGGTTGTGACGGCGGTATTTGCTTATTATATGGTAAATATTTCAGATGTGGGTCTTACGATGCTGGTACCGTTCTTTCCGGAGATCAGTATTAATCTTGGATGGCTTTCCATTCCACTTCTGTTTTTTGTAGTGATTGGAACAGTAAATGGAACCAACTTCACGGACGGTCTGGACGGTTTGGCAGCAAGCGTGACGGTGATGGTAGCAGTGTTCTTCTCGGTGGTAGCGATCGGAACAGACGCAGGAATTGCTCCGGTGACGCTGGCAGTGGCAGGCGGTCTGATGGGTTTCCTCCTTTTTAATGTATATCCGGCAAGTGTATTTATGGGTGATACCGGTTCCCTGGCGCTTGGAGGATTTGTGGCAGCAACTGCCTATATGATGAATATGCCGCTGTTTATTTTACTGGTAGGATTTATCTATCTGGTAGAAGTGCTGTCTGTTATCATTCAGGTTACGTATTTTAAAGCAACGCACGGAAAACGGTTTTTTAAGATGGCTCCGATTCATCATCATTTTGAAAAATGTGGATGGTCTGAGACGAGAGTAGTAGCTGTCTTCTCCATCATTACCGCACTTTGCTGCCTGGTTGCATTCGCAGCAGTTTAAATGAAAAGATAGAAAGAGAGTGCTGATACATAAGTATTGGTGCTCTTTTTTTGTTCTGCCTGGAACAGGAAAGACATAGACTGGAGAGGAGAAGATATGCGAGGCGCCCATGGGGAAAAAAAGAGTGGACTATGTGCTTCTGTTTCTGGTACTTTTACTGGCGATGTTCGGGCTTTTTATGCTGTACAGTACCAGTGCTTATAATGGCCGTGTGAAATTTGCGGATTCTTTTTATTATCTGAAAAAGCAGTTTTTCGCTACCAGCGTGGGGCTTCTGCCTATGTATCTGGTATCCTGCATGGATTACCGAAACTTGAAAAATCTGGCGGTTCCGGGCTACGTGTTGTCGCTTTTTCTATCAGCGATGGTGCTGCTGGTTGGTGATTCCTACAATGGTTCCAGGCGTTGGCTGTCATTTGGACCGTTGTCTTTTCAGCCGTCCGAATATGCCAAGCTTGCAGTCGTGGTGCTGCTTGCATCTGTCATTAGCAATGTCGGGGACCGGATGAAATCCTGGAAGAATATGTTTCTGGTGCTGCTCATGACGCTTCCTGTTGTAGGGCTGGTAGGAACTAATAATCTGAGCACGGCTGTCATTATTCTCGGAATTGCCGTTATCCTTATTTTTGTGGCAAATCCGAGATTTTTGCCGTTTGTATGGCTGGGGATGTCAGGATGTGGTTTTGTTGGAATCTTTCTGGGAGTAGAATCCTATCGGCTGGAACGTCTGGCAATCTGGAGAAATCCGGAGTTGTATGAGAAAGGATACCAGACCATGCAGGGACTTTATGCCATTGGGTCCGGCGGACTCTTCGGCATGGGGTTCGGGGAGAGTATGCAGAAACTGGGATTTGTGCCGGAAGCCCAAAATGATATGATCTTTTCAATTATCTGTGAGGAGCTTGGACTTATGGGAGCCTGCGGTGTGCTGCTTCTTTTCGGGCTGATGATCTGGAGACTGATGGTGATTGCCACGCACACACAGGAACTGTTCGGGACACTTCTGGCAGCTGGGGTTATGGGTCATATCCTGATTCAGGTTATATTGAATGTGGCGGTGGTGACCAACACGATTCCGAATACAGGGATTACACTTCCACTCATCAGTTATGGAGGAACATCAGTCGTATTTTTCATGCTGGAGATTGGAATTGTACTCAGTGTTTCGCGGGACTGGAAAAAGGAACATTGACGGGCGTATGATGCATATAGTGGTATATAGCGGATTGCCTGCAGGCAGGCGTCGGAGGAGAGAAGAGTGAACGGAAAAAATCTGTGCATCGAAGGACCGCAGAAGATGCAGGGAGAACTGCTGGTGCAGGGTTCCAAGAATACGGCGCTGCCGGTGCTTGCAGCTACATTGCTTGGAAAAGGTGTATTTGTGCTTCATCACTGTCCGAAGATCTCGGATGTGGAACATATGCTGGAAATGCTGGAAGTCGCAGGATGTACAGTGGGAAGAGAAGGACATATGCTGCTCATAGATACCCGGCAGGCGGATCAGTACTGTGTGACGGGAAACGGTGCGGGAAAAATGCGTTCGACGATTACACTGCTTGGCAGCATTCTTGGAAGAATGCATCGGGTAGAAATTCCTTATCCGGGAGGATGTACGATCGGAAAACGACCCATAGACCTTCATCTGCGGGGACTGGAACAGCTTGGAGCAGTCTTTGAACACTGCGAACATACGCTGAAGGGGCAGGCGGAGCAGCTGCACGGAGCCAACATTTATCTGGATTTTCCCAGTGTGGGTGCGACAGAGAATCTTCTGCTGGCATCAGTTCTGGCAGAGGGAGAGACGGTGCTGCACGGAGCGGCCATGGAACCGGAAATTGTGGAACTTGCCATATTTTTAAAAAAGATGGGGGCGAAAATCAGGGGGGAAGGAACGCCGGTTCTTCAGATCGAGGGGGTCAGAGAACTCCATGGAGCTGAGTTTATCATCCCTGCAGACCGGATTGTGGCGGGAACCTATCTGTGTGGGGCGGTGATGACCGGCGGTGATGTGCGCCTTCTTCATGTCCCGGCAACACATCTGGGCAATTTGCCTGATATTCTTGCACATTTGGGAGCAGAACTGGAAATCAGAGGGGATGGCGAGGAGATCCGCATCCGGATGAGACGGCGTCCTGCGGCAATTCCGTATCTGGCTACAGCGCCGTATCCGGGATTTCCGACAGATCTGCAGTCTGTTCTGATGGCAGTGTTGTCGGTGTCTTCGGGATTAAGTCTTCTGGAAGAGAAAATCTTTGAGGCGAGATTTCAGACAGTGCCGGAACTGAGGCGGATGGGGGCATCTATTCAGCAGGGAGAGGCCTTTGCTCTTATCGAAGGGAAGGAAAGATTGTTGGGAACAGATGTGAGGGCGGAAGAACTCAGGGGAGGAGCGGCGCTTATTATGGCAGCGGTGGCTGCAGAAGGAAAAAGCAGGATCTCAGGCATGGAATATGTGCACCGGGGATATGAAGATATACAGGGGGATTTAAAAAAACTCGGAGTTGTGGTAAACTACTCGTAAAAAGTAAAAGGAAGCAAACAGATTGAAGCATTATAAACGATGGATCATAGCAGGGGCGGCGCTGACGGCGGCTGTGGTGCTGCTTCTGTGCGTGGCCGGAGTGTTCCGGGTCAGGGAAGTGACGGTCACAGGCAATGAATATTATACGAAGGAACAGATTGCGGATTTTGTGATCGGGGATGGGCTGAAACGGAATACGCTGTATCTGTATGTCCGCTACAATTATATGGAACATCCGGAGATTCCGTTCATCGACGCATTTGAGGTGAAGGTTGATTCCCCCAGCAGCCTGACGATTCGGGTGTATGAGAAAAATATAGTTGGTTATGTTCACTATCTGGGAAAAAATGTCTATTTTGACAAGGATGGTATCGTGGTGGAAAGCTCGGATCAGGAGATCGAAGGTGTTCCGCTGATCAAAGGACTTACTTTCGACCGGCTCACCATGCATCAGGCACTGAATGTAAAAGATGCGTCTATATTTGGGACAATCCTTAATATTACCCAGCTTCTGGACAAATACGGACTGAAACCGGACGAGATCCGCTTTGGAAATAATCTGGAACTTTACCTGTCTATGAAGGATGTAACGGTGAATTTGGGAACTGGTGACCACCTGGATGAAAAGATCTCAAGACTTAAGAAACTGGAGCCGGATTTGGAGGATAAATCAGGAACGCTTCATATGGAGAATTATACGGATGAGAGCACGCATATTTCGTTGGAAGCATCTAGGTAGTTATTTTGGAAAAAAACAAAAATATCAAAAATATGGTTGCACAATTCCGGAAAAAAAGCTATGATTAATATTAATGTAAGATAGCGCGAGATATCGTGTTTGAAGGAGGATATGACCTTGTTGGAAATCATGACGAACGAAATGGAATCTGCTGCGCGGATCATCGTTGTAGGTGTCGGCGGAGCAGGTAATAATGCTGTAAATAGAATGGTAGAGGAACAGATTGGCGGAGTTGAGTTTATCGGTATCAATACAGATAAACAGGCATTAAAGCTCTGCAAGGCACCGACAGCAATTCAGATCGGCGAGAAGCTGACCAAGGGGCTTGGTGCAGGTGCAAAACCGGAAGTAGGCGAGAAAGCTGCTGAGGAGAGTATCGAAGAGCTCAAAGAAGCCATCCAGGGAGCAGATATGGTATTTGTTACCTGTGGTATGGGAGGCGGAACCGGTACTGGAGCAGCTCCGGTACTGGCAAAAGCAGCAAAAGAGATGGGAATCCTGACAGTTGGTGTTGTGACCAAACCGTTCCGTTTCGAAGCAAAACAGCGTATGAACAATGCGCTTCAGGGAATTGAAAAACTCAAAGAGTCCGTAGATACGCTGATTGTCATCCCGAATGACAAACTTCTGGAGATTGTGGACCGCAGAACGACCATGCCGGAGGCACTGAGAAAAGCAGATGAAGTGCTTCAGCAGGCAGTACAGGGTATTACGGACCTGATCAATCTGCCGGCTCTGATCAATTTGGATTTTGCGGATGTACAGACTGTCATGACTGACAAGGGTATTGCTCATATTGGTATTGGTACGGCAAGAGGTGATGACAAGGCACTGGAAGCAGTGAAACAGGCAATTACCAGTCCGCTGCTTGAGACCACCATCGCAGGTGCAACTCATGTCATCATCAATATTTCCGGAGATATTTCCCTGATTGATGCAAATGAAGCTGCAAGCTACGTACAGGAGCAGGTTGGAGAGGATGCAAACGTTATCTTCGGTGCAATGTATGATGCAACGAACACAGATGAGGTAAGTATCACTGTAATCGCAACCGGACTGCAGGACAACGGAGGAGCAAAATCCGTACTTCCGTCATACCATCAGGTACAGAAGCCCACACCGGTAAGCCAGGGAATGGGACAGGCATCCGTATCTGCTGCAAAATCGAAGCTTCAGGTACAGCCTCTTCCGGGACTGAAGACCTTTAAGAAACCGGAGAGCACAGTGGAAGAGCAGGAGATCAAGATTCCGCAGTTCTTTCAGAAAAACAGATAAATAATCGAAACCGCCCGAGGCATTCAAGGGCGGTTTTGTTATATACGGAGGAAATTAATCATGAACGGAGTACCAATCACAGGACATACAGGACTGACGTGCCTTCTTGGCAGCCCGGTGGCACACAGTGTATCACCTGCCATGCATAACGAATCCTTTCGATATCACGGACTTGACTGTGTATATCTGGCGTTTGATGTATCACCGGAAGAGTTTGAGACAGCGGTGGATGGCCTGATCGTCATGAATGCAAGAGGATGGAACTGTACCATGCCGCATAAGAGAAGCATGTTTGAACGGGTGGATGTAAAATCACAGGAAGCGGAGCTGATCGGTGCAGTCAATACAGTCGTGCAGGAAAATGGCGTCCTGACCGGATATAATACGGATGGCAAAGGTTATATGCGAGCAGTAGAGGATGCCGGATATGATATTATCGGAAAGAAAATGACGATTCTCGGAACCGGCGGGGCTGCAGCTTCTATTATTGCGCAGGCAGCGCTTGACGGAGTGCCTGAGATTGATGTGATTGCCAGAAAGGGACATTCCTGGGGAGAGACAGAGAAAGTAGTGGAGCGGGTCAATGCTGGTACAGACTGTAAGATCTGCATGTATGAACTGGCAGATCAGGTGCAGATGAAGAAAAGTATCGATGACAGTGCCATTCTGGTCAATGCTTCTTCGGTGGGAATGAGTCCTCATGAAGATAGCTGTCTGGTGCCGGATCAGACGTTCTTCCATCCGGAACTGATTGTTTCCGATGTGATCTATAATCCGAGAAAGACGAAACTTCTCCGCATGGCGGAGGACGTCGGATGCAATACATTTAACGGCATGTATATGCTTCTTTATCAGGGTGCTTATGCGTTTGAACTGTGGACCGGACATGAAATGCCGGTCGGACTTGTCAAAGAAAAATATTTCAGCTGAAACCAGCAGGGGAGATGAATCATGAAAAAAACGTTCGGACTTGGACCAAGCGGTACGCTGATGGGAGAGGGAACTCCGAAAATCTGTATTCCGATTGTGGCGGAGACAGTGGAAGAAATTCGGAAAAAAGCGGAAGAGATCAGCCTCCTTCCGGCCGAAGTGGTAGAATGGCGTGCGGATTTCTATGAGGATATTTTTGTGGAAGGAAAGCTGGAAGAGATCCTTTCCATGCTTCGTGTGATTCTGAAAAATCAGGCGCTTCTCTATACATTCCGCAGTGCGGACGAGGGCGGACATCGGATGGTGGAAAAAGAAACTTATTATCAGCTGAATGAGCGGGCAGCAGGCTCGGGACTGGTGGATCTGATAGACGTGGAAGCCTTTATGGATGAGGACAGTACTGCAGCGCATATGAGAAAACTGCAGGAACTGGGAGTGCATACGATCGCATCCAACCATGACTTTGCGGCAACCCCGGTGCCGGAAGAAATGTTGCGGCGCCTGACACGGATGCAGGCGCTGGGAGCGGACGTGGCCAAACTGGCAGTGATGCCGGGGTGCCCGCAGGACGTCTTAAACCTTCTGCAGGTGACTCTGACAGCATATGAGACGTTGGAAATTCCGGTGATTACCATGTCCATGGGAAAACAGGGCATTGTCAGCAGAATCAGCGGACCACTGACCGGTTCAGCACTGACCTTTGCCACCGCTGGCGAAGCGTCGGCTCCCGGGCAGATTCCGGTAGAGAACATGAGAGAGATACTGGATATAATTTTATAAGAGTCAGAAAAGGCGGATCGTTTTCGATCCGCCTTTTGTCGGATTATGGCGAGAAAAAGCCGGATTTTCCGCCGGTATCTGACAAAGTCTGCGGCGCCCTTTCCCTATAATGTTGTCTATCATAAGAGAGAGGGCAGCAAGTGTACTATGAAGTTTATGTAGATATTTTATTTCTGGAAAATCTGTGGATGGATGCGGAACTTTTGGTTCTGACAGCAAAGCTGTTCCGGAAACCGCTGCATGCAGGGCGGATTCTTGCGGCGGCCATAGCAGGAAGCTTGGGGGCTTGTCTGCTGACGATTGGTTCGGAATGGATCAGCAGAGCTGGTTGTTTTCTGGGGAGCCTGTTTCTGGCAGTGCTGATGACGGCCATCGCTTTTGGAAGAGAAAAACATTTCAGACTGACGGTGGCAGGGCTTTATCTGGAATGTTTTCTAATGGGAGGCTTTCTCAGGTATGCAGACCAGTTTTATCGGCTGAATGGAATGGTGTTCCTGATGGCAGGAAGTGTTGCCGGGGTTGTTTTATCCGGGCTGGAAACTCTGATTCTGGAGAAAAAGAAAGAAGAACAGCGGGTATGCCGTACGGTTTTGGTTTGCGGCAGCTGTCAACTGGAATTGGAAGGACTTCTGGATACCGGGAACGGACTTACAGATCCTGTCAGCAGAAGTCCGGTGAGTCTTGTGGACCGTGCTTATATGGAACTTTTGTTGAAAGGAGACAGGACAGAGAGAATTCCGCGGATGATTCCTTATCAGACGATTTCACAGAAAGGTATTCTGACAGCCTACCGGATTGATATCATGAAAATTCGCAATCTGTCAGAAACTGTGGAGATTCAGAAGCCGTGGATTGCCGTCATGCCACAGTCGGCCGGAAGATATCCGCTGATACTTCATCGTGACCTGCTTTCCTCGTGAGGGGGAGGCAATATGATTATAAAAGTAACCATACCGCATCAGGTGCAGCTGAAAGTGGCACCAAGACTGAAAAGCATGATCTTTGCCCGGGAGGGAGAGATTCACTATATCGGAGGCACGGAGATTTTGCCGCCGCCATTGAATGCAGAAGAGGAAGCGAGGGCAATTCTCGGACTGGAAAGTGAGAACGGAGAGCAGGCGAGGGCAACACTCATTGAACATAATCTGAGACTTGTAGTGTACATAGCCAGAAAATTTGAAAATACCGGAGTAGGTGTGGAAGATCTGATTTCCATAGGCACGATCGGGTTGATCAAGGCGATCAATACATTTAACCGGAACAAAAATATCAAGCTTGCGACGTATGCGTCCAGATGTATTGAAAATGAGATCCTCATGTATCTGCGCCGCAACAGCAAGATGCGGATGGAAGTCTCCATCGACGAGCCGCTGAATGTGGATTGGGATGGAAATGAACTGCTCCTGTCGGATATCCTGGGTACAGATGCGGATATCATTTATCGGGATCTGGAAAATGAGGTAGAGCGGAAACTGCTGAAGAAAGCGCTTTCTAAACTTTCCAGGAGAGAAAAGACTATCATAGAACTGCGCTTCGGACTGAATCACCCGTCCGGCAGAGAGATGACACAGAAAGAAGTGGCGGATCTTATGGGTATTTCTCAGTCTTACATTTCCAGACTGGAAAAGAAAATTATCGGAAGACTGAAAAAAGAAATTGTAAAATATGAATGACTAATTGATTCGGAGCCGCCTGCACAGCGGCTCTGTTTTTAGTCTGTAGGTTTATTTCAGATAGCCGCGCATGGTTTTTAACGCATTTTTTTCAAGACGGCTGACCTGTGCCTGGGAGATATGGATTTCTTCGGCCACTTCCATCTGAGTACGTCCTTCGAAGAAACGAAGCCGGATAATGCGGCTTTCCCGCGGAGTCAGATGCTTCATGGCTTCGGAGAGAGACAGATTTCGGACCCAGTTGTCTTCCTTGTTTTTCTTGTCACTAATCTGATCCATGACATAGAGGGTATCACCGCCTTCTGTGTAGACCGGATCATAAAGGCTGATCGGGCTCTGGATGGCGTCCAGTGCGTAGACGATGTCTTCTTCCGGAATCTGAATGGCTTCCGAGATCTGGTGAAGTGTCGGCTCCTGAGCGGTCTCGCGGGACAGGCTTTCTCTGGCATAGATGGCCTTGTAAGCAATATCCCGCAGGGAACGGCTGACACGGATGCTGTTATTATCCCGGAGATAACGGCGGATTTCCCCCACGATCATTGGAACAGCATAAGTGGAAAATTTGACATCCAGTGTGCAGTCAAAATTGTCGATGGCCTTCATAAGGCCGATACAGCCGATCTGGAACAAGTCATCGGCATTTTCACTGCTGGAAGAGAAACGCTTGATGACGCTTAAGACCAGTCTGAGATTTCCTTTGATGTACAGTTCCCGGGCTTCTTTGTCGCCCTTTTTTATTCGCTCAAACAGTGTATTTTTTTCTTCTGCCGTGAGAAGCGGAAGTCTCGATGTATTGACTCCGCAGATTTCCACTTTGTTCAGAATCATCTCATTTCCTCCTGCTGTCGATTGTCTGTTAAAAGCATTTCCGAAAAACGGACGGTTATGCAGGGTGGCATGAAATAACTATTTCCATATTTTTCTTGGCATCAGAACTTCTTCCTCACAGATTTCCACCAGAATGATATCAGGACCGATCTGACAGATCTTTTTCCAGGGAATCACGTATTCCTGATCCGGTCCGAGAAGCCCGCAGAGCCGGAATGGTCCAGGTACGACGATGGAGCAGATGCAGCCGTTTTTCGGATCAAGGATCAGGTCATTGACCCGGCCGAGCCGTCTACAGTTACAGCGGTTGATGACGTCTTTTTCTTTCAGCTCACAAAAATGCATGCACAATGCCTCTTTTTGATTTCAGTGTATGCGGCGAAGTAAAATTTATCCGGTAAAGTGACGGCTCTTTCGTTGACATTAAGGCGGACGCTGTTATATACTGGACGAAAGAAAAAAGGGAGGGATTCCGGGATGAAATGTCCATACTGCGGAAAGGATAATACTAGGGTGATTGATTCAAGACCTGCGGATGACGGAGATTCCATCCGCCGCAGAAGAGAATGTGATGAGTGTCATAAGCGGTTTACCACTTATGAGAAGGTGGAGACGATTCCAATGATTGTCATTAAGAAAGACAATAACCGGGAGACGTATGACCGCGCCAAGATAGAGGGCGGTGTATTCAGAGCCTGCCATAAGAGACCGATCTCCGCAGCACAGATTGAAGCCATGATAGATGATGTGGAGGCCTGTATATTCAATAAAGAAGAGAGGGAGATTTCCAGTGAGGAAATCGGCGAGCTGGTCATGGGAAAATTAAAGGATCTGGATTCTGTTGCCTATGTGCGTTTCGCATCCGTCTACAGGGAATTTAAGGATGTGAATACATTTATGGACGAACTGAAAAAAATACTGGAATAAGCAGATGAAAAAATTCTCATAAAATAGTTGAAATGATCGGAAAAGTATTATAAAATGAGTTAAAGTGAGGGGATTGTGCATTCCCTTTGTAACATAAGGAGGACGAACATAATGATTTCAGCAGGAGATTTTAGAAATGGTGTTACCCTTGAGATTGAGGGAAACGTTTATCAGATTTTGGAGTTCCAGCATGTAAAACCTGGTAAAGGCGCTGCATTCGTAAGAACCAAACTTAAGAATATTATCAACGGCGGTGTAGTTGAGAAGACTTTCCGCCCGACTGAGAAATTCCCGGCAGCACGTATTGACCGTGTGGACATGCAGTATCTGTACAGTGACGGAGATCTGTATCACTTCATGAACGTAGAGACTTTCGACCAGATCGCACTGAACAGTGATGACGTTGGAGATTCTCTGAAGTTCGTAAAAGAGAATGAGATGGTTAAGATCTGTTCTCATAACGGAAATGTATTTGCAGTAGAGGCTCCGCTGTTTGTAGAGCTTGAGATCATTGATACCGAGCCGGGCTTCAAAGGCGATACTGCTACAGGCGCAACCAAACCGGCAACCGTTGAGACCGGCGCAGTTGTAAACGTACCGCTGTTCGTAGAGCAGGGCAACAAGATCAAGATTGACACCAGAACCGGTGAGTATCTGTCCCGTGTATAAGGACAACTGAGCAAGAATTTTCTGAAAGACCTGGATGAAAATCCGGGTCTTTTGACAGGAGGAAAAGAAAGTGAAAGAATACGGCGTAAACGAGCTCCGGAGAATGTTTCTGGATTTCTTCGAGAGCAAAGGCCATCTGAAAATGAAGAGCTTTTCACTCGTTCCACATAACGACAAGAGCCTTCTTCTGATTAACTCTGGTATGGCACCTCTGAAACCTTACTTTACAGGAGCAGAGATTCCGCCGAGACGACGGGTAACTACCTGCCAGAAATGTATCCGTACAGGTGATATCGAGAATGTAGGAAAGACCGCACGTCACGGTACCTTTTTTGAGATGCTTGGTAATTTTTCTTTTGGAGATTACTTCAAAGATGAAGCAATCCACTGGTCCTGGGAGTTCCTGACTGAAGTGGTCGGGCTGGATCCGCAGAGATTATATCCGTCTGTATACCTGGAGGATGATGAGGCATTTGACATCTGGAATAAAGAGATCGGAATCCCTGCAGACCGGATCTTTAAATTTGGAAAAGAAGATAACTTCTGGGAGCATGGTGCAGGTCCTTGTGGTCCGTGTTCTGAAATTTATTATGATCGCGGTGAAAAATATGGCTGCGGCAAACCAGGCTGTACGGTAGGATGTGACTGTGACCGTTACATGGAGATCTGGAACAATGTATTTACCCAGTTTGATAATGATGGACACAACAACTACACAGAGCTGGTTCAGAAGAACATTGATACCGGTATGGGTCTGGAACGTCTGGCAAGTGTTGTTCAGGACGTAGATTCCATTTTTGATGTGGATACTGTCCGTGCATTGAGAGATAAAGTATGTGAGTTTGCACATTGTGAATATCATAAGGATGATGTAAAAGACGTCTCTATCCGTCTGATTACCGATCATATCCGTTCCGCAACTTTCATGATTTCCGATGGTATTATGCCGAGTAACGAGGGACGTGGTTATGTACTCCGCCGTCTGATCCGCCGTGCAGCACGTCACGGACGTCTTCTTGGAATTGAAGGAAAATTCCTTGCAAAACTGTCTGAGACCGTGATTGAGGGATCTAAAGACGGATATCCGGAGCTGGAAGAAAAGAAAGAGTTTATTTTTAAAGTTCTGAATCAGGAAGAAGATAAGTTCAACAAGACCATCGACCAGGGACTTTCCATTCTGGCACAGCTGGAAGAGGAGATGAAGGTAGCCGGTGAGAAGACTCTGTCCGGAGAGAATGCGTTCAAATTATACGATACTTACGGATTCCCACTGGATCTGACCAAAGAAATCCTGGAGGAAAAAGGATTCGCTATTGACGAAGAAGGATTTAAGGCATGCATGGAAGAGCAGCGTACCAAGGCTCGTTCTGCCCGTGAAGTAACCAACTACATGGGAGCAGATGCGACTGTATATGATGAGATCGATGCAGCTGTTACCAGTGAGTTCACCGGATATGATCATCTGACTGACGAATCCAAAGTAACTGTTCTGACCACGGATACAGAGATCGTGGAAGCACTGACTGACGGTCAGGTGGGAACCATCTTTACTGAGAAGACTCCGTTCTATGCTACCATGGGTGGTCAGGAAGGAGATAAAGGTATCATTACCCTTGGCGACGCGCAGTTCCAGGTAGAGGATACCATCAAACTGCTGGGTGGCAAGATCGGCCATGTAGGACATATGACCAAAGGCATGATCAAGACCGGCGATGTGGTGACTCTGAAAGTAGACGCTGCAGGCCGTGCAGGCACTTCCAAGAACCACAGTGCAACTCATCTGCTTCAGAAAGCACTGAAGACTGTTCTGGGAAGCCATGTAGAGCAGAAAGGTTCTCTGGTAACTCCTGACAGACTTCGTTTTGACTTTGCTCACTTCCAGCCGATGACTGCTGAGGAGATTGCAGAGGTAGAGAAACTGGTCAATGAGAAGATTCAGGAAGCTCTTCCGGTAACGACTCAGGTCATGGATATCGAGGAAGCAAAGAAGAGCGGTGCAATGGCATTGTTTGATGAGAAATACTCTGAGAAGGTACGTGTAGTATCCATGGGAGATTTCTCTAAAGAGCTTTGCGGTGGTACTCACGTAGCAAATACCAGTGCAATTACTGCATTCAAACTGGTATCCGAGTCCGGTATCGCAGCAGGTGTACGTCGTATAGAGGCACTGACTGGAGACGGCGTATTCAAATATTATAAAGAACAGGAAGCAGAGCTTGCAAAAGCAGCAAAACTTCTGAAGACTGCTCCGCAGTCCGTATGTGAGAAGATCGAGCATCTGTACAGCGAGATCAAGTCCCTGCAGGCAGAAAATGATGCTCTGAAGAGCAAAGCTGCCAAAGATGCACTTGGTGATGTTATGAATCAGGTACAGGAAATCAAAGGTGTCAAACTTCTGGCTGCAAAACTGGAAGGTGTGGACATGAATGGTCTGCGTGATCTCGGTGATCAGCTGAAAGAGAAGCTTGGCGACGGTGTGGTTGTTCTGGCATCTGTCAATGATGGTAAAGTAAATCTGATGGCAACCGCTACGGATGCGGCCCAGAAGAAAGGTGCTCATGCAGGCAACCTGATCAAAGCAATTGCCGCACTGGTAGGTGGCGGCGGTGGCGGACGTCCGGGTATGGCACAGGCAGGAGGAAAGAATCCGGCTGGTGTGGATGATGCCATTAAAGAGGCTGCAAAAGTAGTCGAAAGCCAGATTAAATAAAAAATTGCAAAAAACAGAAAAAAACTGTTGACAAAACGGGATAAGGTGCATATAATTTTAGCAGTGCAATAAAATACCCAGACAGTTGTATTCTGCACAATACACAACTGGAGGGAGGTTAGGTGTGATACTATGTCAAATGTAATCGTTAAAGAAAACGAGACTTTGGATAGCGCATTGCGTCGTTTCAAAAGAAACTGTGCAAAGGCTGGAATCCAGCAGGAGATTCGTAAGAGAGAGCATTACGAGAAGCCGAGCGTAAAGCGTAAGAAAAAATCCGAAGCAGCTAGAAAGCGTAAATATAATTAAGGATTGTGCAGTAATGCCTTGACTGTAAAGTCAAGGCATTTCTTAGTTGCAGACGATTCCGGAATAATTCCGGATGATCTCCGGACAGGAAAAATGAAAGTACGGGAGCGGAACGATGGGGGACTTTTTTACAGCACTGATCAATAATAAAGTATTGATCTGTGGAATTTCAGGATGGGCGGTAGCTCAGATTCTGAAAACCTTGATTTATGCAATGATCAATAGAGAGATCCGCTGGGAGCGGATGATTGGAGATGGCGGTATGCCGAGTGCCCATTCGGCGACAGTGAGTGCAATGGCCGTATCTTCGGGCATTCTTTATGGTTTTGGCAGTTTTGAATTCGCAATTGCGTGTATGCTGGCAATTATCGTTATGCACGATGCGATGGGTGTCCGTATGGAGACTGGAAGACAGGGTAAAATTTTAAATGAAATGATCGACTTTTTCCGCACGGAAGGATTCGTGGAAGCGTTCAAAAAAAACGATAAAATGTACGAATTTTGGGAGGCAAGCTTAAAAGAATTTGTAGGACATACGCCGCTGCAGGTGGCGGCAGGCTGTATTCTTGGAATCTGTGTCGCCTGTCTGGTACTTAGATAGTATAGAAGAAAAATAAACGGGCCGGAAAATCAGAAGGTTTTCCGGCTTGTTTTATGCATATTTTTTCGGTTTTCTGCTACACATAAAGTAAAGGAACTCCGAGGTGATATTCTGAAAGTTCTGAGATGGGCGGTGACATATCTGATGATATTGCTTCTGACCTTAAAGCCTGCAGCTGTATGGGCGGCGGAAGATCAGAAACAGGAAGAGACGGAGGTGCCGGAGGAAAGCCGGACACAGGAAGACCGGGAATTAAATCAGGTGGCGGCAGAGGTATCGGCACCGCATGCACTTTTAATGGAAGTTTCCACGGGAACGGTACTGATGGAAAAGGCAGCGGATGAGAAAGTCCATCCAGCCAGCGTGACGAAAATTATGACCCTTCTTCTCATTCTGGAAGCACTGGAGGATGGAAAAATTGTGCTGTCTGATATGGTGACTGTGTCGGAACATGCGGCGTCCATGGGTGGTTCCCAGGTATATCTGGAACCTTATGAAAAACAGACGGTTGACACACTTCTGAAATGTATTGCAGTGGCGAGCGCTAATGATGCATGCGTGGCCATGGCAGAATATATCAGCGGCAGTGAAGGGGACTTTGTGAAACTGATGAATGCCCGGGCGGAAGAACTGGGCATGTCAAATACCCATTTTGTCAACTGCTGCGGTTTGGATGCGGAGGAACATTTGACAACGGCCAGGGATGTGGCACTTATGTCCCGGGAACTTTTACGGAACCACCCGCAGATTCATGAATATTGTACGATCTGGATGGAAAATATTACCCACCAGACAGCGAGGGGATCCTTTGAATTCGGATTGACCAACACCAACAAGCTGATCCGGCAGTATGAATATGCGACCGGCCTGAAGACCGGCTATACCAGCGTGGCCGGGTTCTGCGTATCTGCCAGTGCCAAAAAAGAGAATATCGAGCTGGTCGCTGTGATTATGGGCGGCACAGACAGCAAAAGCCGTTTTCAGGATGCTGTGACGCTTCTGAACAGCGGGTTTGCCTGCTGCAGCCTTTATACGGATGAGAACAGGGCTGCTTTGCCGAAAATCCAGGTAAAGGGAGGCGTTGAGGGACAGGTCGGGCTTCAATATGCAGATGAATTTTCTTATGTATCTACAGATGGAAGCAATTTGTCCCAGGTGGAGCGGGTGCCTGAACTTCCGGAAGAGGTAACGGCTCCGGTGGAGAAAGGTGACAGGATCGGCAGAATGGTCTATGTGCTGAACGGCAGAGAGATTGGTTCTACAGAACTTATGGCGGCAGATACGGTGGAACGGGCTGTTTACGGAGACTACATTGGTCAGGTGTTCCGTATCTTTTTGCTGTAAACCAATTGCAGAACTGCCGGAATTTATGCTATGATAACCTCTATGGAAAAGAAAAGAAAACTGGAGACAGTAAGATATACGATTAAAAGTGAAAAATTGCCCCGGAAGATGCGTCCTCTGAAACTAGTTATGCTGGCGGATCTCCATGACCGGTTATGGGGGGAACATCAGCGGTTTCTGGCAGATAAAATAGAAAAATTGCAGGGAGACCTGGTGCTGTGTGCGGGAGATATGCTGATTGCGGAAAAATGTGCAGCCATGGATCATGCGGTACAGCTGTTTGAAGAACTAAAGAAGCGAAAGATTCCGGTAATCTGCGGAAACGGGAATCACGAGTCACGTATGCGGCAATGCCCGGAAACATACGGAACGCAGTATGAAATTTACAGCCGCAGACTGACAGCGTGCGGCGTGAGAATCCTGACAGATGAAGTCATGGATTTTTCCTGGGAAGGGCAGAAAATCCGGATTTACGGCTATGAGCTTCCACTTTCTTTTTATAAAAAGTTTCGGCAGCTGCCTTTTGAAGGACAGGATCTGCGGGAAAAATTCGGAATACCTGATCCGGAAGCTTTTCATATTCTCCTGGCACACAACCCGGTTTATTTTGATACTTATGCAGCCTGGGGGGCAGATTTGACACTTTCCGGACATCTGCATGGAGGCATTATAAGAATTCCGGGAATTGGCGGATTGATTACACCTCAGGCCCAGCTGTTCCCCAAATATGACAGGGGACTGATCTCTGTCAATGGAAAATATATGGTAGTCAGCGCGGGACTGGGAGAACATACAGTGCCCATCCGCATTTTTAACCCACCGCAGCTGATTCTGATTACTGTGGAAGGAAACGCATAGAGATATGGCATTATCGGTGAAGATTGAAAGCTTTGAAGGCCCGCTGGACCTTCTGCTTCATCTGATTGACGTAAATAAATTCAATATTTTTGATATTCCGATTGTGGAGATTACAGAACAATATATGGAGTATCTGGATTCCATGGAAACGGAAGACTTAAATGTCATGAGTGAATTCCTCGTTATGGCGGCAACGCTTCTGGAGATCAAGGCGAAGATGCTCCTTCCGGTGGAAGTGGATGAAGAAGGGGAAGAGATTGACCCGAGAGAAGATCTGGTACAGAAACTGCTGGAATATAAGATGTACAAGTATATGTCCTACGAACTGAGGGACAGACTTTCTGTATCCGGGCAGGCGTTCTATAAAGGTCCGACGATTCCGGATGAAGTGGCAAAGTATGAGCAGCCGGTGGATCTGGAAGAACTGGTGGGAGATCTGACGCTGACCAGGCTCAATACGATTTTTCAGGGACTGATGCGGCGCCAGACAGAAAAAATCGACCCGATTCGAAGTAAATTCGGCCAGATTGAACGGGAAGAAGTCAGTCTCGATGAGAAGATGAATGCAGTGCGAACCTATGCGGAGAGTCACAGCTCCTTCTATTTCTCGGCGCTTATGATGGAACAGAAGGGAAAAATACAGATGATAGTGACATTCCTCGCTATTTTGGAACTGATGAAGACGGGAGAGCTGACAGTTATGCAGGAACATACATTTGATGATATGTTGATTACATCCCGGATATAAAGGACACAACAGGAGGAAATGCAATTTGGAACGGGAAAAGACCGAAGCGGCGATTGAGGCAATTCTGTTTGCGATGGGAAATGCCGTAAGTGTGGACAAGATTGCAGCAGCAATCGGCCATGATACAGAAACGACAAGAAAACTGGTGCATCAGATGATGGATCAGTATAACAGCCGTCCGGGCGGACTGGAGATTATCGAGCTGGAGGATTCCTTTCAGCTCTGTACCCGGAAGGAATATTATGACACCCTGATTAAGGTGGCCAAGCAGCCGAAAAAATATGTACTGACGGATGTGCAGCTGGAAGTATTGTCCATCATTGCTTATAAGCAGCCGGTGACACGTCAGGAGGTGGAGAAGATCCGTGGTGTCAATTCTGACCATGCCCTGAATCGTCTGGTAGAGTACGGGCTGGTGGGGGAAGCGGGCCGTCTGGATGCGCCGGGCCGTCCGATCCTGTTCGGAACGACCGAAGAGTTCTTGCGGAACTTCGGTGTTCGTACCGCAGAAGATCTGCCATCCATCCAGCCAGATCTGGTGGAAGAGATGAAGAGTGAGGCGGAAGAAGAAGTACAGCTGAAACTGAATCTGTAAGTTATATTCAATGGCTTTCGGGAGGAGTTCCCGGAAGCCATTTTTCTGTTACCTGCTGGAAAATGAAACGGAAGTCAATGGCAGGAATATCCTCACATGCAGTAATGGGAAAGAGATCCAGAATGCTTCCATTGAGATAATAAACGACGGTTCCCATCATTTCTCCGGCGGTGACCGGTGCGGTTAGAGTATCAGGTATCAGAATATCCATGGAAAAAGTATCCTCCTTACGGCACAGAAGTTCTTTTGGGGCAGCAGTGACGGAAAGAGAAATTTTTGAACTCCTTCCGTTTCGTACTGGAACGGGAGCAAGAACCGGGATCTCGTCCCCGAATGTTTTTATTTCAAAATCAGAGAGTCCATAGTTCATGAGCTTTGTGGTATCCTGCCATTTCCACGTACGGTTACCCGGCCAACCGCAGGCCAGTACGACGGAGATCAGGTGTTTACCTCCAGATTCCATGGCACATACATAACAGTATCCGGCATTGCCTGTAAAACCGGTCTTGCCGCTTAAGACGCCATCCATCATATTTAGAAATGCATTTTTATTTTGGACGGTAAAATTCCGTGTTCCATCCAGATCAGAGAATGTGTGGGAAGCGGTGCGGGTAATGGCGAGAAATTCTTCATTACGGATACAGAAGCGCATGATCCTTGCCAGATCTTTTGCAGTAGTGGAATGGATTCCATGTTCATCCTGAGCATCCAGACCGTTTGGGGTGATAAAATAAGTATCAAAGCAGCCTAAATCCCGGGCTTTCTGGTTCATCATGAAGGCAAACTGCTCCACAGATCCTCCTATATGCTCAGCAATGGCAACGGCTGTGTCATTGTGGGATTCCAATATGAGAGAATAGAGAAGATCGAGCAGCCGGTATCGCTCACCCTCCCGGATATGAAGCTTTACCTCCGGCATGGAGGCGGCCCTTGAGGAGACCGTGACGATGCCGTCAGGATCAGCGTTCTCCAACGCAATGAGAAGCGTCATGATTTTAGTGGTGCTTGCCATAGGCAGCTTTTCTGTTCCATTCTTCTCAAAAAGGACACGTCCGCTCTCTGCGTCCATAAGCACGGCGGCTGCCGCGTGCAGGTTTTCCGGTTCTGCGGCCGTGAGCGGCATGGAAGATTCATACAGAAGAGCGAAAAGAAGAAGCAAAATGAAAAAAAACCGGTGATTGTGCATGTAAAATCCTGTGATCAGACTTGCAATAGTTTATGAGTTTGAATCTCAGTTTATGATTTCTTGGAAAAATCAGGAAAAACTGCTGTTCAGAAAGACGGGTACGTTAAAAAGTTGTCAAATCATACACGCTTTTTGCAAAAATGACTTGAAAAAAGTCGGTTATATTGTTACAATTATTCTCGGCAGAAATTGGTTTTACTATCAAATATATGTGGAGGACGAAAAATGAGTAGTACAGCACAGAACTTGGCGAGCAGCAGAATTGCAGCGCTGCTTGACGAGAACAGTTTTGTTGAAATCGGCGCTGCAGTAACTGCACGTGCAACTGATTTTAACATGAACAACACTGACACACCTTCAGACGGAGTTGTTACCGGATATGGTGTTATCAATGACAGCCTTGTGTATGTATATAGCCAGGATGCTTCCGTACTCGGAGGTTCCATGGGTGAGATGCATGCCAAGAAAATTACCAGAATCTATGACATGGCAATGAAGATGGGTGCACCGGTTATCGGTCTTATCGATTGTGCAGGTCTGAGACTTCAGGAGGCTTCCGATGCTCTGAACGCATTTGGTGAGCTGTATCTGAAACAGTCTCTGGCATCCGGCGTAGTTCCGCAGATTACAGCAGTATTTGGCAACTGTGGCGGCGGAATGGCAGTAGCATCTGCTATGTCTGATTTTACTTTCATGGAGAGCAAAAAAGGTAAGCTTTTCGTTAATTCTCCGAACGCACTGGCTGGAAACGACGCAGCCAAATGCGATACTTCCGCAGCAAAATTCCAGAGCGAAGAAGTTGGCATCGTTGACGTTGTAGCAGAAGAAGCTGAGCTGATCGCACAGATCCGTGAGCTGGTTTCCATGCTTCCGGCTAACAATGAGGATGATCTTTCTTACGCTGACTGCGAGGATGATCTGAACAGAGTATGTGCAGATCTGGAAGCTTCCGCAGCAGATCCGGCTATCGCACTGCCGATGATCTCTGATGACGGAGTATTCTTCGAGACCAAAGCAGAGTATGGAAAAGATATGGTTACCGGATTCATCAAACTGAACGGAACAACCGTGGGCGCAGTAGCTAACCGTTCCACTCTGTATGATGAGGAAGGCAATGCCGTAGAGCAGTTCAACGCAGAGATCTCCGCAAGAGGATGTGAGAAAGCAGCTTCTTTCGTTAAGTTCTGTGATGCATTCAATATCCCGGTACTGACCCTGACCAATGCAGCAGGCTTCAAAGCAACCAAATGCACTGAGAAGAAGATTGCAAAGGCAGCAGCAGCTCTGACCGCAGCATTCGCTGAGGCAGATGTACCGAAAGTAAATGTAATTACCGGAAAAGCATTCGGAAGCGCATATGTAACCATGAACAGCAAGGGCCTTGGTGCAGATATGGTATACGCATGGCCGAACGCACAGATCGGTATGATGGATGCAAAACTTGCAGTAAAAGTTATGTATCCGGAAGCAGATGCAAAAGAGCTTCGTGAGAAGGCAGCTGCTTATGCAGAGCTTCAGAACAGTGTAGCTTCCGCAGCCAAGAGAGGTTATGTGGATACTGTGATTGATGCTCAGGATACAAGAAAATATGTGATTGGCGCTTTTGAGATGCTGTTTACCAAGAGAGAAGACCGCCCGGGCAAGAAACACGGAACTGTTTAGAGCGAGGTGAGGTATATGAGACAGAATTTTAGAAAAATCCTTACGATGCTCACTGTATCCGCAGCAGCTCTTGGACTTACCGCATGCGGCAGCACCGCAGCAGAAACAGATGAGCTCAGCTACGATGAGGCTTATCTGGAGTCCGTTGCTGATTTCCTGATCGGCAACTGGGATGGTATGTCTGATGAGCAGATTGCACAGTACGCTGAGATGGACGCTGAAGACGCACAGAGTATTCTGGATAACTATGGCCTTCCGTTCACTGCAGAGGCATTTACTACCGCATTTTCCGGATATATGGGAAATGAGGAAGAGCTGGGTGCATATGTTTCCACTGATGGTTACGAAGTTTCCACAGATGGAAAAGAGATCACTCTGGTTGCACATCTGACTTATGAGCAGCGTACAGCAGATCTGAGCATTGTATTTAATAAGAAGAGTGTTGCACAGTCTGTAACACTGGATCCTTCCTACACACTGGGAGAGATCTTTACAAAAGCTCTTATGAATACGATCCTTGGTATGGGAACTGTATTCAGTGTGCTGATCTTCATCAGCCTTGTTATTTACTGCTTCAACTTCATTCCGGCTATCCAGAAGAAGTTCAGCAAGAAGAAAGAGCAGCCTGCTCCGGCTCCGGCCAAAGCAGCAGCTCCGGCCCCGGCAGCAGCTCCGGTTGAGGAAGAGACTGTGGATGAGGGCGAACTTGTAGCAGCAATCACTGCAGCAATTTGTGCATACACTGGAAGTTCCGCAGACGGATTTGTCGTACGTTCCATCAGACGTGCAGACTCCGCAAAGTGGAAGAGAGCATAAACAATTCTAGGAGGAATAAATAAGATGAAAAACTATACCATTACCGTAAATGGCACTGTATATGAAGTAAGCGTAGAAGAGGGCGGCGCAGGAAGCGCTCCTGTACGTGCAGCAGCTCCGAAGGCAGCACCGAAAGCAGCTCCGGCAGCAGCTCCGAAGGCAGCAGCAGGCGCAGCTGGTTCTGTAGAAGTTACTGCTTCTGTTCCGGGTAAAGTATTCAAGATTGAGGCTAATACAGGTGCAACTGTAAAAGCTGGTGATCCGATCGTTATCCTGGAAGCTATGAAGATGGAGATCCCGGTAGTAGCTCCGGAAGATGGAACGGTTGCAAGCATTAATGTTGCAGTTGGAGATGCTGTAGAATCCGGTGACGTATTGGCTACTATGAACTAAGACAATAAATCATTGGAGGTTACAACATGAGCTACATTGCTGAGACTTTGGGAAATCTCCTGCATCAGACGGCATTTTTTAACCTGACATGGGGAAATTATGTCATGATCGTTGTTGCATGTGTTTTCCTTTACCTGGCTATTGCAAAAGAGTATGAGCCTCTTCTTCTGGTTCCGATCTCTTTTGGAATGTTGCTGGTTAATATTTATCCTGATATTATGCTTTCCTTTGAGGAATCCGCTAACGGAGTTGGTGGTCTTCTCTATTATTTCTACAAGCTGGATGAGTGGGCAATCCTTCCGTCCCTGATTTTCATGGGCGTAGGTGCCATGACCGACTTCGGTCCGCTGATCGCTAACCCGAAGAGTTTCCTTCTGGGTGCAGCAGCACAGTTTGGTATTTTTGCAGCTTATCTGGGAGCTATGCTTCTTGGCTTCTCTGATAAAGCAGCAGCAGCAATCTCCATCATCGGTGGTGCTGACGGCCCGACCTCCATTTTCCTGGCAGGTAAGCTGCAGCAGACCGCAATCATGGGACCGATTGCCGTAGCGGCATATTCCTATATGTCTCTGGTACCGGTTATCCAGCCGCCGATCATGAAAGCACTGACTACTGAGAAAGAGCGTAAGATTAAGATGGAGCAGCTTCGTCCGGTTTCCAAGCTGGAAAAAATCCTGTTCCCGGTTATTGTTACGATTATCATTTCCCTGATTCTGCCTACCACTGCTCCGCTGGTTGGTATGCTGATGCTGGGTAACCTGTTCCGTGAGAGTGGTGTTGTTCGTCAGCTGACGGATACTGCATCCAATGCCCTGATGTACATCGTAGTTATCCTTCTGGGTACTTCCGTAGGAGCTACCACCAGTGCAGAGGTATTCCTGAATGTGGATACACTGAAGATCGTTGCTCTTGGCCTGATTGCATTCGCATTCGGTACCGCAGCAGGTGTTCTCTTCGGTAAACTGATGTGCAAGCTGACCGGAGGAAAGGTAAACCCGCTGATCGGTTCTGCAGGCGTATCCGCAGTGCCGATGGCAGCACGTGTATCCCAGAAGGTTGGTGCTGAAGCAGATCCGACCAACTTCCTTCTGATGCATGCAATGGGACCGAACGTAGCAGGTGTTATCGGTACTGCAGTTGCTGCAGGTACCTTCATGGCTATTTTCGGAGTATTCTAAGCTGCTGACTGGACTGGAAAATTTGTAGGAGGAATTATAAAATGACTGAAATCGCTAAAAAGCCGATTAAAATAACAGAAACAATTCTGCGTGACGCTCATCAGTCTCTGATCGCTACCCGTATGTCGACAGAGCAGATGCTTCCGATTGTCGAGAAGCTGGATGAGGTTGGATATCACTCACTGGAGTGCTGGGGTGGAGCTACCTTCGATGCTTCTTTACGTTTCCTGAAAGAGGATCCGTGGGACAGACTTCGTAAAATCCGTGCAAGAGCTAAGAAAACTAAACTTCAGATGCTGTTCCGTGGACAGAATATCCTTGGATATCGTCCTTACGGCGACGACGTAGTAGAATATTTCGTTCAGAAGTCTATTGCGAATGGTATTGATATCATCCGTATCTTCGACTGCCTGAACGACCTGCGCAACCTGCAGACTGCTGTAAAGGCAGCTAACAAAGAGGGCGGACATGCGCAGATCGCTCTGTGCTACACCCTTGGCGACGCTTATACGTTGGACTACTGGACCGGTATTGCAAAAGAGATCGAGGAGATGGGTGCAGATTCCATCTGTATCAAAGATATGGCAGGTCTTCTGCTTCCGTACAAGGCAACCGAGCTGGTTACCGCACTGAAAGAGACCGTTAAGATCCCGATCCAGCTCCATAATCATTATACCTCCGGCGTTGCTTCCATGACTTACCTGAAAGCAGTCGAGGCTGGCGTTGACGTGATCGACTGCGCAATATCTCCGTTCGCACTGGGAACCTCCCAGCCGGCAACAGAGGTTATGGTTGAAACCTTCAAGGGAACTCCGTATGATACCGGATTCGACCAGAAACTTCTGGCAGAGATCGCTGATTACTTCAGACCGATTCGTGACGAGGCTCTGAAGAGCGGACTCCTGAATCCATTAAATATGGGCGTTAATATCAAGACTCTTCTCTATCAGGTGCCGGGCGGAATGCTCTCCAATCTGACTTCTCAGCTTAGAGAGATGAATGCAGAGGATAAGTATTACGAAGTTCTCGAGGAAATGCCAAAGGTGCGTAAGGACTTTGGAGAATGCCCGTTGGTTACTCCTTCCTCCCAGATTGTAGGTAACACTGCAGTTATGAATGTAGTTGCAGGTGAGCGTTATAAGATGGTGAGCAAAGAAGCGAAAGACCTTCTCTCAGGAAAGTATGGAAAGACTGTAAAACCATTCAATCCGGAGGTACAGAAAAAAGTAGTAGGAGATGGAGAAATTATTACCTGTCGTCCGGCTGATCTTGTAGATAACGAGCTCCCGCAGCTTGAGTCTGAGATGGCACAGTACAAGGAGCAGGATGAGGATGTTTTGACCTATGCATTGTTCCCGCAGGTTGCTACTGACTTCTTTAAATACAGAGAAGCGCAGGAGACAAAAATGGATGCGGCTGTTGCTGATCAAAAGAATGGGGCATATCCTGTTTAAGTTATTTGCGACTATTTTGATTTGAAGTAAAAGAAAAGACTCCTGTAAGATGATGGCATTGCTTCATCTTATAGGAGCTTTTTGTGTAAATAGCCATATTAATCCGCAAAAAGGAAAAAATATTTGTATATATTGTAAAAATATTGACAAATATGCTAAAAAAAGTTAAAATACGTTAGACACCTTGGTGAGAACAAGGTTATAGGGAGGAAAGAATGAATTCAAGGATTGTGGAAGCCATTCCGATTAGAGAACAAGTGGCTGATATTATTAGAAAAATGATTGTAAATGGAGAATTAAAAGCAGATCAACAAATCAGCGAAAGAGAGATCAGCCAGATGCTTATGGTCAGTACGACGCCTGTGAAGGAGGCGTTTCGGGTGCTTCAATCAGAGGGGCTTTTGTATAGTATTCCAAGAAAGGGTTCCTATATCTCAAAGTTATCGAGAAAAAATATCCTACAGACCGTATTTATGCGAGGCGCATTGGAAGGGGTCGCTGCATTTTTTGCAGCTAGAAACGCTACCTATAACGAGATTATGATTATGGAAGAAGCATTAAACTGTGCTGGTGAGCTTGTTGATAAAGCGCAGTTGACTTCGGAGATTGCTGTTAGATTAACAGAGAATAATAATCTGTTTCATTCGACACTGAGAAGCGCTTCTAAGAATACCTATTTGGTCGGGTTGATTGATAATATGAGGAGCATTGATCAAAGTATTCGCAGTGTAGCATTGACTAGTACAATTGATGAATGTATAAGAGCACAAAAGGAGCATCTGGCGATTTTGAAGGCTGTTAAAGAGCAGAATTCTGAGAAAGCGGAACAACTGATTAATGCACATGTAAGAAGAGTTGGGATTTATGTATTGGCGATGGAGGATCAAGAGCTGTAGTTACAGTCTCTTTATTTTTTTCAAAGGCAACCGATATATCAGATATCAATAATTATGATTATTTACAGTATTTTGATTACGGAGAAGAAAGTCCCTCCTGAAACTGACATGTCTTCCTTCTCCTTATAAAAAACAGATTAAACACGAATATTTTACGCTTCCGAAAATATAATATACAATATATACAAAAAAACAAAAAAATAAAAAAGTATATTTACAAAATTGCAAAAGATGTTGATAATAAATACATCAAGAACGTTATGGAATATGGTGAAAAAGAAGATACGCGGATAAAATGTAAATATACAAACGTATAGAGTGATAAATTGAGGGCTTTATTTTTTTAATTCGCATGATATACCAGACACCAGATTCTATTAAATAAAAACGTTCAAAAGGAGGAAGAAAATGAAGAAAAGAGTTATTTCGACATTACTTGTAGGGGCTATGGTATTTTCCTTAGCAGGCTGTGGGACAAAGCAGGAAGCAGAACCAGAAGCTCCGGCTCCGGCTGAGACAACAGAGAAAGCTGACGGAGATGCAGCAGCAGAAGAAACTGCAGATATTGCTTGGCCAGAAAAGACAATTAATATTATCTGCCCATTCAGCGCAGGCGGAGACACTGATTTTAATGCGCGTATCTACGCTGAAAAATTAACAGAGATTCTCGGAGTTAATTGTATTGTGACGAATGTAACTGGTAATGGAGGCGCAACTGGTGCACAGCAGGTATTTGATTCTGAACCGGATGGAAATACAGTTTTGTTTTACCATGATGCACTGTATGTAAATAATGTAACTGGTGCTACAGAGTTTGGAATGGATGGTTTTGAACTTGCGTGTGTGGCTGGTAAGAATGCTGGTAATGTTGTGTGCGTTTCTGCGAAATCTGAATATGAGACCTTAGAAGATCTGGTTGAGGCTTCTAAAAATGGAAATGTAACCTTTGCTTCAAATGTTGGTGCGACGACTCATGTAATGGGCGCAATGATGAATGCAGCCGGTGCAAATTTCAATCTCGTTGATATGGGTAATGCTTCTGATCGTATCGCAGCTCTGATGGGCGGACAGTGTGATGCGATTCCGAATCCTCTGGGAACTACGCAGCAATATCTGGATTCTGGTGATTTTAGAGCACTTTGTCTTCTAGAAGACGAGAGAAACGAACATTACCCAGACATCCCAACCGCAAAAGAGCTTGGTTATGATGCTTCCTTCCCTATTTATTACTTCTTTGCATTCCCGGATGGGACGGATCAGGCAATCGTAGATAAATTTGCAGATGCATGCGAACAGGTATCCAATATGAAAGAAATTCAGCAGGCACAGTTTGAAAGTTTTTCTCAGAGCCCATTCTTTGCAAAGGGTGAGGAGGCAATTGCCCTTGAAAAAGAGCAGCAGGCATCTGTAGAAGCATTAAGAGATATGCTTAATCAGTAAGATATAGGATACCAGATGGACATAAAATAAATGTCCATCTGGATTCTTGGAAAGGAAGGTAAAAGCAAATGAGGGAAGAAACCCGACTTGATATGATCGCCGCTTCATTTACTTTGATTTTTGGAATCGCAATTTTGATTCTCTCCACAGGAATAGAGGTAAAAGCGAAGAATGGTGACGTGGGGTCTGCATTTTTACCAGTACTCATAGGATGGATGATGGTTGTGCTATCCATCATTTATGGGGTATCTGCATTGTTGGAAGGTAGGAGAGCAGGAAAAGCAGCAGTGGAAGTAGATGAACAGGAGATATTAAAGCCGGATAATAAAAAGATTTTCCTGAGCTTTATCTTAATGGTATCTTATGCGGTACTGTTGAAGCCGATTGGATTTTTGATTAGCAGTATTTTATATCTTTTTTTACAGATTAATGTCATGACAGATAAACCGACAGCAAAACAGAGAATTTTCTTTGCGGTGTTGTCTATTATAGTTCCCGTATTGATTAACTACATATTTGTAAATTGGTTTTCGATGGCTCTGCCAGATGGAATTTTGGGATAAGGAGGAAAAAATATGTTATTATCAGCTTTTGCAGCGGTATTTCAGCCAATGACTTTTCTCCTAATTTGCGGCGGAGTCATATTAGGTATTATTTTCGGAGCAATTCCGGGAATGAGTGCTACGATGGCAGTAGCATTGTGTTTGCCAATTTCGTTTGGCTTGGAACCAGTAGCAGGTATTTCACTGTTGATTGGTCTTTATATCGGAGGTATTTCCGGAGGATTAATTTCAGCGATTCTTTTGAAAATTCCAGGAACCCCTTCATCGGTTGCAACAACCTTTGACGGAGGTCCGATGGCTGAAAAAGGACAGGCTGGAAAGGCATTAGGAATAGGTATTGTATATTCCTTTATCGGCGGTATGATCAGTATCCTGATATTGATGGTGCTTGCTCCGCAGATTGCAAAGATTGCGCTTCAGTTTGGACCTTATGAGTATTTTTCAGTGACAATTTTTTCCTTGACGATGGTAGCGGCTTTATCAGACGGTAACCTGATCAAAGGCATCCTGTCAGCATTGATTGGATTTGCATTGGCAATGATCGGAGTCGCACCGATTGACAGTGTAAAAAGATTTACTTTTGGCAGCAATATGCTGAATAATGGGCTGGCACTTTTGTCTGTCATGATAGGTTTCTATGCAATCTCGGAGGTTATCTCTGAGGCTGGCAACAAAGTGAAAGTAAGTCAGAACGATGTTAAAAGTTTTAAGATGAAAGGTTTCGGCTTCAGTATGAAAGAATTCGGAGCAGAATCCGTAAATATGGTTCGTTCAGCTGCAATTGGTGTGGGCATTGGAATTTTGCCTGGTATTGGCGGCGGCACATCAAATATGATTGCATATGCGGTTGCAAAATCACAGGCTAAAAACAAAGAAGAGTATGGAAAAGGATGTATGGGAGGTATTGTGGCATCGGAGACTGCCAATAACGCATCCATCGGTGGAGCGCTGATTCCGCTTCTGACCCTTGGTATACCGGGAGATACGGTAACAGCCATGTTACTGGGAGGACTGATGATTCATGGTATTCAGCCAGGACCGTTACTTTTCCAGAATAATGGCAATATGGTATACGCTATCTTCGCTGCATTGATTGTAGCAAATATCGCAATGCTTGTAATGGAATTTTTGGGCATCCGTGTTTTTGTTAGATTGTTGTCTATTCCGAAAAATATCCTGTTACCAATTATCGTATGCCTTTGTGTTGTAGGTGCTTTCGCTGAGAACAATCGGCTGTTTGATGTATATGCAATGGTTGGATGCGGTATTCTCGCATTTGTATTGCAGAGATTAAAGTTCTCCATTCCGCCTTTGATCTTAGGATTTATTCTTGCGGAATATACGGAAACTTATTTGAGAAGAGCGCTGTCATTAAGCAACGGAAGTATCACTCCGTTCTTTACAAGACCAATTTCACTGGTGTTCCTGATGATTGCGTTTGTATCAATTACCTTTAGTATTTATAAAAGTATTAAAAATGCCAAAAAATGATGATAATCACCTTTGTGTGATTCAAAAATAATAATATATGATTTAGGAGGAAATGAAAAATGAGATTTGTACCTAGAGGAATTTTGCCGGCAATGATTACTCCGATGACAAAGGAGGGAAGCGTTAATATTCCGGCACTTAGAAAATTAATTGATTATATGATTGATGGTGGCGTGCACGGAATCTTTGCAATGGGAACGACCGCAGAATTCTATGCGGTAACTCCGAAGGAATATCAGGAGGTTCTGGAAGCAACGGTAGATCAGGTGGCTGGCAGAGTCCCAGTATATGCAGGAGCCAATGCGATTGGAACCAGACAGTCAATTGATCTGGTACATATTGCTGAAAAAGTTGGCGGAATCGATGCAATCAGTGTTCTGACGCCATATTTCATCAGCCTGACACAGGACGAGGTGTACAATCATTTTGCATCAATTGCGAACAGCACAGACATGAATATCATTCTGTATGATAATGCACCGAAGACTCATATTACAATCAAACCAAACACAGTGGCGAAACTTGCAGATATTTCCAATATTGTAGGTATGAAGGATTCTACTGGTGATCTGACGAATACGGCGGATATTATCAATAAGACGACGAGAGCAGGAAAAGATTTCCATATGATGATGGGAAGAGACAGTCTGATTTATGGTGCACTGTCTTATGGTGCAACTGGTGCGGTTGCTGCAACTGCCAATGTTGCTCCAAAACTTGTTTCTTCTATTTACAATAAGTATCAGGAAGGAGATTTAGAGGGCGCATTGGAAGCTCAGTATAAATTACTTCCCCTTAGAATTGCTTTTGGTCTTGGTTCCTTCCCGACTGTTATCAAAGAGGCTCTGGAACTTCTGGGTATTGAGGCTGGACCGTGTGCTATGCCGACCGGTATCATGACCACTGAAGAGAAAGTGCAGTTAAAGAACATTCTCATTGAGATGGAGATTCTGAAATAATAAATTTTGATGGAGGAATTGTAAGATGAAGGTATTAATTCCACAGGATATCGCTGAAGCCGGAAAGAAATTTCTTTTGGATAAAGGATATGAGATTAAAATGGGCTCTGCTGCGGATGAAGAAACCATAGCAAAAGAAGTAACTGATTGTGATGCAATCCTGATCAGAACGGCGCCCGTTACCAGAAAAGTACTGGAAGCCGGAAAGAATCTTAAGGTTGTGTCCAGACATGGAGTGGGCGTTGACAATATAGATGTTCAGGCGGCAACAGAGCTTGGCATTCAGGTGACGAATGGTCCGCTTTCCAACTCGGAATCTGTAGCAGAACATGCAGTTGCGTTTATTATGGCGTTGGCTCATCATATTGTTGAGATGGATGAGAATGTAAGAAACCATGATTGGGAGTCCAGAAATCGCGTTCGTATGACCGGACTAAGTGGTAAGACCGTGGGTATTGTCGGACTTGGGCGAATTGGACGCTATGTGGCAAAAAAGGTTGCACTGGGTCTGGATATGAAGGTTATTGGATTTGACGCATATATCCCGAAAGATGCAGTGCCCGAATATGTAGAGATGGTGGATTCTATGGAAGAACTTTATAAACGTTCTGATTTTGTCTCTCTGCATTGTCCGGCAACACCGGAAACAAAGGGCAGTGTAAATATGAAGTATCTGTCCCTTATGAAGCCGGGAGCATTTCTGGTAAATTGCGCCAGAGGAGAGGTTGTAAATGAAGAAGATCTTTATCAGGCGCTGACGACAGGTATAATTAAAGGGGCAGCCCTGGATGTGCTTTCATCTGAGCCACCGAAGGAAGATAATCCGCTTTTGGGATTGAAGAATGTAATTTTGAGTCCGCATTGTGCAGCGCATTCGTATGAAAGTTTCGACAATATGGCAGTTCATGCAGGAATTGGTATTGACGAAGTATTAACAGGAAAATCGGTAAGCTGGCCGGTAAACAAATTAGAGAAATAGTGATGGAACGGGAGGCTTGTCAAAAGTCTCCCGTTTTGAATGAAAGGATAAAATAGTGAGAAATGACATGTCCGTAATTAACAATATATTGAAAGATGTGCCGATACCTAAGGTGGTAAAGGTGCGACAGAAGTTTGACGCAAATAGAATAGAAGATGTTTCAGAATATATGAAGCGGGAGCTGAGAAGCAAAGGGTTGCAGCAGAAAATCAAACCTGGCATGTCAATAGCGGTAGGCGCAGGAAGCCGTGGAATTGATAATCATAAAGAGATTGTGAAGGAAGTTGTAGATTTTCTGAAAGAGTGCGGTGCAGAGCCTTTTGTATTTCCGGCGATGGGAAGCCATGCAGGAGCAAATGCGCAGGGGCAGAAGGAGATGCTTGCCGGATATGGGATAACAGAAGAATATCTGGGCTGTCCTGTACGGGCGACAATGGAAACGGTTGTTGCAGGAAGAACGGAAGATGGTTTAGAGGTATATACAGATCTATACGCATCGCAGGCAGACGGAATTGTGGTGATTAATCGAATTAAACCGCATACTGCATTCCGGGGGACATATGAATCGGGACTGTTCAAGATGCTTACCATTGGGATGGGAAAACAGCGTGGAGCAAAAAGTATGCACGAAGCGGGGTATCAGTATTTTGCGGAAAGGATACCACTATTTGCCAATATTGTTATGCGGCGTTTTCCGGTATTGTTTGGCGTTGGAATTGTTGAAAACGCATTTGATAAAACGGCATATATAGAAGCAATACCGGCAGAGCAAATTGCAGAGCGTGAACCGGAACTTTTGAAAATGGCATTTTCTAAGATGGCACAGCTGTATCTTCCTGAAACAGACATTCTGATTGTGAAAGAAATTGGGAAAAATATTTCAGGGAGTGGCATGGACCCAAACATCACCGGAAGGTGGCCTTCCGCATATGCGTCTGGCGGGTTGAAAAGCCAGAAAGTAGGGATTATGAGACTGTCAGAATTGTCGCATGGCAATTTCATGGGATTGGGACATGCAGAAGCAACTACAAGAGCCTGCTTTGATGAACTGGATTTTGCAGCAACTTATCCGAATGCGTTAACCAATACAGTCATGTTTACCAGTCGTATACCCGTTGTTCTTGACACGGAAAAACTGGTAATTCAGGCGTTGATAAATGGATGTGTTGGTATTGATAAGCAGATGCCCAGAATGATTTTTATTAAAAATACAATGGAGATGGAAACAATTTATGTTTCAGAAGCGCATTTGGAGGAAGTGAGGAAAATTCCGTCTTTGGAAATCCTTGAAGAAGCAGAAAAACTGAAATTCAACGAAGCCGGAGAATGTATATTTAACTGGTAGATAGGAAGCATATGGAAAGTTTTGGACTTGCTGTAAATGTGGTATTTCCGTTATTGCTGATGATGGTATGCGGATGCTTTATGAGATACAAAAAGATGATAGATGATCATACCATCAATTATCTGAATAAGATGCTGTTTCGCTTTTTTATGGCTGTAATGCTGTTCATGAATACATATAAGATGAATTTAGAGGATGTTTTGAATCCTCAGATCAGAAAATTAACGCTGATTATTACAATATGTTATGTATTCATTGTAACGATTCTTATCATGATTTTGCCTAAATTTGTGACTGACCGTTCAAAATGCGGAGTGATGATACAGGGATTTTATCGAAGCAATTTGATATTGTATGGTCTTCCAGTATTTGAATCTATTTATGGCTCGGATGATTCAGGCATGGTATCTGTGCTGATATCAGTGATCATCCCGGTTATTAATATCTTATCTGCAATCGTGCTGGAAATCTTCGGTTCTTCAGGTGGACGGCTTAGTTTTCGTAAGATTCTAAAAAGTGTTGTATTGAATCCACTGGTACAAGGACCTGTAGTAGGACTTTTGTTTCTTGTGCTGGGAATTCATTTCCCGAAAATATTAGAGGATTCACTTAGAACTATCGGAGGAATCTCGACACCTTTGGCGTTCGTTGTGCTGGGAGCGACCATACAGTTAAAAAGTATCAGAAAAAATTGGAAATATATCTCATTTACCGTGTTAGGGAAGTTATTTATTGTTCCACTTATTGTGTTTATTGTTTGTTATGGTTTGGGCATGCGCAGGCAGATGTTAGTAATGGTACTTGGAGCAATGGCTTCGCCTACAGCGGTAGCTTCCTTTGCAATGGCTAAGGAGGCAGGATGTGACGAAGAGCTTGCAGGTGAAATTGTCATGGCAAGTTCAGTCTGCTCTTTGTTTTCTATCTTTGCATGGGTATTTTTTCTTGGGACATTTCGATTGATTTAGAGGAGGTATAGTGTTGAAGGCATTGAAGATCCATGAAATGGATAATGTGGCTGTAGTTTTAGGCAATGTAGAGAAGGGGGAAGACGTTATATTATCTAATGAAAGTCTGAACTGTATTCAGGCGAAAGATATGATTCCAGTTTATCATAAAATTTCCTTGACAGAGATTCCAGAAGATGGACCGGTATATAAATATGGAGAAATTATAGGGCTTGCCTCCAGGTTGATTCAAAAAGGAGAGCATGTCCATGAGCATAATGTAAAAAGCGTATTGAAAACAAATAATTAGAGGTGTATAAATGAAATTTTCAGGATATAAAAGACCAGATGGAAAAATCGGAATCAGAAATTATGTATTGATTTTGCCCACCTGTAATTGTTCTTCTGAAACTTGTCGTATGGTAGCCGATATGATAGATGGAACGGTTACATTTACGAATCAGAATGGATGTTCTCAGACACAGGATGATGTTCAGTATACGATTGATATTTTGAGCGGATTTGCAGCAAATCCGAACGTATATGGAACGATTATAATCGGAAACGGATGTGAAGTGTGCGGAGCAGAACGAATATATGATAATATACGAAAACGTACTAATAAGCCGCTTCATAAATTGGTAATTCAGGAGTGTGGAGGAACAGAGGGAACGGTAAAGAAGGCGAGTGAACTGGCAAGGAAGCTCGTTCAGGAAAGTAGTCTTCTTCATTCGGAATTATATGACCTGTCTCATCTGATTGTAGGAACAGAGTGTGGAGGAAGTGATGCAACATCGGGAATTGCCGCCAATCCGTGTGTTGGGAGGATGAGCGATCGTTTGGTAGAAAAAGGAGGAACGGTTATCCTCAGTGAAACAACAGAATTCATGGGGGCAGAAAGAATTCTTGCGGAACGAGCGGTTAATGAAAAAGTTGCTGCCCGTATTTTTGAAATTACAGAGAGGTATGAAAATTATCTCAAAAATCTGAATACAGATCTACGAGGGACGAATCCTGCACCGGGAAACAAAAAAGGTGGAATTACAACCCTTGAAGAAAAGTCATTAGGATGTATATACAAGGGTGGCTCTACAAAAATTCAGGCAGTGTATGAGTATGCAGAAGAGGTGACTGAACATGGATTAGTGATTATGGATACTCCAGGAGCGGATAGTGCGTCTTTATGTGGAATGGCTGCGGGCGGAGCACAAATAGCAGTTTTTACAACTGGAAGAGGTACACCAATCGGTAATCCTGTGATTCCGGTTATTAAAGTAACTGGAAATCAGGAAACCTATAAAAAAATGCACTGTAATATGGATTTTGATGCCAGTCCTATCATTACAGATAATATTTCAGCAGCAGATAATGGGGATGAATTATTTGAACTCGTTGTTAAAGTTGCTAATGGATACAAGACACAAGCGGAAATATTTAAGATGAGAGAAGTCGGAATTGCAAGATTGTGTAATTATGTATAGATGAAAAAGTTCTCTCGTTTCTTATAAAATGGGGGCTGTCGCACTAACGTGCGGCAGCTCATTTTATATATCCAACACAAAACGCCGAGCTTCGAAAAACCCGGCGTTCGTGGTATAATCAGTTTATGCGACTAAACAAAATAATACAGAGGGATTATACCTCATTTTCGCTGTAT
>NZ_JAJEPS010000039.1:0-5548 GCF_020686965.1 Hominiventricola filiformis | reverse complement strand
GCCACGCCAGCTCCACCGGCCCGCCGAGCCGGAACGCCCTCACAGGATACTCACGCCCCAGCTTCGAGCCGGAGCCGACCACCCGAAAGCCCTGCAAAATCCCCTGCATTTGCGGCTCCTTGATAGTGGAGGTAAACTTATTCCAAATCTGCCGGGTAAGGGAATATTTCAGCTCTTTCAAGCATTTCTGGTTGTACGGGTACATAGGCACCGGCTCTTTCAGCACATAATACAGGTGAAGCCCTGTCCCGCTGTTTACAACAAAGGTTGCCTGGGGCAAAATATCCTTATTCATCTGGTGCAGCGTGTCCCGGAGCTGAGGCATACCCACCCCGTCCAGGTCAAAGACCAGAGCATAGAGATACCGGGCATTTTTGCCACACCGCCGCCGCCCAAAATAAGAAATCGGGGACATAATCGTAAAATCGGTGTCTTGCAGCTCCCGCAGCTCGTCCAGCTCGTCAGTGATGGTACAGCGTTTCGCTTTACCGTCCCCCTCGATCTGCAAGGCAATCCCCGTTGCCTTGTCAACCTCACCTTTCGGCACCGTCACCGCAATTCCATTTCCCTTCCTGTCCTCAAAATGACCCTTCCTCTCGAAAGATCCTTCCGGGAAGATCTCACGATAAAACTCATACGGCTCCACCGGCTCCAAAAACTTCTCTAAATGCTCGTTCTTTTCCCTGTAAAGTTCCCGCAGCCGTTCCAGAGCTTCTTGCTGATCCGCCATTCCTTACACCTCTTTTCGTACATTCTGCAAACCCACAGGGGGAAAAGGGGGAGCCAAAGAGCGGCCCCAAAGGGGCCTTAAAGAGAAAGTCACCTCCCCCTTTTCCCCCTCGCTCTGGGGCATGGAAATGATGGAAAACCTTTCAGGTTTACCACATTCCCACACCCCGCCGCTCACCCCCATAACCCCCTCCGACTTTCTCCCTGTCCGAGAGAGAATATTTTATTATTTTTCTCCCTGGCCTAAAGGCCATAGGGGGGCATATATTATCAATATATTTTATTCCCTATTTTACAACCCACTAACTCCCTGCCATCTCCCATACCCCATAGGGGGGCATATATTATCAATATATTTTATTCCCTATTTTTACTGTTATTATAGCCTGTCCGGGCGGCTCTTGCAAGGCCCCCTGACAGGCTTCTTTTACAGCTCCATACCACCCCAGGTATGGCCCCGTTCCTGCTCTCTTTCCGGCTGCTGCACCTCTGGCACAGGTAGTAGCTCACGCGCCTTTTCGACCAGGGGCCGGAACTGCTCTGGCAAGTGCCGATCCAGGAAATCCAGCACCGCCCCGATCCCTTCCTGAAGCCGCGCCGAAAACCCGCGCTCCCGGCTCAAATCTTCTTCCAGGTATTCCACCTGCACTTTGAGCTGCCGGTTTTCATTTTCAAGCCGCTGCCGCTCCTGGGCCTCCTTCAGCTTTTCTTTCGTCGAGGGGATTTTCTGCTGAAGCTGTTGGTTTTCTACCTTCAGCTCCCGCACCTTCTGCTCTGCCGCCGCGCCCCGGATCACCGCCGCCTTCAGCTCCTTCACCTGCTCCACCGTCACGCCCTTGACGGCCCCTGTCAGCGTCTTTTCCGGCTGTATTGCGTCCAGATCGGGCTTGACCTTCTCAACCGCTTTCAGCAGCTTCACATTCCCTTGCAGGGCCTTTCTCTGCTTTTCCAGGGCCGCGATCTCCTGCTCTGCCGCTGTCACCTGTTCCTGGATAGCTTCAAGCCGTTGGGCCGCTGCTCTGTACTCTGGCAGCTCCATATGAGGCCGACCACCGCCTAAGCTGATAATCTCAAACTCGTGCGCCTGGGCGATTTCCGTTAGGGCTTCTTTCTCCCGTTCCATCCAGGCTTTCCATTCCGTCTGCTTCCGGCCCATCCCTTCAAATCCCTGCTGCTTTAACGCTTGTTTCATTGATACCCGCGTCGAAAGGCCCCGGCTCTGCTCCGTTGCCACCGGCACGAAGTCCACATGGAGGTGGGGCGTGGCCTCGTCCATGTGCAGCACCATATTGAACACCCGCAGATGAGGATTGCGCTCCTGGAAGGACTCTGCAAACTCTTTGAGAGCTGCCGCCGCCCGTTCCCCTCCAGGGGAGCCGCACCCGCAGTCTATCAAGTTGCCGATCTGGAAGATAGCCTCATGAAATAGCTTTTCCTGCTTGCTCTGCCGGATATGCTCATAGTAGTCTGGTATCTTGTCCCTGGTCTTTTTCTTTTTGGCATTGTAGGCAGCCAGGGCTTCATCGAAAAGTTCGTGGTACACCTTTTTCAAATCCTCGTTGCAAAAGGTGACATTCTGCCCCGACCTGCTCCGGTCTACATTCGCCGCTGAAAAGCTCCTGTTGTTGTGCCGGATGCTTCCCCGGCCCGTCATTCCCGAAATGGTTGTACCTATAAAATCACCCGTCCCTTTCCTGCAAAAAGCCCATATCTTACTATTCCTATTTTACCATAACTGGCCGCAGGCCACAACCTCTTTGTTACTTTCTTGTGAGAAAGTAACGCAAAAGCACTTTCACACCGCCGCCCCTTTGGGGCTGGCAGTATGAAAGTGCTTTTGCGCGCTCCCGCGGGGGATTGCCGGAGCTGCCAACCGCTACGGTTTCCCGCTGCTTTCGGGCGGCTCCGGCTGGGGCTTCGGCCACACTGTCAAATTACTGCTTTATGTTCTGCAAAATTTCCTCAACCGTCGTTCTGTACAACTTTGCCAGCGCAATCAAATTAGAGGTACTCGGATCACATTCTCCGCTTTCCCACTTAGATACTGCTTGCCGACTAACCCCTATTGTTTCTGCTACAAATTCTTGGGTCATCTTATTTTTAGTCCGCAAGTCTTTCAATACTTCACCTAAATTTTGCTTAAGGACGCTCTTTTCAGCTCTTACATCTTTAGACCTAATATATTTCTTCAAAGCTCGAATAATTAAGATAACCAGATAGATAAATAGCCCGAAAAGACCTGCATAGATGATCAAAGAAATAACCAGCATTGGTGCCGCTATACTCATATTTGTTCCTCCTTTCTGATCATCATTTTAGCAATAACTTCTTGGTTGCTACCATCAATTATTGAGCAACTTTAAGTTGCTTTCTACTTTCCAAACAGTTTACTAAACCACCCGCGCTTTTGCTCCGGCTCCTGGCCCTGCTGATCCGCTCCGGCCTCCCCGGTAAGAAGCTGCTGCTGGATTGTCCCCGCGTGAAGGGCCTGGGCCGCCGCTGCTGTCTGCTGGGCGGCAAGCAGCGCCGCGCTGACCTCTGCCAGCCTTGCGTTTAGTTCCTCAATCTGCCGGTCTTTCACTTCAAGCTGCCCCTGCAGCGTGTCGATGGTGGCCTGCAAAACTGCTACCACTCCGGCCTCTTGCGACTGCTCCGGCACCGCTCCAATGGAGCGCTCCGTATGCGTATCCGTATGCGCTCCATTGGAGCGGTCATCTTTCAAAAAATCTTGTTTTATCAGGGTTTCAGCCTGCTCCGATAGATACAATACCCCCTGCTCCGTATGCGTATACGGAGCGCAAACCGTATGCAGCTTGCCTTTGTATCGCTTATAGACCGCCTGCTTTGATACCCCTATCTCGTCGGCTATCTGCCGTATCGTTTTCATACTTTCACGAACAGGCCCACAGGACACACACCCTTAAACCCAGGCGTAGATATGTACCAGCAAGCAGGGCCTGTCGGCTCCCAGGCTACTTCAAGGGTAATCTCGTGCCAGCCATCTGGAAACAGAGCTGTAAATCCCTCTCCTGCGTGTATGCCGCGCCCTTCCAAGAGCAGACGAGGGTGCGGATCATCGTCTGCCGGATCGGGAAGCTGTATCTGCGCGATCCTCTCTTTAGCCCAGCTCATAGACCTTTCCTCCTTCCCCTAAAATAAGTCGCTATGCGATCCCGTCCGGGTAAGATATAAAATCAGCTCGTCCCCGTCCACTTCGTAGATCAGCAACCAATCCGGCGTAATGTGGCACTCACGACACCCCGCATAGTCCCCGGAAAGCTGGTGATCCCTGTTCTTCTCCGGCAACGGCTCCCCCGCAGCCAGCTTTTTAATAATATCGGTCAGCAAAGAAATATCAAAGCCGCGCTTTTTCACACGCTTCAAATCCTTCTGAAACTTTGTGGTTGGTCTTATGTTATACATCGGCAAGCAGCTCCTCCATCATCTGATCGACATTGGAATAGGTCTTGCCGAGGCTCGGATCGGCCTTCATTCTCTTTACTTCCTGGATTGCTTCGACGGTTTCTGCGTTCGGCACATCGCCGCTGATTTCAAAGGGTATTCTATACTCTCTCACCGCCTTACGAGCAAAAACATTGAACGCCGTTGTCATCGTCATTCCCATATCAGCACAGAACGCCTCAAACTGCCGCTTCAAATCTGCGTCCATACGAATGTTAATATTTGTATTCGCCATAGATAGCAACTCCTTTCACTCTTATTATATACATTGTATAATTTTTTATTTACAATGTCAATACATTTTCCTGCCCGTTTCCCCAAGCCCTGGCTCTTAAACTTCTGCCCTGGTATGTACGCATTTAGGTGGCAAAAAAGCCTTGATTTATGCGGCTTTCCGGGCGCGGTAGAGAGGGGGCCGGTATATTTACCCTCGGAGGGCTGAAAACGGCTTCTAAAGCGTAACAGGGGCCTTTCTGGGCCTTATTCCTGGCCTCCATTGTGCAGCGCGTCCAGGAGCCAATCGCTTAACTCCTGGGAAGGGGACACCTGCACTGTTATATGCCCATTTTCAAAGCATACCGCTGGCGGCGGGCAATCCCACCACTTACGGACGGTTTTCGGATCAAGGCCAGTTTCCCGGTGACAGTCAGCCTTGCGCCCCTCCGGGTACTGCTGCCGCCATTCATAAACCCGCACCTGAGCCGTTCCGCTGCCTTTAGGCCGCCCGTTCCCTTCTCTCCAATCCTTTTTCCCTTGCTGTTTCGCTTTAATATCCCGAATAGCTCTTGCAATTTCAAGATGATCTGCTTGTCTTTGAAAATTACGCTTATTGACAGGCATAGTCAGGCCGGAGAGCTTCGCTATATCGTCCCTGGGGAATGTCACATAGTCCTCATTGAACATTTCCAGAGCGCACACCACATCATCTTTTGTAAAGCGGTTTATATCCTCCACGCTCATATCATCGTAGGGCCGGAGCAGCGCGAAAGCGTCCCGGCGCAGCTCGTCCTCGTCTATCCCGCATTTTTTCGCATAAATCGCCAGCGTCATAATGCCATAGAAACGATGGCCCACCCGGATTTCATCGGCGATCCGGTGCAGCCACCAGTCGTAAAGGTCACGCTTAACCGTCCATCGGCCCCGCCGCTCCTTCTTGACGATCCGCCGCTCATACCAATCCGGGTACTTCTCTTTCGCCTCGGCCAGCGACAGGCGGCTCTTTCTCATAAGCCCCTCAAGCCGCTGCTGTTCCCCGTTGCTGTCCGGGATATAATCAAGCAGCCACGCCAGCTCCACCGGCCCGCCGAGCCGGAACGCCCTCACAGGATACTCACGCCCCAGCTTCGAGCCGGAGCCG
>NZ_JAJEPS010000038.1:0-7511 GCF_020686965.1 Hominiventricola filiformis | reverse complement strand
TGCCGAAAGGGATGTCTGGGAATGAACTGTGTTTATAAGGGATGGGGCAAATCACAACCGATTTCGCCCCCATTTGGACATAAAGCAGGGCTGCCGCCCAGCAAAAAATATTTGCTAGTGCGACAGCCCATTTTTATTTCCTGTTAAATTACTCAGCGGAGATAGCGCCGGTCGGGCACTCTGCCTCACAGGTACCGCACTCAAGGCAAGCATCTGCGTCGATTACATATTTTCCATCTCCTTCAGAAATAGCTTCTGCCGGACAGACTGCTGCGCAGGAACCGCAAGCTACACACTCGTCAGAAATAACGTATGCCATAATACAAATCCTCCTTGTATAATTTTAATCTACCTGTATCTCAGGTTTCTGCTCCTTATTTTAATATAAAAAGGCTGATTATACAAGTGCAAAATTGCTTTATTCCGCACTTCGTTCCATATCACTGAACTTTGTAAGTTCTGGAATCCACAGAAGATTCACCGTGCCAATCGGGCCGTTACGCTGTTTGGCTATGATAACTTCTGCTACTCTCTGCTCTGCTTCTGAGAGGTCTCTGTTATAGTAACCTTCCCTGTAAAGGAACATCACCACGTCCGCATCCTGCTCGATTGCTCCCGACTCACGCAGGTCGGAAAGCATCGGCCGATGGTCCGGACGCTGCTCTACTGCACGGCTTAACTGGGAAAGCGCCACTACCGGAACATTCAGTTCACGCGCCAGTGCTTTCAGTCCACGGGAGATATCTGAGATCTCCTGCTGACGGGATGCATTACTGCTATTAGAATTTCCACTCATCAACTGCAGATAGTCTATGATAACTATCTGAATATCATGCTCCATTTTCAGCTTTCTGCACTTTGACCGCATGGCGGATAATGTAATACCAGGAGTATCATCAATAAAAAGCTTTGAATTTGCAATATTCGCAGAACCTTCCACCAAATTCATCCATTCTTCGTCATTCAGACGTCCGGTTCTGATTTTCTGGGCATCTACATGGGACTCCAGAGACAACATACGGTTAACCAGCTGCTCCTTTGACATCTCCAGACTGAAGATTGCCACTGCATTGCCTTTCTTAAATGCCATATGCTGAGCCAGATTCAGTACGAATGCAGTCTTACCCATGGAAGGACGGGCCGCAATCAGCACCAGGTCTGATGGCTGCAGTCCGGACGTTTTATAATCCAGATCCATAAATCCGGTCTCCAGACCGGTGACACGGCCTCTTGCCTTAGACGCCGCGTCAATTTTTTTCATGACATTAATAACAACCTGACGGATCGGCACGAAGTCTCCTCCGCCGCCTCTCTGTGCCAGTTCAAAGATCCGCTTCTCTGCATCCGCCAATGTATCTTCCAGTCTGGCAGAACCGGCATAGGTACTGTTGGCAATCTCTTCATTGATCCGGATCAGTCTTCTGGCTACGGATTTTTCCGCTACGATCTCCGCATAGTATTTAATATTCGCAGAGGTCAGCGCCCGATCCATCCAGCGCAGAATCTGTTCTACACCGCAGGCTTCTTCCGGAAGTCCTTTTTCCAGCAGGCTGGTATGAAGAATAACCGGCTCCACCGGCTTGCCCGCATTGTAGAGTTCTACCATCGTATCGAATACAATGCCCAGCTGCCTCTGGTAAAAATCATCCCCTGTGATAATCTCGGAAGCAACCATGATCGCTTCATTATCAATCAGCATGGCACCAATGACTGAGCTTTCCGCTTCCTCGTCATGGGGCATAACCCTTTTTATGAGTGCTTCCTCCATTAATTTTACCTACGCTTCCTTTACAACTACTTTCAGTTCTGCGGTTACCTGCGGATGCAGTTTCACAGAAACACTTGTGGTTCCCACCGTCTTAATCGGATTCGGGAGTACCAGTTTTTTCTTGTCCAGCTCCATGTTCAGCTGCTCTTTCGCCGCCTGCGCAATCTCTTTGGAAGAAACAGCACCGAAAAGTTTTCCGCCTTCGCCGACTTTCAGTTCCAGAACAACCTCTGCCTTTGCAATCTCAGCTGCAAACAGTTTTGCTTCTTCCAGACGCTGTGCTGCCAATTTATCCTCATGGGCCTTCTGCAGTTTCAGATCATTCATGTTTTTGGCAGTTGCCTCAATTCCCTTCTTTTTGGAAAGGATAAAGTTTCTTGCATAACCGTCGCTGACATCTACCAGCTGACCTTTCTTTCCGAGAGATTTGACATCCTCCAGTAAAATAACCTTCATTATTCCAGTTCTCCTTCCTTAAACATCTCATCCAGTGTCTCACGGATCAGCTTCATCGCCTCATCCAGAGAACACTCCAGCTGTACACCTGCCATATTCAGGTGACCGCCACCGCCCAGTTTTTCCATGATGACTTGTACGTTGACCTCATCAATAGAACGGGCACTTACATAAATTCTTCCATTATATTCTGTCAATACAATCGAAGCTTTTACTCCTGTAATATTTAAAAGCTCATTGGCTGCCTGAGAGCCGACAATTGTCGGACTTTCCAGTCCTTTTCCCGGACATACCGTCAGTGCAAAACCTCTGTATACTTCTGCATGTCGGACTGCTTCCGCCCTTGCTTTATATTCCGCCATATCATTCCGGAACATCTTACGCACACGAGTTACATCTGCACCACAGCGCCGCAGGAATGCGGACGCTTCAAAAGTACGAACGCCTGTCTTTCTCATATAATTGTCCGTATCAATCATAATACCTGCATAAATACAGTCTGCCTCTCCGCCTTTCAGCCGGACATTATCCGCAAAGTACTGCAGAATCTCCGCTACCATCTCACAGGCAGACGATGCATTGGTCTCTATATAGGAAAGGACTGCCGGAGTGATAATCTCACTTCCACGGCGATGATGGTCGAACACAACCACTGTCGGCGTCATCCGCAGAATATCCTCACACTCAGTATAACTCGGTCGGTTCGTATCCACCACTACAACGACTGTATTCCGGTCCACAATCTCCCTGGCCTGGCCGCTGCCGATCACAATGCCCTGCTCGCCGCCGTTGGCCTCTTCAAATACCTCCAGCATAGGGCGGACCGATGTGGTCACTTCATTCACTACAATATAAACTTTTTTGTTCAGGGTCTTCGCTGCGCGATAAATACCTACCGCAGCGCCGAAGGAATCCGCATCTGGAAGCTTATGTCCCATAACAACAACTTTATCTTTGGTCTCCACCAGCTCACGGAAAGCCTGTGCCTTGACTCTTGCTTTCACACGGGTATTCTTCTCTACCTGCTGGGTCTTTCCTCCGTAATAAGTGATCTGGTCTTTCGTCTTCACGACTGCCTGATCACCGCCTCTGGCAAGCGCCAGGTCCATGGCACTTCTGGCATATTCCATACAATCCATATAAGTAGCGCCATCCGCACCAATACTGATACTTAAAGTCATTGCCATCTCTGTGCCAATGCTGACAGTCTTAATATCCTGCAGGAGGTCAAACTTATTTTCCCGGATCTGATCCAGTGCCTTTTCCTGCATGACAATGAAGAACCTGTCTTTTTCCAGCTTTCTCACAATACCGTCATAAGCATTGAAATACTTGTTGATCTTCCGTTCAATCAGAGCCACCAGCAGGGACGTACGCACTTCCTCCACATTCTCCAGTGCCTCATCATAGTTATCGATGTACACAAGTCCGGCTACCATACGCTGTTCCCGGTTCTCTTTAATATAACGGTTGATCTCCGTAGTTTCAAAAAGATATAATGCGGTCAGGCTTCCGATAAACTCCGGATCCTCCAAAAGCCCGTTGACTCCGGCATCATCCTGCATGTCGATCAAACGGATCTCTGCCCGGAAATCCCGCTCTTCATAACTCAATTCCACCGTTGTCTGCGGGTTATCCTCTACCGGCATCACATTACGGTTTAATTCCGGAAAAATACCGCTTACAGATTTTCCGCGCTTTCCGTTCTTGCCGACAATCTTCTGAAATTCTTCATTGTACCACAGAATCCTGCCGTCTCCGTCTAAAAGCGCATAGGGAATAAACAGCTCTTTCAAGAGCCGCTTCTGGATCTGTCCATACTGGGTTGCAAAAGACACCAGTTCTTTATGCACCACAGGTCTGCTGTAAGTGTAGGCGGCTACGGCTGCCAGTCCGTAGACTGCAGTGGCAATTCCGGCCACAATACCCGCACGCGGATCAATGGCATAGATCACCCCTGTCATCACCGCCAGAAATACCGTCATATACAGCGGCCACCTCATAAATGTTTTTTGCCTTTTATCTCTCTTCATCTTTTATTCCTTAATCATCAGATCATAAATTGCCTTTGTTCATTATACCATCTCATTGACAGAGGGACAAGAGTTAGCTTTTCCTACACTTGCGTAAAAAAAACAGACGCCGCATACGCGGCGCCCGAAAAGTTGTTCTTATTCAGCGATGTACGGCATCAGGGAGATATGTCTTGCTCTCTTGATTGCAACAGTCAGAGCTCTCTGATGTTTAGCGCAGTTGCCGGTGATTCTTCTCGGAAGAATCTTACCTCTCTCAGATACGTATCTCTTTAATTTAGCAACATCTTTGTAATCGATCTCGTTATTCTCTTTGCCACAGAAAACGCAAACTTTCTTTCTTCTGCGTCCGCCCCTTCTCATCTTCGGAGCATCGCCTTTTTCATTTTTGGTGTAAGCCATGATGGTTTCCTCCTTCTCACAATTCCATATCAAAATCCGATTGTTAATTGAATGGCAGCTCCTCATCAATACCATCCGGGATATTCATAAAGCCGTCTCCGGCTGCCCCCATCGGGTTCGGTGCTGACGGTGTCTGATAGCTTCCGCCCATGCTGCTGCGATTTGCATCAGATGCAGCTTTGCTCTCAGCAAACTCCTGCTCTTCTACAACAACATCTGTAGTGTAAACTTTATTACCGTCCTTATTTGTATAAGACCCAGTCTGAATACGTCCACAAATGGTTACGCGCATTCCCTGACGAAAATATTTTTCAATAAACTCGGCGTTACGGCCGAATGCCACACATCCGATAAAATCAGCAGTCTGCTGATCTCCGTCTCTTCTGGCAAATCTGCGGTCAACTGCAAGAGTAAATCTTGCCACTGCAGTAACATTCTCACCATTGGAATAACGGACATCCGGATCTCTGGTCAGGCGTCCCATCAAAATCACTTTATTCATTAACAATCACCTCATATAAGCTGTTCTTATGCGTCTTTACGAACACACAGATAGCGGATGACATTGTCCAGAATGCGGACACGTTTCTCGATCTCTGCCGGGCAGGTAGCCGGAGCATCGAACTGAATGAAGTAGTAGAATCCTTCTCTCATTTTCTGGATCTCGTATGCAAGTCTCTTCTTTCCTGCATCCTCTACTTCTGTCACAGTACCGCCAAAGCGAGCGATAAGCTCTTTTGCTTTCTCTACGGCTGCTGCTCTCTCGTCATCTTCGATCTTTGCATTCACAACAAGTGCTAATTCATATTTGTTCATGCTTTTCTTCCTCCTTTTGGTCTCTGGCGCACGTATTACATGCGCAAGGATGTCTCTGATTTACAGAGCAATAATATATCACGAGAATTTACTATAACACAAATTTTCGTTGATTTCAAGCATTATTTCTCCATTTATTCGCCTTTTTTCCGAAGTCCCCTGGTATTCTTCTCTACCAGTTTTCTGGACACCATGACCTGATGCTCACAGCCAAGACATTTCAGACGAAAATCTGCTCCCACACGCAAGATCTCCCATTCCTGGCTTCCGCAGGGATGTGGTTTTTTCAATTTTACAATATCACCTACCTGATAATCCATACATTCCTCCTATAACTGACTGAAAATCTCTCCGATGGGTCCCTGAACCAGCAGATCTGCCCGGCTGTCCATAGGTGTTACCGATTTATTAATGAGTACCAGTTTATTTCCATTATAATAGTCAATAAGTCCCGCCGCCGGATAAACCGTAAGGGAAGTTCCTCCGATGATCAGCACATCTGCCTGACTGATGGCATGAACTGCTCCGTTAATCGTCGCCTGATCAAGCCCTTCTTCATAAAGCACGACATCCGGTTTGATCAGTCCGCCGCATTTCTCACATCTGGGAATTCCTGTTGATTCCAACATATATCTGGCATCGTAAAATGCCCCGCATTTCTGGCAGTAATTCCGATGGACGCTTCCATGCAGTTCATAGACCACTTTACTTCCGGCTGCCTGATGAAGCCCATCAATATTCTGGGTAACAACCGCCTTTAATTTCCCCTGCTGTTCCCATTCCGCCAGTTTTTTATGAGCTGCATTGGGTTTCGCATCAAGGACCAGCATCTTCGCCCGATAGAACCGGTAAAATTCTTCTGTATTTCTCCGGAAAAAGGTATGACTCAAAATAGTCTCCGGAGGATAGTCATACTGCTGATGGTAAAGTCCGTCTACACTCCGAAAATCCGGAATGCCACTTTCTGTAGAGACTCCGGCTCCACCGAAAAATACGATATTATCACTTTCATTAATCCAGGTTCTTAAAGTCTCCAGCTGTTCTGACATCTTTTTCTTCCCTCCTGATTAAAAATAAGTAATCTTAATGTCTTCTTCCTCTAATGTGGCGTTCTCCACACAGACGGCAGCCACATAATCCGGCTCCCGAAATGTAAGCAATCTGCATGAATAATTCTTTCTATTAATATGGTGACTGATGCGCGGCTGCTCCTTTTCCATATCCACCTGAAATGTATGCAGTGAAGTATAAAAACCGGTTCCGAGCGCCTTCAGGAAACTTTCTTTTACTGACCAGTACTGATAAAACAGTTTTTGCCTCTCAGGCTTCGGCACGGATCTGTAAAATTCCTGCTCCTCTTCCGTCAGCGCTTTACGGATCAGATTTTCTTTCGGCTCCCGGTCCATCTTTTGCAGATCAATTCCCACTTCCTGATCCGAGATCGCACAGATCACATAGTCCCTGGAATGAGACCAGTTGACATAAATTTCCGGTGTCTCCGTCAAATACGGTTTTCCATGTTCATTTCTGTGATACCGTGCCGGAGTCTGCACATCCGTGCATTGTTCCAGGCTCCGGTTCAAAAGCAGTTCCGCCGTACCGTGCTGGTCACCGTTTTGAATCCTCATTGCGTAAACATAAATCATTCCGCTTTCCATCCATTTATTTTTCAGTATAACATAATCTCTACTGTTTTACATACATTTTGGCAATAAAAAAACTCCTTGAAATCAAGGAGTTAAGAGAGGCGACAACCAGATTCGAACTGGTGATATAGGTGTTGCAGACCTTTGCCTTACCACTTGGCCATGTCGCCATACTATTTTTAGCTCCCCGAGTAGGGCTCGAACCTACAACACCACGGTTAACAGCCGTGTGCTCTACCATTGAGCTATCGAGGAATACGAAGATATTATACCTTCAAAATCACATACAGTCAATACTTAATTTCATCTTTCTCAAAACCTTTACCCTAAACCTCTTGGTTAAGCCCTCGACCTATTAGTAACAGTCAGCTTCACGCATTACTGCGCTTC
>NZ_JAJEPS010000037.1:0-7535 GCF_020686965.1 Hominiventricola filiformis | reverse complement strand
ATGGTCAGGCTCGCGTTGGGCTGAATACTCATAATGTAAGCAAATGGCAGACGTATCAACAAAGTCTGAATAAGTCCCTGGGTCATGACCCACACGGTTTTGTTATTTCCATTAAAGTAGCCTATCATACTGAACAATACTGCGGTTACAATGGTCTCTGGAGCAAATCCTTTGAGATAAGCAAAACCGTTCTGGATGACTGCTTCATCTGTGGAGAAGAATCCGGTCAGCACATCACCTTTCAGCATCACCAGTGCAAATACAAAGCATCCTACCACCAGTCCTACGCCAATTCCGGTAAGCATGGACTGTCTGGCACGTTTCAGCTTTCCTGCACCCACATTCTGGGATACAAAGGATGCCATGGACTGCATCAGGGCACTTGGTACCAGCATTGCAAAGTTTACGATCTTACAGGCTACACCGTAACCGGATGATGCCTCCAGTCCCAGACGGTTGACAAAGGCGCAGAGTGCCAGAAAAGAAATCTGTGTCAAAAACTCCTGCAATGCCAGCGGAAGCCCGATCTCCAGAAATCTCTGACATTGAATATTCAATCGAAAATCCTTTTTGGTAATCTCAAATGGTAGCTGCTTCTTCATAAGAAGAATCACTGCAAATACCACACTGCATGCCTGGGCTGCCACCGTCGCAATTGCCGCACCGGCTGCATCCATATGAAGTCCGGCCACCAGAGCCAGATCGCCGAAAATATTGATGATACAGGCTACCAGCACGAACAAAAGCGGAGATTTACTGTCGCCAAGTCCTCTGAAAATTGCAGACAGCAAGTTATAAGCTACAACGAAGAAAATTCCTGCTCCACAAATCCGCACATAGGTAGCTGTCAGATCCACAGCCTCTGTGGGAGCCTGCATCAATATAGAAATCGGACGGGCAAAACCCACCATTACTACAAACAGAACGACAGAAATAATGGTAAAGACAATGGCGGATCCACCGATAACAGAACCGATCTGCTCCGGCTTCTTTTCACCCAGATACCGGGCAATCAGCACCGTAATACCCATAGCTGTCTGTATTACTACAAAAGTAACCAGATTCAATACCTGGCTTCCGGTAGAAACGGCGGACAGTCCGGAAGTAGAACCAAATCTTCCCACTACCAAAAGATCTACCGCTCCATAAGCAGCCTGTAAGATCAATGCCCCAAGCACCGGCATCATAAAAGTTACCAGTTTCTTTAAAATACTTCCCTGTGTAAAATCTGATTGATCATTTGTCATAAGTCTCTCTCCTCTCGTTCATAATCTGATAAAACTTCTCAATTGTCCGAATCACACACTGTGCATCTTCTTCCGAAATCTCATCCATATACGGAACCAACATCCGGAAATACTGTTCATTATATTTCTGCGACAACTGTTTTCCCGCCTCCGTAACCACAATATAGGTCACTCGACCATCATCGGGCGAAGCAATTTTCTGCAGATATCCTTTTGTCTCCATCTCCTTTACGGTTCTGGTGACGCCGGGACGTGGAAGATTCAGCGCATCACTGATATCCGATACTTTTACATGAATCTCCTGTTTTTCCAGTATCTGGATGGCATCCAGGTAATGAATATAGGAAGACGTTACGCCATCCGGCAGTGGCGGCAGCAGATCCCTTGCCCTTTTTGCCTGATAACAGGCATCAAACATTTTTTTCAGTGTTTCAATTCTCATAATAAAAAATCTCCATATAATTACCAAAGTTAATTACTAATGATAATTATATGGGGATTTAAAAAATTGTCAATACTGTTTTTCTTTACAACTACGGAATTTCCATCAGTCACCATGTCATGCATGACGACATTCCATCCCACAATGTTGGATGGATGCAGACCAATGGACGGCTCATCCAGCACATAGAGAACTCCTGTAGTCCGGTTTCTCACTGCTCTTGCCAGCTGCATTCGCTGCCACTCACCAGTAGACAGGGTGGAAGCGGCACGATCCAGTGTCAGATAAGACAATCCGAGATCCATGAGCCGCTTCATTCCCTTTTCATCTTTTACTTTTGCAAGGGCATTTTCTACCGTATAGACTGCATTATAGTAGGTAAAATCCAGTTCCAGACCGGTCTCCTCTTACGATGAACCATTTTTTTGATTTACAGCCACCCACTTTTCCAAATACATTGACATCTTTTCTCTTGACAGGTTCACACAAATCGCCTATGCTGTACTTATTGAATAAGTACGCTTATTACGATAAGTACGCACAGTGAGGTAAGCAAGTGGAGATTATCATTAGTAATAGCAGTGATAAACCTATCTATGAACAAATCTGTATGCAAGTAAAAAGTTTTATTATGGACGGTACACTATCTGCTGGCGAAGCCCTCCCTTCTATGAGAGCTTTAGCAAAAGATTTGCATATAAGTGTTATTACCGTTCAGAGAGCATACGAAGATTTGACAAGAGATGGATTTATAGAAACTGTATCTGGAAAAGGCAGTTTTGTAGCATCACAAAACAGGGAATTTATTCAAGAGGAACAGTTACGAATTGCTGAAGAACTTTTGCAAAAAGTCGCAGAAATTGGTCGAGCGCATGGCATTAGTCTTGAGCAAATGACGAATATCCTAAAACTATTTTACGAGGAGTAACGAGAGGTGACAGCCATGGATAATAACATTTTGGTGCAGAATTTATGCAAGCAATTTGAGGGATTTTCTTTGGACAATGTTTCGTTCAAAGTCCCTAAAGGTAGGATTGTAGGCTTTATTGGCGAAAATGGTGCAGGAAAAAGTACCACTATCCATCTGATATTAAATGAATTAAACAAAGATAGTGGACAGATACAGGTATTTGGAATAGACCATACAATTCCAACTGTCAAAGAGAATATTGGCATTGTTTTTGACGAATGTAATTTTCATGATGTATTTACAGCCGCAGATATTGAAAAAATCTTGAAAGGTGTTTATAAGACATGGGATAGTAACCTCTTTTCACAATATTTGAAAAAATTCAAAATCCCGACCAAGAAAACAATTAGTGCTTTTTCAAAAGGAATGAAGATGAAACTTTCCATTATCTGCGCCATGGCACACAGACCTAAACTGTTGATTTTGGACGAAGCAACAACAGGTCTTGATCCCGTTGTGCGTGATGAAGTGTTAGACCTATTTTTGGAATTTATTCAAGATGAAGATTGCTCTATCTTCTTTTCATCGCATATTACTTCGGACATAGAAAAAATTGCAGACTATGTGATTTTAATTCATCAAGGCAAAATTATTTTCGAGGAACAGAAAGATAATCTTGTTTATAACTATGGCGTAGCAAAGTGCGGAAAAGAAAAATTTGCACTGCTTTCCTCTGATGATTATATCATACACCGAACTACTAATATGAGCGTGGAGTGTCTTGTCCGTGACAAAGAAGCGTTCAAAAAGAAATATAAGAATATCATTGTAGATAATGCCACATTAGAAGATATTATGCTTTTCTATGTGAAAGGAGGAATATCATGCGAGGATTGATTTATAAAGATATATCCATTTTTTTCAAGAGTATTGATAAGAAACTTATTCTGATTGCAGCAGCGGCTATTGTTCTACTTATTTTCAACGCTGGTATTTATGCCGGTTTATTTGCTTCTGTTATGTTTGCCATGACAATCGGTATGCAAAATATTATGAGTTTCGCAAGTGATGAAAAGGCAAGCTGGAAAAAATATCAATTAGCTATGCCGATAAGCAATTTTGCTGTTGTTGCAAGTAAATACATTTCTGTTATATATACGGTGGCAATCAGCATTTTGGGCAGTATTATGTTCAACGGTTTATCCAGTGTGATTTTTCAAAATTTTGATATGCTTATCTGGCTATTTTCGATCGGAGCAGCAGTTATTATCCCGTTATTATGGACAGGAATTTGCTTGCCATTAACTTATTGGTTTGGTTTTCGTTCTGCACAAACTATGGGATTGATTGTGGTAATTCCAATGTTTTATTTTGTAAAATATTTTGAAGATGGACCGGGAATGGCTGCTATGGTAAATTCTATTTATTCATATGTGCTTATCTCAGGGATAGCGGCAATTTTGATTTTTGGAATTTCCCTCATAATAAGCACCATTGGATATAGTCGCAAGAATTAAATCTGCCATTACCATTCAAACATACATTTATTGTTCCTGCCTGTCAAAGCATGATGCTTGGCGGGCTTTGTTTTTGTCACGATGAAAGGAGGTTTTTTTGAGGATTCGTGATTCTCCCTGAAAAGTAAATAACCGCAGGATTTTTCCTGCCCCATGCCGCCGTGCTGTTTGAAACAGATTTTTTTCTAAAACAGTGCGGCGGCTTTTTTTGTTTCCGGCCTGATACGGCCATATCACAAATTAAAATTTCTGAAATTAAAGGAGGAACTATATGGAATTTTTTGCGAGCGCGATTGATACTTTGAAAATCCTTGTGATTGCTCTGGGCGCATAGGGCGTTGTAAACCTTCTCGAAGGTTACGGAAATGATAACCCAGGTGCAAAAGCGGATGGTTATAGGCAAAATCCGGATAGTACTGTCCGGCATTATTCTCTGTAGTGAGATAATACGCTGCCAGATCAAGAAACAGGCCTGTGCCGCGGTCATCGCTGTAAAGGCCGCTGATGATCTTGTCAAGAAGGCTTTCCACCATCAGTTTTCGATCACGATCCATGTCCCGATGCGCAGGCAGCTGCTCCTGGCATCCCGTCCCTGATCCTCCGGCAGTTCGACGTCCGGAAAGTAAGTCAGAAAGTTTGGATTCGGATACATCATTTCCGGATCGTCTTCACATTTCTTACCGATCGTTGTGCGTTTGGAGATGTTGTATTTCTTGTCCGGCTTATAAATCCGGTCATACTCGTAATTGATGTAGACGACCCCTTTGATCGTCCGTTCATAAATCTTACCCTTGACCTCGGGTATTTTGACCTTAAAATCGTAGTACATTTAGATCGTTTAACCCTCATCGGAAATTAAGAGTGCATCTGGCGGTTTCCTATTCGGAATTGATTGCCCGGATCAATACGGCTCCAATCAAAAAAAGCCAGTCTTTCCGGCTGGACGATCTGATTGCCGCAAAGGAACGGGAACTTGCCAAAATCACCCGTTACAAGCAATCCCTTTATCAAGACTGGAAGGACGGGGAAATCTCCCAGCAGGAATACCGGGCGATGAAGGCCGACTACGAACAGCAGGCGGAGCGCCTGTCCGACGTGCTGGAACGCTTGACGGCTGAACGTGCGGAACTGGCAAACGGCGTTGACAACGAGCATCCCGCGCTGGTGGCCTTTATGAAGCACCAAAACATCAACGCTTTATATTAGAAAAACGCTGCCAATAAAACTGACAGCGCTCTTCTCTGAAAATTTATTTTAAGAAATTTGGCAACGAACTTCCCAACGTTCCTTCCGGCATCTCCAGTCCCATCATTTTCCAGTGGCCGGTCATGGTATCTTTTCCGCGGCATTTTGTTTCTGCTTTTTCTTCTCCACCTTCGGCGGCAGATAATGATTAATTTCTTCATAGGCTTCCACTTCCTCATCACTTTGCAATCCACGGGGAATCAACCCGGTGCAGTCCTGAGTGGATGCGGAATTGACCAGATAGTCGGTGGAATCAATTAGTTTCTGGTTATCTTTTTTCATAGCGAAACCTCCTGACAAAAATAGTATCCCCGGACTCTGATCAAATCATACCTCTGTTTTTTACTCCAACGTTTGAATATTCGTATTCTTTGAGCAGTGTTGAAAGGTAAAAATAATTCGCAGTATTTTCGTTGAATTTAAGCCAATTCCTTTGCGATAAGGTAAAATAAATGAAAAACTTTATCGCAGAGGAAGAGAACTGAACAGAGAGCAGGAAAGAATTAGAAAAAATCTGGAAAAGAATCCAGTTGCTGAGTGCAATAAGATCCAGAAGAAGTCCCGAAAATTTAATGACGAGCAGATCGTGGAAAACTTATATTCATTTTTGGGAGAAAGAAAAAAGGCTATGAAGTAAATTTACCTTTCGCAACTGATCAAGCAGTTCCGGAATTGCTTTTTCCACTCCTGCGTGTTACACTGGAACAAGTGCGTATTTTGCAAATAAATGGACAAAAGGGGATATGAAACATGAACAAACACAAAAGAAGTTCCTTCTCCGGAAAGCTGGGCTTTGTACTGTCAGCTGCCGGGGCTTCGGTAGGACTGGGAAATATCTGGCGATTTCCTTATCTGGCTGCCAAATACGGCGGTGGCATTTTTTTACTGATTTACATTATTCTGGCACTGACCTTTGGTTATTCCATGATCATGGCCGAGACTTCACTGGGACGGATGACCAGACGAAGCCCCGTAGGTGCCTTTGAGAATTTTGGGAAAACCAGACTCCGGTCTGCAGGCGGATGGATCAACGCCATCATTCCGATTCTGATCGTTCCTTATTACTCTGTTATCGGCGGATGGGTTATTAAATACCTGGTGGAATATTTCATGGGACACGGACAGGCACTGGCCTCCGATGAATATTTTTCTGGCTTTATTTCCAATGGATTATCCACGGAAATCTGCTTTCTTGTATTTACCTTTATTACCTTAGGTATTATTTATGCAGGTGTACGCAACGGAATCGAGCGCGTGTCCAAATTTATGATGCCGATTCTGGTGGTACTATCCGTCATCATTGCCGTTTATTCCGTCACCAGACCGGGCGCTATGGCCGGTGTGAAGTATCTTCTGGTCCCGAATATGGCGAATTTTTCCTGGATGACAGTGGTATCTGCCATGGGACAGATGTTTTATTCCCTGTCCATCGCTATGGGTATCCTGATCACCTTTGGTTCTTATATGAAAAAAGCGACTTCGATTGAAGACTCCACACAGAATGTAGAAATTTTTGATACGGCCATCGCCATTATGGCCGGTCTTATGATTATCCCGGCAGTTTTTGCTTTCTCCGGCGGTGATCCGAACACTCTGCAAGCTGGACCGGCGCTTATGTTCATCACCATCCCAAAAGTATTTGCCAACATGGGATTTGGAACCGTCATCGGCATCCTGTTCTTCCTGTTGGTACTGTTTGCTGCTGTGACCAGTTCCATTGCACTGACAGAAAGTGCTGTCTCCACCTTTGAAGATGAACTGCACTGGAGCCGTAAAAAAGCAACTGTATTTATGGGCGTCGTTATGGTTCTGTTAGGAACCCTCTCCTGCCTTGGCTATGGGCCGCTGGCCGGAGTTACCATCATCGGCATGCAGTTCCTTGACTTTTTCGATTTTCTGACCAACTCTGTTATGATGCCGATTGCCGCTATCGCGATCTGCCTGTTTGTCTCCAAAGTAGTCGGTCTGCAAAAAATGGAGGAAGAAATCACGCAGGATGGACAGCCCTTCCGCCGGAAGAAAATTTTCTACTTTATGATCCAGTATCTCTGCCCTATCTTTGCAGCTATTATACTGATCAGCTCCGTGGCAAATGCCTTCGGTTGGATATCCATGTAAAAAATCCCACATTCAGAATAATTCCCACCATAGTGGATACCGGCGCAGCCAGACCG
>NZ_JAJEPS010000036.1:0-7999 GCF_020686965.1 Hominiventricola filiformis | reverse complement strand
CATCCGGTATTGCTTAGATATCTTATTATGATGTTTAGCAATATGGAAAAGAATAAAAAGGGTGAGCAAATGTCAAGAGCAGATCTCGATAATATTCATACTGTTTTTGACGTGCTTCAATCTCAGCTGGCAAACCAATGTTTAAATCTGAACAAATAGCTTCAAAATTATCAAGAACATCCACAATTTTATTTTGAATATCTATATTAGGTATTGAAATCGGCATACTACTCAAAGCAGTTGCACCAAAATTTTGTTGTGCTGCTCCCGATTGCATTTTTTGAACATATTTTTTCCCACTAATAGAATTAATATAATAACAAACATATTTAGGATTTGTCTTTTCAAAATTTTTAAGTCGAATAATTAGAGTTGTAAATGTTTGTGCTCCTTCATATTTTTTAGGAACAATACATGCTTGTCCAGGATAACCTGTTCTAGTAACTAAAATATCATTCTCTTTTAAAATTTTATTTTTATATTTTGAGGAAAAATCATTATCAATATATATCAAATCAGCATCATCCAAATGATTCTCCTTAATATTTTGGTTTCTAAACATTATTACTCCACTATCTCTATACGAGCGGGTCGCTGAATTTGCAATTCCAACTGTAACAGACTCTGATATTTCTCCTATAGTAGTTTTTTTTACTGTATCATTACTATTTAACAACTTATCTCTATAAAATTCATATTGTTTCTTCCGAGCTATACGCTCGGCTGTAAGCTTGCCTTTGAGCTCGGCTGTAAATGACGTGAAAGAGTCTAAGATATGTACTATTTCACGTTGTATCTCCAGCGGAGGTACAGGAAGTTTAATAGCTTTAATCGCAGGCACACTAGAATGAACAACTTTACTTTTTACCTTTCCAGCACTTTTCTGTTTTTGTGCATCCACTGTGGACAAAGCATAACTTATATATTTGGGATCTTCTCTATGTTTCAACACAACGATATCTCCGCCCGCTAGACATTTCTCATTTCCTATATAAGCACAACATTTTGCAATATCTTCAACACTTTCTCCAGTAATGGCAAATAAAATATCTCCATATTCAAAATACTTTGGTGATTTTACATATTCCAATTGTGTATGAGACTTACATTTTTCAAACCATACACCGTAAGTTGTATAAATTTCTCCATAGCGCACACAGGGTATTCCATTTTCTGTCACCTGATCTCTTCTTATCCCAGAACCTCTGTATATATCTACTGCTATTTCATCAATTGTTTTATATTCTACACCATCTGGGCAAAGCTCTGCGATCAATTCATCCAACTTACTCATGCATTCACCAACCAATCTTTTTTCTTAATTTTTTTCAAATATTTATCCAACTCATATATTTTTTCTATTTGTAATTCCGCTACGCAATATAAATCTTTAAAATCCACACCTATATATTTAAAAAATTTCATTCCATCTGCTTTATGAGAATAGACATATAACACAAAATCTGCACTTTGATTTTTGGTATTTACTTTTAATCCGTTAAAATCTAGATGGAACCAGTCATTGCTATGCGTAAACATTTCAACAAGCTTAGAAGTTCTATCTCTAATATCCACACAAATCAAATCTCCATCGAAACCATATTTTTCATGTCTATTTGTCGACAACGGATGTGCCACTGCGAAGGATCTTAATGCTTTAAAAAATCTTCTTGATTTCAAAATACTATCTTCATTTTTGAATACAAAGTTATCTACCATTCCTTTATCAAGAATTTTCAACAAAGTGTCACTCGCCTCACATATCCAGTCAACCAAGATAATAATAAATATTACTTCTTTCATCGAAGGATTTGACAAGTTTTCAATTTCTGTATTCAAATCATGTATACAATAACCAATTTTTTGAAGACAATCGCAGCTACAATAATAATTTTCTTTATTTCCCCATATCCATTTTTTATTAATTCCTTCGCCTAAACCATTAAGATCTCTCAATCTGTCCATTTCTATTCTAACTCAATTTCTGCAATGATTTTATCAATCTCATCCCGAAGCACCTGTTCACGAGCAACAATTTCTTTGATTTCTGCATTAAGTTTCACAATATCAATTTTCTCTCTGGTATCTTCAGCCTCCACATAAGTAGAGACAGATAGATTGTAGTCATTGTCAACTACTTCCTCATAATTTGCCAAATGTGCAAAGTGTTTTGCTTCTTCACGTTTTGCAAATACATCTACAATTCGGTCAATATTTTCTGGTGTCAGTTTATTATTATTCGTAACCTTTATGCATTCACCTGTCGCATCAATAAACAGTGTTTTATTATCTGTCTTGTTCTTTTTCATCACCATAATACAGGTTGCAATGGAAGTCCCAAAGAACAGGTTACTCGGTAGCTGAATAATGCAGTCAATGTAGTTATTATCTACCAGATATTTACGAATTTTCTGCTCTGCACCTCCACGATACATAATACCAGGGAAACATACAATAGCGGCCGTTCCATTGGATGCAAGCCATGACAGGCTGTGCATAATAAATGCCATATCCGCTTTGCTTTTAGGTGCCAGAACTCCGGCCGGAGCAAATCGTGGATCGTTGATAAGCAGCGGATTTTCGTCACCGGCCCATTTAATAGAATATGGAGGATTCGATACTATCAATTCGAATGGCTCATCATCCCAATGCTGGGGACTAATCAATGTATCCTCACAGGCAATATCAAATTTATCAAATCCCACATCATGCAAAAACATATTAATACGGCACAGATTGTACGTTGTAATATTGATTTCCTGTCCATAGAATCCATTCCGAATCGCATCTTTGCCAAGCACTTTTTCTGCTTTTAAAAGCAAAGAACCAGACCCGCATGCCGGATCATATACTTTATTAATTTCTGTTTTTCCTACTGTTCCTAACCGGGTGAGCAATTCAGACACATCCGCTGGCGTAAAAAATTCTCCACCTGATTTTCCGGCGTTTGACGCATACATCGTCATAAGATACTCATATGCATCACCAAAAGCATCAATGGAATGATCCTTCACGTCACCAAGGTTCATTTCCGCTACACCATTCAACAATTTTACTAACTTTTCATTACGCTTTGCGACTGTAGCTCCCAGCTTATTGCTATTTACATCATAGTCATCAAACAAACCGGCAAAATCATTTTCCGCTTCACTTCCCTGTGCAGATTCCTCAATATGACGAAATACACGCTCTAATGTCTCATTTAAATTTTCGTCTTCTGCTGCATTTGCACGAACATTACAAAACAACTCACTTGGCAAAATGAAAAAACCTTTTTCTTCGACTAATCCTTCTCTAGCCTCTTCCGCATCATCATCTGACATTTTAGCAAAATCAAATTCTATATTTTCAGCTTCAATCTCACCACTATTGATATAGTTGCAAAGATTTTCTGATATATAACGATAAAACATTGTTCCAAGAACATAGTTTTTAAAATCCCAGCCATCAACTGCTCCCCGCAGCTCATCCGCGATTGCCCATATTGCGCGATGCAGTTCGTCCCGTTCCTGCTCTTTTTTAGTATCGACCATTCTTCTCCTCCGTCACTTTTCAATCTTAAATTTTCTATTATAAAGGGAATCTTTTTCAGAAATAGATATAAGAAAAATATATCATGTTACCAGCCTTTTTTCAATGTACCAACTCTTGTTTCATGGTCTCAATAAATTATCGTTCGCACCGATATTTATCTTGAAATAAATATACTCACGTGTTATATTGAACATAGAAAAAGGGAAAGCCAGAGAAGTGGCTTACCCGAACACTATAGCATCAACCTTTTATAAGGTCAGCCGTCATTATTCGCAGTAATGGCGGCTATTTTCGTTTTCCCTTGAAAATCGTGTAACACAATCCAACAAGGGCGCAAATGAATATTCCAATCTGAATTAAATCAGAGTATGTAACATACATCGGCAACGCTCTCCTTTCTTTCGTCTGGAGGGTTAAGTCTGCGCTTCGCTCCGGTCGTTGCTAAACAAGCCCCACCGGGGCTTAGCAACCCTCCGAAGGGGAGGGTAAGCCGCCCGGCTCTCTGGTTTTCCATGTATCTATATTATCATCTAATAGTATCACTTTCAATTAAATTTTGATTGAATTTACCTGCAATACCAACCTCTATTAATGATATGAGTTGTGATGTGCTAAATGCTGAACTGTCGAAGGGAATGGATTCTTTAAAATCAGAAAAAAACTTATACCCCTGATGAGATCGATGCTGAATTAATGAAAGAATTTGGAATATAATGAATTACTATCTGATCAGTCATTCCTTGGACAGATACGAAAACATTCTCAATTTCTACCCAATGCGTAGTACAAATAATCAGTAATCTTTAGCAAAATTCCTAAGAATGGCTATATAGCCATCCTGTATCACCCTATAGCCAATAATTTCTATATTCATGGGTATTGTTTTATTTCAGTGCTTTATAAAACCCATTTCTGCATTTTTTCGCAGAGAAACACTTGCTATTTTTCACCAATACGCTTATTTTCGGGTGCTGGACTACTTATTATCTCTATCTGCCCAAACGAGGCGGATATTACAATATCATATGTAAGTCCAACAGCAAACGGCAGCGTATCGCCTGACAACATAATCACCAATACAAGTTAAAGGCCGCTCCTCACCCGAGAAGCGGCCTTCACAATCTATGACTTCCTATTTATTTGAGTTTATCCAGAATGGAATATCCAATGGTTCCTTCTGGCATTTTTACACCGAAATCATCTGCTATAGTAGCGCCAATGATGGCAAAGGTATCGGTCTCCGGGAGTTCTCCGCTGCCTTTCATTGCTTTGGAGTATGCCAGGAACGGTACTTTTTCTCTGGTGTGGTCGGTTCCGGTATAGGTCGGATCGTTTCCATGGTCTGCGGTGATAATGAGAAGGTCGTCTTCACGCAGGGTGTCAAGAAGGACTCCCAGGTTTACATCGAATTTCTCAATCTCCTGTGCGTAGCCTGACGGATTTCTTCTGTGTCCCCACAGAGCGTCGAAATCTACCAGATTGACAAAGCAGAGTCCATGGAAATCTTTCTTTGCCACATCGATGGTCTGTTCCATGCCATGAACGGAGCTCTTTGACTTATATGCCTCTGTAATGCCCTCTCCCACGAAAATATCATTGATCTTTCCGATGGAGATGACATCAAGGCCTGCATCTTTCATTGCATTCAGCGCGGTCGGACCAAAGGGTTTCAATGCATAGTCATGACGGTTGCTGGTACGCTTGAACTCGCCTTTTTTCTTGCCGACATACGGTCTTGCAATCACACGGCCCACTTTCCACTCGTCTCTCATGGTCAGTTCTCTGGCAATCTCACAGCAACGGTACAGCTCGTCAAGACCGAAGGTCTCCTCATTTCCGCAAATCTGAAGAACGGAATCGGCAGAGGTGTACACGATCATATGTCCTGTTGCAATTTCTTCTTCTGCCAGTTCATCCAGAATTTCCGTGCCGCTGGCACTCTTATTGCCGATGACCTTATGCCCGGTACGCTCTTCCAATTCTTTGATCAGTTCCGGCGGAAATCCGGTCTCGGTAAAGGTCTGGAATGGTTTGGTCACTTCCAGTCCCATCATTTCCCAATGTCCGGTCATGGTATCTTTTCCGCGGCTCTTTTCCCGCAGCTTGCCGTAGTAAGCCAGCGGATGATCCGTCGGTGCAACTTGCTTTAACGGAGTAATATTTGCCATTCCCAATCTTTGGAGATTCTGGATCTCAAAGGTGTCGACAGATTCTGAAATATGTCCCAGGGTATTGACACCGATGTCACCGAAATCCGCAGAGTCCGGCATTGCACCAACTCCCAGAGAATCCATAACAACTACAAAAACTCTCTTAAATTTTTCCATGTTACTCTCTCCTATCAAGTTTTAGATTATTTGGTCCGAATCCAAGCGGAAGAAGCTCTTTCAGTGTGAAGATTTCATACTGCTCTTTTCCGGTTGCCAGAATGATCTGGAACTCTTCCGGATCACAGAACTCCATCATAACCTGACGGCAGACACCACATGGAGCTGCATATTCTTTCAGTTCTTTATTCATACCGCCCACAACACAGATAGCATCAAATTCCAACACGCCCTCGCTGACTGCCTTGAAAAATGCCGTTCTCTCCGCACAGTTGCTTGGAGTATAGCCTGCATTTTCAATATTGCAGCCGCCATAGACGGTTCCGTTCTTTGCCAGCAGAGCCGCTCCCACATGGAAATGAGAATAGGGTACATAGGAATAATCCATCATATTGATAGCTTTATCAATCATTTCTTCAATCTGCTTCTTTTCCAGCTCTTTCATACAACCTCAAACAATCCTTTCCTTAATATCCAGTTGCCTCTTCCTGTTTCACCAGTTTGATAATACGGCTGGTTCCCAGACGGTCCGCACCCAGAGAAAGGAACTTTTCTGCATCATCAAGAGAAGAAATTCCTCCAGCTGCCTTCATCTTCACATTCGGTCCGATATGCTCGGAAAACAGTTTGATATCCTCAAAAGTTGCACCTGCTTTGGAAAATCCGGTAGATGTTTTAATATAATCAGCTCCTGCTTTTGTCACTGCTTCACACATACGGATTTTTTCTTCATCGGTGAGCAGGCAGGTCTCGATGATGACTTTCAGTATTTTGGAACCGCATGCTTTTTTGAGCGTACGGATTTCCTCTTCGATGCAGTCAAATTTGCCGTCTTTTGCCCAACCGATATTGATGACCATATCAATCTCATCTGCGCCATTTGTCAGTGCATCCCTGGTCTCAAACTCTTTTGCCGCGGTGGTCATGTATCCGTTCGGGAAACCAATCACGGTGCAGACTGCCATTTTATCCTGTACATATTCTTTTACTTGTTTTACATAAGCAGGCGGAATACATACAGAAGCGGTTCCATAGGTAATTGCATCATCACAGATCTGTTTGATCTCCGCCCAGGTAGCAGTCTGCGTCAGCAGTGTATGATCAACATGCTTTAAAATTTCTTTTACATCCATTCTTATAAATTCTCCCCGTCTTTATTATTATGCCAGTTCCAGTGCAATCTCCATCATCTTACCGAATCCCAGCTGACGGTCTTCTGCACTTAAGAACTCGTTGGTATACAAATGGTCAGAAATGGTCAGCATACAGAGGGCTTTCTTACCTGCTTTTGCTGCATTCATATACAGAGCTGCCGCTTCCATCTCCACAGCCAGTACACCCATGCTGCGCCACAGATCATTGACATTCGGGTTCGCATTGTAAAATACGTCAGAAGAAAGGACATTTCCAACGACTACATTGGTACCCTGACGTTTTGCAGTCTCAACGGCTCTGTTCAGCAGGTCATAATCTGCGATCGGAGCAAAGGTTCCCGGAAGGCCATACTGATATACATAGTTGGAATCCGTGCAGGCACCCATGCCGATGACTACATCCATCAATTTCAGATGATCCTGCAGGGCTCCTGCAGAACCAATACGGATGATCTGATCTACATCATAGAAGTTAAACAGCTCATAGGAATAGATTCCGACGGAAGGCATACCCATGCCTCCGCCCATAACGGAAATCTCTTTTCCTTTGTAAGTTCCGGTATATCCAAACATGTTTCTGACTGCAGTTACCTGTCTCGGATTCTCGAGATACGTCTCTGCAATGTATTTTGCTCTCAATGGATCTCCGGGCATCAGTACGGTTTTGGCGAAATCGCCTGCTTTGGCGCTGTTGTGCGCAGTTGGTGTGTTGGACATGTTTGTTCTCCTTTCTTATTTAGACTTCACAAAAATCTTGCCGTTGGCTGCCGGTGTGTGGGCTTTTCCCACGAACAGCACAAGTGCCACGATAGTTACCACATACGGGATCATAGAAATCAGGTTCGGGGATACCATGTTGCTCTGGGATGCCAGGGATTTAATACCACTGCAAAGTCCGAAGAGCAGGCATGCCTTCGTTGCTCCCCCCGGGGAGAACTTTCCGAAAATGACTGCCGCAATCGCGATGAAGCCCTGTCCTACGAT
>NZ_JAJEPS010000035.1:0-10384 GCF_020686965.1 Hominiventricola filiformis | reverse complement strand
TTCTTTTGTTAGTGCCTGATTTTGTCCTTCAACCACGAAGGCTTTGTTCAGGAACGAGTCGCACTGATATCCATATCGTATCCGGCCCGGACTGCTTTTTTCTGTTCTTCGATTTTCATACGGTTGATATCCGTCACTTTGCTTTTTACCAGCTTGATTGCCTTCATCTGATCCACAGACTGGACATGCAGGTTGACGATCAGGTTCTTATCGATATCCAGAAATTCTGCCAGCATCTTATCCGTAAGCTCCGGTGCCAGGATCTGCAGATAAGAGACAGCCCCGATAGTATTTCCCATCTGGAACGTATTTCTGTCTCGGAATACAAAACTGGTCGGTGCCACATAATCCTTTGTATTGAGTCCTGTCCGGATCATGGAACCATAATCAAACTGGAAGTCTGTCATGATATCCGGATTGAAAGTCTCATACAGTATCTGCAGACGTTCCACGCCATTCAGCGGATATGCCGGAACTCCAAGGATCTTGAAGTTGTTCAGGATATCTGATTCAATACGTTCCAGCTTTGGCTTTGCTTCCCGGATATTGTCTGCTTCGATGGAAAAGGTGATATATTTTGATTTCACCAGTCCATTATTTCCTTTCGCCAGCTGCTGTTTCAGCATCTTGGTATATTCCATACGAACATCGTCAAAAGCATCATCCTGAGGACGGATCCGGATGACCTGTTCAAATTCTTTCATGCTGCTTTTATGATTGATAAAGCTCAGCTGAAAATGGATACTGGCATCAAAGTAATTGAGAAAATCACACCAGTTTTCAAAGATTGCATTTTTATCTTCGTTCTGAGCCAGCTGATAGTTGATGTCATAGAAGCGGATACACTTAGAATACGTTTTTCCCTGTACCCTGCAGATCCCATCTTTTCCCATTTCCTTATAAGCGATCGACTGCTGGACGGACAGTTTTTTCTGCCTGCGTTTTTCCTCCTGCTTTTCCTTTTTCTTTTTCTCTTTTCTGTCTACTTTTTTGTATCCGGTATCTGCGACAGTTTTCTTATTTTTCTTTTTTCGCAACCGTTTTTCCTCCTTTCGGTTTTCCTGCATCCGGAGACTGTCTGATCTGTTCCAGATCTGTCTCATAATAGTTTTCAGTTTCATATTTTCTGACGGGTGGACGAAGAAACTTCACCCGGATCATATGCATCAGAACATCTTCCAGATGCATCCCATCTTTTTCGTACATGGCAAATAAAAATGCCGGTAACATCAAAAGCACCATGACCGTTGCTGCATTACTGTTTCCCATCACATTACGCAAGAGGAAATAGCTTGGAATTCCCATTGCAGCACCTATCCCGATACAGATCAGCTGTCTTTTGGTCAGGTTAAATGCTACTTTATTCTTTACCTTTGTTAAATCTTTCGGTACGCTGACATATGCCATGATTTTCACTCCTTCCTGTAATTTAGTGCGCGTTAAATATCGACTTACTTAAGGATGCCGTCTTAAAGAGGCTGTAACATAAGATCACTGTGTAAGCCATAACGCCAAATAATGAAGAACTCAGATTATCTGAATACTGGATACCTGCAACAAGCACTGCATGACAAAATCAATGGGTGCGCCGCCCTTACTCTGGCTGTGCCTGTACCATTTGTTTCCCCGGACGGTCAGGCTGTCGTGCCGCTTCCAGCGGTATTCATTTCCGGCGCAGGTAAGCTGCTCTCCCTGTGATTGCAGGAAAGAAACAAGGTCGGCTTGGTTGGCGCGGTCTATCTGTTCTTGGGTGTAATACATGGTTAATACCTCTCTTTCTGTGGTTGAATTGTTCATAGTTTTGAAGTAAAATAAAATTAAAAAGGATGTGATGTTATGAAGAAAACAACAGGTTACATTTTAACTTCGATATTTAACTTCATAGCAGCTTTTTGCTTTCTGCTATCAGCTGTTTTTCAGAAGCAGGCACTGCCTAAACATGGATTTTATGTTGCTGCAATTTGTTTCCTAATCAGCGCGATAGGTTTCCTGTATACTTACTTGAAAAACAGAAAGGGAAAATAAGAGGTACAAAGGACGGACAAGTAGGACAGCTTGTCCGTCCTTTTTCTTATCGCTCCTGTTCGTGCCGTTTGGTGCGGGTCTGTATCTGCTCCGGCTGCTCGGCTTTCAGTGCAATATCAACGCACTTGCGTATCTTCTGAAGCTCGGCAACCTCGGCGCGGGTAGCTTTCAGTTTGGTGTAGTCGGTATCTCTCTGCTCTTTGAGGTCGGCGTATTCCTGTTTCCATTTGGAGATAGGCAGCGTCTTTATATCCGTCAGATTTGCATGGAGATAGCGGCTTGCTGCGTTCCATAGGGTCAGCTCGGCGCGGTGGGCTTCCTCGTACTTATCGCGCTTGTTTGTCCAGCCGTTTTGCAGCTTTTTCAGTTCATCGTGAATGGGCTTGTACTCTGTGTAGTTCTTCCCGTATTCAATTAGCTTTTGCAGCTTCTTCATGCGTTCCTCGGCGGTTTTCATTCCTGCCCGGATTGAATAGGCTCTATCACTGACAGAGGAAAGAGAAGCGTCCAGCTCATCAAGATTAGAGATACCATGCTCGGAGAGATAGTTGACCGCTGCCGCTATGGTTTTCAGTTCATCGGCTGTGTGCTGTTGTTGCCAACGCTGCGAATACTTCCGGCTCTTTTCTCTCTGAACGCTCAAATACTTCATCAGCAGATTTGCAAGGCCGGGGGATTGTTGCGGCTGCTCCGGGGCGGTTTCCCACGCTTTGAACAGGTCGGCAATCCATTCCTTGAGCTTCCCAATCTGCGCCCGGATTTCCCGGATAAGGCGTTTTGTCTTTTGAATACTGCGGTTCAGTTCGCCTTTCTCGGTGGCGATACCTTTCTTCTCCATCTGGCAAGCCGCCACGCCCATGTGGACGGTGGGCAGCTCGTCAATTCCTCTCTCGGCGTTGCTGCGGTGGTCGATACGCTCCGGGCTTCCGTTCCTCTCCAAAAAGTCGTTGGTATAGTCAGCCCACGCCTTGCGCCACAAGAGGGTGTTGTCCTTGTCGTTCCAGCCTGTAAGGTCAACCTTGTGGGTTTTGTATCTGCCACTTGGCAAGCGGATACGCTCGCCGTTTTCGTCAAGGTCATATTCCTTTTTGGACTTTGCCGCCCACGCGCCGCGCTCGTCAAGGGGGCGCATAGTCAGCATGATATGACAATGGGGATTGCCGCTGTCGGTGTCGTGAATGGCAAAATCCACACACATTCCCTTAGAAACAAATTGAGAGGAACAGTATTCCCGGACAAGCCGGATCTGTTCCTCTCTGGATAATTCTATGGGGAGTGCCGCGTCAATCTCTCGGGCAAGCTGGGCGTTCCCGGCTTTCTCGTAAAGCTCCACGCTGTTCCACAAGGTTGAACGGTCAGAGAATGAGGGTGGCGCGTGGGGCGGCAGCATGATTTCTGTATGGACAACGCCGCCTTTGCGGGTGTAGTCATGGGTCATTCCGTCCCATTCGTTTGTCAGCTTTTCACCGCTTCGGTAGGCGGCTGCGGCAACGGCTGATTTGCCTTTTCCTCGGCTCACAATACCGATGTTCCAATGGTAAATGGCTATGGGTATCACCTCCCGGATAGGATAATAAAACCCGCAAAAATGGTACAGACGCCAACGGCGGGTGTACTGTTTTTGCGGGTGTGCAGGGATAGCCGCGTAAGCGGCGCAAGGGGTGCAGCCCCTTGTTGCGGCAAAGCCGCCATATCGAAGCGCGGGGAAATCTCCCTGTGCGGAGATAAGCCCTCGGCAGAGCGCACACGCCCGCAAGGGTGTATAAGTGCGCCCTTGTTGCCAAGGGATTATTTAGTTTGTCGTTTCCTCGGCTCGTTTTCTCAAAAACTCCCGCGCTGGCTCACTCGTCAAGGCAAGCCGGAGAAGTGCGGCGGCTTCCTCGTCGGTCATGTTCTTTGCTTCCGGCACAATGCTCTCAAAGACCGCGCCCCGGACGATAAGGCGGTGGCTGCGCGTTCTGCGTTCCTCTTTGGATAGCTTCTGACGCAACATCTTTTCTCGGTTCTCAAACTGCCGGATTTTCTTCTTTCCGTCCTCAATCTCGGCTTGCAACTCCTCGCGGGTTTTCTCTCTCGGTTTCGTCATGGTTGGTCGCTCCTTTCTGCCTGTCGGCATAGAAAAAGGACAGTCGATTTTCTCGGCTGTCCCTTGTAGGTGGTTTATTTAGTTTTACTCTATCATTTTCAAGTAAATAAAATAGCTTGCAGTTCCTCCATAACCGTTTTGGGTATTCCAGTCGGCTATTATTTCATAGATATACCCGCCCGGTTTAAGAGTGAGGACATTTCCAGTCATAGTTACATCTTCGCTGTTTGTAGTAGGTTTCCCCCAATATTCATCACTCCAACATTTTACACTTAAAATAGTATCGGGTTCTTCTGTAAAACTTAGTGTAGCTGTTGCTTCTGGTGTTTCATACGGCGGGGATAATAATTCTTCACAATCTAAAGGGTGTGCGCTATCGGTAGTTGTACTTATAGAATTTCCATCAACATCTTTTTTCTGCCACGAATAAGCACCTAATAATGCACTGACATAGGTGTTATCACTTACTAAACCTAAAGCAGGCGGCTCTTCCAAAATCACATTGGCAGTTCCAGAATTTAATAATTCATTGGCATAGCTATTAAGTGCTTGGCATGGCTCATACTTTGTTTTATAGCCTACACCATCAATTATAAGAAATGGGTTATATGCCGTAATCTCTGTCTGTGTGCCGTCGGTCATAATCAGGGTAAAAGTAACGCCTTGCCCTACATATTCTGTGTAAGAATTATCTTGATTATAGATAACTACATCATTCAAATAGCCTACTAACTCTGAAATATCCTCAATTTCAACTGTTTTGTCTGGCGGCGTTAATTGCACTTTGGCTGACGCTATTTGTGCTGCGTCCAGATTTTTATATGGTTTTTTCCCCATTGTAAACAGAAAGACCATTACCACAATGCACAATAAGACCATGCACACCATTGTGATTATTAACCATTTCTTTTTCATAACAGAAGCCTCCTTTATCTTTCATTTTTCTGTTATTTATATAGACGCAAAAAAGAGGAAAAGGTTTCATTATTCATAAATATCATAGCACAAGAGTATGAACAAATCCATATCAATTCAGCCTGTCGGCGGCATTGTTTTCTCTGGCATACTGACTCGCCTTTTCCCGGCGTTCTGCGCTGTATGGGGCGGTCAGACGGAAAGAGAAGCGTCCTTTCTCAATGTCAAACTCCATGCAGCCCGTTTCCGGGTCTGCGTCCGTCTGCTGGCAGATTGCCGGATAGCGGCGGCTGTATGCAAGCAGACGCTTCTTTAAGGCGGTGTTGTGGGTGCGGATATGGATAAGGGGGTCTTTCTCATCAAACCAAATATCGGTGGTCTTTTCCTGCTTGGTAAGCCCTGTTTTCATAAACTCTCCTTTCTGCGCCCCTGTTACGCAATAGGGGCATTTTTCGGGTGTTTTCTCCGGCTCTTGACTTGGGGAAAACGACGTTTTTGACGATAAAAACCGCCCGGACGGGGAATGTATCGCCGGGGCGGCTGTTATCGCAAGATTTCCGTTTTTTCCGGCTCTTGACCGTCAGACGCGGATAAACGCGAATTGTCGGCAAGCACCAGTTTGAGCAGCTTGTCGCGGAATGTTTCTGTGCTGCTGTGATTGAAAAATAACTCCGCAACAATGGTCTGCCCGTTCCTTTGGGTCGTGATGATACTGTCGGGGGTTTGTTCTGCCATAGGCGGCTCCTTTCTCCGGGCGCAAAAGAGGGATTTCCCGTAGTTCGGAAAATCCCTCTTGGTTGACGGTTATTCTGTTTTACTGTGTGGGCTGTGCGGCGGCAGCCTGCGCCTTTCTTCTTGCCCGGTATTCCCGCGCTTTCATGCGGTCATACTCCCGCTGCTTTTCAAGGTTTCGCGCCCGGTATCATCGATCCGTAAGTGGACTGATGGATCAAAAAATTCTACGGTTCCGGATAATGTATGGTACTGGCCAACTGACGGATCCTTCCAGGATTTTTGAAAATAAGTTGCCTGTATCTTCATCCCATATGCCAGGATCCTTAATTTCATATCCAGCTCATTTTTCTTTTCTTCGGATAAATCTCTTTTCGATTCGTAAATGATTTCCTGTTGCCGGATCGTTTCATCCAGTCCACGAAGTGCCGCAAATGGAGCAAACTGTTTTGCCCTGCGTCCTACATCCATGGGATGTCTCCTGGAAACCGGTCTTGATAAATATAAATACGGTTGATATTCACTTGCCAGCACTTTTTACACCTCCTCTAAGCACGGTGACCACCTATTTGTTCATTGCGTTCTCGATAAGTAGAACACTCTAGCAGGTTAGATCCACGCATGATCGCATTCTTTCCATAACGCTGCTTTACATTCAATACTGCTTCCTGTAAATGCCGTTCTTTATCGGTCTGTTTTGGATCATCAAACAGGCTGTACTGCACATAATTTTCAGGAGCAACCCTGTTCGCACACACCTCGATTCTTCGAATTCCGGTATATCTGTCCGCAATCCTGAGATATAAATCTTCCACTGCATCCATGATTTTTTTTGAACTGTTACTTCCTCTTTCGAGTTTTACGGTTCCTTTGGATGCCTCATGCTCATACCTGTGGTCATATGCGATCCATAAGGTGAGAGAGCTTGTCACCAGTCCTTTTTCAAACAGATCCAGGGCCAGGTTGTCTGTCATTTCCCTTACGATTACAAGTGCTTCTTCAAAAGAATAATTTCGCATCAGCACCTGACCATTTGAAAGGCTGTGTTCCTCCGAATGATAGTTCTTGATGTCACTCATCCGGCATGTTTCATAGCCCCATGCATGATCAATCAACAGCTCTGCATCAATCCCAAACATCTTATACAGCCAGTCTTCGGATCTTAAAGAAGCCATTGCGATATCGCCCATCGTATGAATCCCGTAACCGGCCAGTTTTTTTTCAGTCCGGGATCCAATCCTCCAGAAGTCACTTAATGGTTTATGATCCCATAGCTGCTCTCTGTAAGAGAATTCATCCAGGATTCCAATATGGTCATCCACATGCTTTGCTACGATATCCATTGCGATCTTAGCAAGATACAGATTGGTTCCCACACCAGCGGTTGCAGTGATACCTGTTTCCTCCATAACCTCCTGCATAAGCTTTACCGCCATTTCTTTTGCAGTGAGATGATAAAGCTGCAGATAGTTTGTCACATCAATAAAACACTCATCGACACTGTACACATGGATATCTTCTTTTGAGACGTACCGCAGATAGATTCCATAGATCTTTGCAGAATAATCCATATACAGCTGCATCCTTGGCATGGCTGTGATGTACTTTACACAATCCGGTATCTCATGGATCCGGCACCGGTTCTTGATGCCAAGAGACTTCATAGCCGGAGTGATTGCCAGGCAGATTGTTGACTTTGATCTGGTCGGATCTGCAACCACCAGGTTTGCTTTAAACGGATCCAGTCCACGTTCTACGCATTCTACAGAAGCATAAAAAGACTTCAGATCAATACAGATAATAGAAGTCTGATCCTGACTCACTTTTGTCACCTCCCATACGTCTTTCCTCTTTTTGTAACATGTATCCCATTTTGACTGTCAATGACTGTGCATCCTTCCTGTTTTCTTTAAAATACAGGAAATTCATTTCACATATTCATTGACAAAGGAGGAAATATTGTGTATCTTATAGGAAAGATGTTTCCCTTATCTGTGATTCACATTATAGGAGAGATATTTCCCTTTGTCAAGATTAATTTTTATTTTTTGGGAGACACATTTCCCGTTTTGCCTTGAAGCGGCTAATGAAACTTATAAGACAAGGTTTAGAAAGAGGTATGTTTATGACATTCGGTGAAAAAGTAAGATCATTAAGAAAAGAAAAAAAGATGAGTCAGCAGGAACTGGCCAGTATGGTTGGTGTTTCATATAGGACCATTCGATCCTGGGAAGTAGAAGGACGTTTTCCAAAACAAAATGTTCTGTATCAGAAACTGGCAGATGCATTACAGTGTGATGTTTCTTATCTCATGAGTGAAGATGAAGCTTTTATCACAGAAGCATCCGAACAGTTTGGTAACCGTGGTGCCAGACAGGCTCAGCAGATTCTGGAACAGGCTGCAGCTATGTTTGCCGGTGGATCACTGACAGACGAAGATAAAATAGCTTTTATGGATGAGATCCAGAGCCTTTATCTGGATTCCAAAAGACGTGCAAAGAAATTTACACCGAAAAAATATCTGAAAAACCAAGAGGAAAAATAATAGAAGGCGGGATTATTGTACACCTAATCTGTTACCTTATAGTTACAAGGATATTTCTGCCCTTTTATTTTTTACTTTTGAGGTGATTTATTTGAGAAACACTTACATATATACAGAAACAAAGAAATTAATCAAGAAATATGGAACCCGAGATCCATTTGAGATCATGGATCAGATGAACATTGTTGTCGGGGAAACTTCCAGATATAAGACACTGAAAGGATATTGTTTTATGAGCTGCAAGACGATCTATGTCATGATCAGCAGTTTCCTTTCAGAAGAAGAAAAGATGATCGTTGCCGCCCATGAATTAGGGCATATCATGCTGCATCGTTCCCAGCTGAAAATGGCTCCGATGCAAGATGATACACTCTATAATATGACGGATAATACAGAATACCAGGCCAATCTGTTTGCTGCCGATCTTCTGATTGATGATGAGGAGATCGAAGATATGGTTCAGAACGAAGACCTGGATTATTTCGGACTCTGCAGTTCTCTGAATGCAACTCCGGAACTCATGAGCTTTAAACTATACAGCCTGACAAAACGAGGCCAGGCTTATCATATGCCGATGGAGATTCAGAGTAATTTCCTGGCAAAATAATAAAGGATAAGCGCATTCTACAATAAGAAAACTATAGATTTATCTCACTGAAAGGAGGAACATTTATGTCAAGACATCATATAGAAAAGGTAACTTGTCCTTCCTGCCATCATGAGGGGGATTTTGAGCTCTGGGACAGTATTAATACTGCACTGGATCCTGAAATGAAAGAGAAGGTACTTAATCAATCTATTTTCCTTTATACCTGCCCGAGCTGTGGAGAGACCTTTCGTTTAAACTACTCCACACTCTATCACCAGATGGAAGATCTTGTCATGATTTATCTGGTTCCTGAATCAGAAGTAAAGAAGACATATGAAATATTTTATGAAAAAAATGCTTTGGCTGATTATCGTACCGAAAAGTACTTATACCGGATTGTGACATCAGCAAATCAGCTCGTTGAAAAGATCCAGATCTTTGATGCAGGTAAAGATGACAGGGTAATGGAACTTGTTAAATTACTTGCGACAGATTCTATTCTCAAAAATGATCCCGATATAGAATTTGATGAACTGCGCTTTGCTGTCGACGACGACGGAACAAATATTCTTGTAATCATTAATAAGGGTGAGATTACTGGTGCAGTTGACATTGACAATATGTATGAATTTGCTTCTTCACACTGCAATGATTTCAAGGATCTCCGCGATGATGATGAAATAGTTATCAATAGGGAGTGGATCCTTAACAAACTTGCCGAAGCAGAAAACGAATAGTATATTTGGTGGCTACACCCCCAAGCCCCTGTGGAATCAATAACGCCGGTACTGGATATCAAAATCCCGCACCGGCGTTATTGATTGTAATTATCTTACTTTGATAAAATGATAGATTGTCAGCTCTGCAAACTTGAATTTATAGTCCTCTCAAAACCAATTTGCTTTTTCTTCTCGAAATACGGGAATATCACTATCTCGATATGGATTGTAATTATGAAGATTGCAACCAAACTCTTTTAATGATTTTATTTTGTTATCCTGTGTCCATACAATTAAAGATATTCCGTCAAATTCTTCAACATTTCCATTATTCATTTTGCTTTTAAAATACCACTCCACGATTGTTTGATTGCCTTGATGAAAAAATTGCTTAATCTCCCAGACAAGAACACTTCCGCGTGTATTCCATTCGTCAAACCAGTGCTTTACCGTTTTGCGGTTTTCATATTTAGGACTCCAACTCTCAGTATATACAACATCATCTGTAAAAATATTGTCAATTCCTAAATCTGCTTTCTTAATCCACATATCAAACCATAATCGGATAATTTTTTCTCTCTCGTTCATAAAGTACCTCCATAACTTCCGATTTCTCAGTTTCAAAAATTAGAATTTGAGCAAAAGCCCAAGGGACTAATGTCCCCTATGCTTTTCTCTTTTCTTTTGCTGTTTCAGTTCAAACATTCGCAGTTCGTCCGCTTCTTTTTTCTCACGGCTCCTCACTTTACGCTCCTGTTTATTCTGTTCCTGCT
>NZ_JAJEPS010000034.1:0-12600 GCF_020686965.1 Hominiventricola filiformis | reverse complement strand
GAGACTCTGACTGCAAACGACGAAGGAAAATATACCATTCCGGCAGCAAAGATTACCGGAACAGCACTTACCGTAAAAGTAGAGAAGACGGAGAAGAGTGCGCTTACCGTAGATGTATCGAAATACATTGAGCTGAATGGTAAGAATATGTGGCTGGTGAAAGCGGCAGGTACTGTATCCGAAGGAAAGGTACTGGCTTATGACGGCAGCGCAATGTTCTGGTCAGAGAAATACCATGCATACAGCTTCCTCGTTGTTTCTGAAAATACAGAAGAGCAGATGAAGACAGAGGCTGCAGGAAAGATTGCAGAGGCAGACGCAGAGAAGACAGAACTGGCATATGACTTCGATGTGAACCTTAGTAGCAAAGTAGACATCAACGATGCACAGCTTACATACGATATGTATAATGCAAAATACGAGGATTTTGATACGGTATCCATGCATAAGTTCCTGGACGCAGATGTAACTGGAGATGGAAAATTAACAGTTGAAGATGCAACCGCAGTAGTGAATAGCTTTATAAAGTAAAATATGTTATAATCAGAAAGCAGGAAGACCTTAGATTTTCCTGCTTTCTGAGCTAAAAAAAGAAAAATAAAAAAATTGAAAAAAACTCTTTACAAATCTGAAAAACCGATGTATACTAAACAAGTGCTCTGGTGATGGGGCAAAACACAATAACGATGCGTGGCTCAGCTTGGTAGAGCGCTGCGTTCGGGACGCAGAGGTCGCAGGTTCAAATCCTGTCGCATCGACTCCTTGGCAGGGGCGTCAGTTATCTGCTGGATAACTGAACAGAACCGGAATCAGTTATGGTTCCGGCTTTTTTTTTATAAATTACGTTAAAAAGGTGACAAATAAGCATTGCTTTGTAACGATTTATGAGCTATACTCATAAGTGATACAGAGTGTCTGGTACTGTATATACAGCAACAGAACTGAAAAGACAATTTGGTGCAAATCCGAAGGGGCAACGCCGCTGTGAACATGAAGAGATCTGTAAAATGGTAAAATCCAGAACAGAATTTTGAAATGTGACCCAGGAAGTCTACTGATCACGGTTTGATTTTCATACGATAACTGGATATTTTTTGACAGAGCATAAACACGTTTGCGTATCATGGGCAAACGTGTTTTTTTATTATTAGGGATAGCTAATCTTAACGAGACAGAATATCAGTAAGGGGAATTATGGGAAATATTTATCATACCGGAGTCTGGGTATCAGACCGCAATTATGATGTGTTTGACAGGCGCTTGGGCAAGTCAATGGTTGACCGTGAGATAAGAATTGCGGAGCCGTACCGCAGAATTGGAAGCGGTGCAATGAAGAATAATATTAAGATGAAACGGTTGCAGATCGGGAATAGTGTAAAAGAAATTGGGGAAGAAGCATTTCAGGGCTGCAGCAATCTGCGGTTCCTTACCCTTGATGGGGTGCGAACCGTACAGAGAAGTGCATTTCAGGGATGTACCAGTTTGAAAACGTTGGATATTCCAAAGAGTCTCCGTTATATAGAGAAAAATGCATTTATGGAAAATAAAGCTGTTCGAGAGATACGATATGAAACAGAAAATCTCAGTACCGTGATTTCTCCAGAAGTATTCCGTGAATGCAATCGACTTCAGCTCATTGTACTTCCTGAAAAGCTGGAAAAAGTTGGACCTAGAGCTTTTTATAAATGCAAAGAGCTGGATGGCATTCAATTTCCTGCCACATTGAAAGAAATCGAAGAAGAAGCATTTTATCAAAATGGATTAACGGAACTGCATCTTCCGAATGGATTGGTAAAGATTAGTGACAGCGCATTTTTTAAGTGTACGCAGTTAGAATATGTGCGAATTCCGGAATCTGTAAAAATAATTGGCAAATGGGTATTCCACGGATGTAACCGATTAAAAGTTCTGGAAATTCCAGGTGATCCAGAGGTTGTAGGAGACTGGATTGTAAACAGAAGTTGTACCATACGTTGCAGAAAAGGCAGCAAAATTGATAAGTATTGCCAGGAGAATGATTTTCTGTGTGAGTATTTATAAATCGTAGAAAGTAAGACTTCAGTGCTTTTTGAACTGAGAAGAACAAAAAGCTAAGAGAGAACCGGGTGAGATTCCCGGATGGCACCGCCGCTGTAAGCATCGATGTTGATATTCAAGGACGCAAGTCGGCCACTGGGGGACTGGGAAGGCAGAATAGCCAGCGCTTGAGATGTAAATCAGAAGACCTGCTGAAGAAACTTTCGATAGAATTAATTACATATTTTGAAACTGGCAGAAAAACGGCTGCAGAACTTTTAAGTTCTGCAGCTTTTTTTGTAAGTTTGCACGACGGATGTGTAACTTCAGCGGAAGAGAAATTGCCCGTTTTTAAAATAAATCATCATAAGGAGGGAAAAAGATGAAAAGAAAGACATGTGCTTCTGTGTTAGCGCTGATATTAACCTGCGCTATGGTAACAGGCAGTCTGCCTGTGGAAGCAAATGCGGCAGAAGCAGCGGCAGCATCAGAGTTGACGGCTGTTCAGGATGAGAGTCAGGAACAGGCGGAAGTGACTGATGAAACAAAGGAAGCTGGCGATGAAACAGCTGGTGAACAAGAACAGGTGACGGAGCCTGGTCAGGAAGAAGAGAAACAGGAAGAGCAGACGACGGAGCCTGCTCAGGGAGAAGAGGAACAGAAAGAGCAGACGACGGAGCCTGGTCAGGGAAAAGAAAAACAGGAAGAACAGACGACGGAGCCTGGTCAGGAAGAAGTAAAACAGGAGGAACAGACGGCGGAGTCTGGTCAGGAAGAACAGATAACAGAAACGGTTGATGATCAAGCTGCATTTGATGATCAGGCGGCACCGATTGCAGTGCAGGCAAGAAATACACAGTATTTAGACAGTGTAGCGATATATGAAACATTGTATTCGAATGGAACGCTGGCAGATGAAATGGAGTTGGAAAAGTGTGATGAAAATGAATACAATCTGTACACATATGATATTCAGACTGCATCTCCATTTTTAGTTACTGCACTTTCTGATGAGGCGCCTGATGACACGGTAGTTACTGCAAAATGGACGCAGATGATTACTGGAAAAGAACAGACCCCGACACTGACGCCGGGAACAGCGAAACAGCTTAACTGCATAACAAAATCTGCAACGACGACAGGACAGGATGTTACAGTTACTGCATCTTCAGCGGATGAGGGAGAATCACAGACGGTAACCATCCATGTTCTGAGAAAACCTTGTCTGCAGACACTTTCCATTGCCAATAAATCCGGTGAAGCGATAGAAATTGATAATGGGTTTAAGTGGAATGCGAATACCTCTTATATTAAGACATGGCAGAACATGACCGCCACCACAAAAGCGGATACAGCTGTTTTCACTGCGGCACAACATACGGATATTACAGATCAGACCTATCAGATTCTTTATAATGGAAACGCAGATCAGAATGAAATACCTCTGAGTATTGGTGAAAATGCTGTTACCATTACTGTTGTAAATAAAGAAGGTATCACAAATACATATAAGGTGACTATTACCAGAGAAGAAGATGCAGGAACAGGCAATGTCTCTTTTGAAACAGATCCGGAAGACGCTCTGGTTGTAGTAAAAGATAAGAATGGTGACAGAGTCTGGCCAGATCATGATAAAACCTGGACTCTTCAGATTGGAGACACCTACAGCTATGTTGTAACAAAAAATGGCTATATTGGCCAGAAAAATAATTTTGTAGCAAAAGCAGGTACAGCGGAGATCACGCTGGAGAGGGCAACAGACAATAATGATATCGACAAGACCATCTATGCACAGTGGGGAAATTTCCGAAACGGTGATGATGAGTTAGGTATTACGACATCAAAAACGCCGTATAATCCAGATGATGCAGAACTGCTCTGGGCAGTAAAATACGGAACAGGATGGGCAGCAGCACCGGGATCTCCGATTATGGTGGATGGAGATCTGGTAACTTACACAGGTTCTACAATCCGCAAACTGGACAGAAACACAGGAGCAGTTGTAGCGGAAGGTACTATGGTAGGTTCCTCCAGCTTCTCCATTGTTCCGGCAACGTATGGTGACGGTATGATTTTTGTTGGTCTGAGTAATGGAAGAATTCAGGCATTCAATGCAAAGGATTTGACCTCCCTCTGGGTTTATCAGAACGATCTGAAAGGTCAGCCGAACTGTCCAATTACCTATAAAGATGGTTATATTTACGCAGGTTTCTGGAACAGTGAGGAGAAAGATGCCAATTTCGCATGTATCAGTGTAACTGACGAGGATTCTTCCAAAGCTACGGAAGCAAAGGTCGCTTCCTGGACATATAAGCGGGCAGGAGGATTTTACTGGGCTGGTGCTTATGTAACAGACAAATTTGCAGTGGTAGGAACCGATGACGGAGCCAGTGGATATAGCACGGAAGGTGCAAGTCTGTTGGTATTTGACCGGGAAACCGGAGAATTAGTGGATTCCTGGGATGGTATCCGCGGAGATATCCGTTCTAATATTTCTCATGATCCGGAATCTGACAGAGTGTTCTTTACCAGCAAGGGCGGTGTTCTCTGCAATGCACAGATTGACTGGGAGACTGGAAAAATCACAGATAAACAGTCTGTAGTGATTGTAGGAGCAAAAGGAAATGAATATGCAATGTCCACCTGTACGCCGTCTGTATACAATGGAAGAATTTACATTGGAATTGCAGGAACAAGTCAGTTTGGAGCAAATTCCGGTCATGCCATTGGTGTATATGATCTGAATGAGGATGGTTCCATGACCCAGGCATATGCATATGCAATCCTTGGTTATCCGCAGACTTCTGCTATGGTAACGACGGGATATGTAGATGAGGATGGATATGTATATATCTACCTCCCGTATAATTATACGCCGGGTGGTGTTTCTGTACTGAAGGATAAAAAAGGTCAGACAGAACCGTTGACGACGACCGATTCTGGTTACAGTGAAGTGTTTACTCCGGTAAGTCCTCTGGCACAATATTGTATCTGCTCTACCATTGCAGATGAATATGGAACTCTTTATTACAAAAATGACAGCTGCTATATGATGGCAATTACATCGAAGGTAGAATCTATTGAGGTAACAGAAGAGCCGACTTCCATTACAGAAAAAAATGGAACTATTACCGCAGAAGGACTGAAGGTTGTCTCCAATCTGAAAAACGGCGAGCAGAGAGACATCAGTGATGATGTAAAAGTAACTAAACAGGACGATGGTACTTATCTTGTTACCTATACATATGGATTTGACAATGCAAATTACGGACTGAAGACGCTGACCACCACATTTGGAAAGTCTACGGTTGTTTATGGTGATGTGAATGGTGATGGAAAAATTAATAGCGGAGATGCAGCACTGACTTATGCATATGTCAATGGAAAAATAAAATTCAAAGAAGGTCAGTTGAAAGCAGCTGATGTAAATGGAGATGGAAAAATTAACAGCGGAGATGCAGCACTTATTTATGCGCGTGTCAATGGAAAAATAGAAACATTTCCAGCAGCAAAATAATAAAAAGGAGAATTTTGTATGAGACAGATAAAGAAAGCAATTTCATTCATCTTATGCTTCTGCATGATGTTTGGCTTTACTCTGGAAGCATTTGCCGGTTCGGTGAAACCATCAGTAGATAAGACAAGTGTGGCAGCAGGAGAAAGCGTTACCGTAACTTTGACTTTGGATGAAGATATTGCAAATTGTACCTCATTTGAATATTGGCTTTACTATAATTCGGATAAATTTACTATGACAGGATCTGAAAATGGAAATTCTTGTAATGGTATGAAGATTTCTTCTCCTATGACAGGTGCAGATGGCGCGTATTATGTGGTCAGCTTTGTAGATACTTCTTCTGAGGGAGTTACGATCAAAGCTGGAACTATCTATAACCTGACTTTTACTGCTAAAGATGATATTTCATCCAGTGATGATGTATCTTTTAAAGTAAAAAGAGAATCTGTTATGGATACTACATGGGTAGAAGTAGATGCAGATAAAGTAACTGCGGGAGATCCGGTCAGTGTTACGGTAACTCCTGCACCGGCTACAGCATCTTATAAAGTGGATCTTGAGGGCACTCAGACAGTTCAGATGGGTGAAACGGCCCCGGTAACTGTAAAGATTGCCTCTGATAATGCAACAACTTACAATGCGGTGGATGTAACGCTTAAGTATGATAAAGAGAAACTGGCACTGGATACAACTTCTCTTGGTGAAGGATATACCATTACGAATGATGCGTCCAATGGAATTGTAAGGGTTACTGGTTATGGTGAAGAAAAACAGCTCGGCAACGCATTTACTCTGAACTTCAAGGCACAGCAGGTGGGCACAGCAGAAGTGGCATTTACTTCTGCAAAAGTAGATAAAGCGGATCATGCAATCAGTGATGATGCGCCGGAAGCAACAAAGGTTACAGATAAAGTTACCGTTACTGTTGGTGGATATACAGTAACTCTTTCGAATGATTTTGATGGTGCAGGTACAGCAACTCCGGATGCAGATTATACCTTTACTGCAAAAAATACACATTATGATTATGATGTAATTGCGAAGATCGGTGATACTCAGCTTACAGTGACAGACAATGGGGACGGAAGTTACACCATCAGTAAAGAGCAGATCAATGGAAACATTACCGTAACTGCAACCAAAACAGCTAAACAGTATGATGTAACAGTTACCGGAAATGGCGCTGCAGATGTAACGGCACCGGCAAAAGCAACCTATGGAACGGATTATACTTATACTTTAACGCAGGATAGCAACTATGCTTATACGGTAAAGATTACAGCTGGTGGCACAGAGATTACTTCAGAACTTCAGGAAGGAACTGCAAATCAGTACAAGATTGCAGGGGATAAGATTACAGGTCCGGTAGAGATTAATGTGGCCAAAGAGCAGACAGCAGGAACAATTACTTTTGAAGGTGAGGGTGCCGGAGATGTAGTTGGAGGAACCAGCCAGAATGCTCCGCTTCATCAGGACTTTACTTTCACGATTACAAAAGCGGCAGATTTTGTATATGCAGTAACCGCAGTAAAAGGCGAGAATACGGTTAATGTAAACGATAATGGAGACGGTACCTATACCATTGCAGCAGCTGATATTGACGGTGCAAACATTATGGTAAATGTGGCTAAAAACCCGAACAAAACCGCAGAAGTATATCAGTATGTGAAACTGAATGGCAAGGTAATGTATCTGGTTGTTGCAAATGACAGTTCTCTGACAGAAGGAAAAGTACTTACTTATGACGGTTCCGCAATGTACTGGTCTGAAAAGTATGACGGATACTGCTGTCTTGTAATTTCTGATAAGGCTGAGCAGGAAATGAAAGAAGAAGCAGTAAAACATCTTGGAAGTGTGGAAGGAACCAAGATAGAAATTGATTATTCTGGAGATGTCAACAAGACAGGCCAGATCGATATCAACGATGCCCAGCTTGTATATGATATGTACAAACCAGTATATGACGATTTTGATATCTTATCTGTAGAGAGATTCCTCCGTGCTGATATGAATGGAAGTAAGAATCTGACGGTTGAGGATGCAGTAGCAGTTGTATCTGAGATTCTGAAATAAAGGGTTTGGTTTTAGAAGGAGAATACCTATATGAAATATGGAAGAAGAGGATTTACAGCTCTTCTTGCACTGATACTGGCGGCCGGTTCCGGTCTGCCAGTGTCGGCTGCTGAGGTAAAAGTGTCATCCGATCAGACGAAGGTGACCAGTGGAAGTGATATTACATTGACCTTGACACTGGATGAAGCAGTGAATGATGTGATCTGTTTCGACTACCGGGTTTATTTTGATATGGATAGTTTCTCTCTGAAGAAGAGTACGATAGGAACCGCATGTGAAGACGCACAGGTCAGTACAAAAGCGATGACCTATGGTTCGGAACAAAAACCTTGTTATAGTGTTAATTTTGTAGATACAACATCTGAAGGAGTTGCTCTACGAAGCGGGGAGATCTGTCAGCTGACATTTACGGCGAAAAAAGATATGACAGCGGATTGGAAAGATACATTTCGAGTAGAACGTGAGCATTTTGCTACAACGGATTACTGGAATACATTGAAGGAAACGGACAATGGTAAGGTAAGTTATGATGTAAAATCTTCTATAGTATATGGAGATGTAAACGGAGACGGTAAGATTAATACAGCGGATGCTGCATTAACCTACGCAAGCATTAATGGCAAGGTAACACTTAAAGAAGAACAGCAAAAAGTAGCGGATGTAAATGGAGATGGCAAGATTAATACGGCAGATGCGGCAATGATTTATGCCCGCGTCAATGGAAAAATTGCAGAATTTCCGGCAGAAAGCAAGTAATAAGGGAGACGGAACATGAAGTGGAATAGAAAAAAAGGGCTGACTCTGGCAGCATTTCTGATGGCATTCAGCCTGGCAGCCGGCATTCCGTCTGAAGCTGCAGAAAACTATCGGATTGGAATTGGGAAGGATCAGACCGTAACAGCAGATCAGACAGTACTTCTGGATATAACAGTAGCTGCACCGGGTGGAACTTTTAACACAGCCGATCTGACATTTTCTTATGAAAAGGATTATCTGACATTTGACCAGAAGGCATCAACAGGTCTGGATGATTATACGGTGCAGGAAGAGAACGGAAAACTGCGTCTTCTCAAATATGGAGAAAAACAGCAGGATGGAAAAGTGTTTCAGCTGGCATTTCATACGGAAAAAGCCGGTACGACAAAAGTAACCATTGATTCTGCACAGATGGACGTAGAGAGTCAGGCAATCACCCGGGATGCACCGGAAGCAGAGAAAGATCCGGCACAGGCTACCCTGACCATCGAGGCAAAAGCAAAGCCGGGAAAGAAACACCATCATTCCTCCAGTAAAACAGAAGAGACAGCAACTTCTGGATCAAATACAGCTGCAGCAGCAGCGTCTACACCTCAGAATCTGCAGTCTGCCAAGACGGGAGATCAGGGACCGATGCTTTGGATTGTTCTTGCAGCAGTAGCAATGATTGGCTGCATTTGGGTATTGACGAGAAAGAGAAGAAGGCATGAATAAGAAATTAAAAATTTTTAGAAGAATCAGTGCCTGTTTTCTGGCAATTGCACTGTTACTGACGCTTCCTGTTCAGCCGGTTCTTGCAAAGGATCCAGCTGATGCATCTCCTTATTCATATGAAGAGACAGCCCAGGAAAGCGTACATGTGGTTGTGACAGTATCCTGCGATGGAATTCCCATTGTAGGACACGATGAAGATGAGACAACATTGGCTCATCTGGATGTTAATATTCCGTGGTTTTCACTGGAACCATATGGACTTACTGATTTTGAACGGTATCACACAAAAGATGGAACGGGAGCATATATCGACAAGGAGTTAATCAGGCGTCCGACATTACTGCATTTATATATTTATCTGTTGGAACGTTATTGCATGGGACTTTCTGAAGATGAATGCGGGCAGGGCCAGCTGCAAAACGGAGTAACTGAAGCAGATCCGTATGGTTCTGTAATGAATATGAAAGGTGACATTGCATACGAACCGACCAATAAAGTGTTGAATATTACGGGTAGTCCGACATCTCTTTATATGCAGCAGTTCTGGGGACATGATGAGAACCTGATGTACTATCGAAATCATGTATATCCGTTGATGAGTAAAGGTTGGGGAGCTACAGCAGATTATATATTGCTGTCAGATGATGATTCTGTTGATCTTGCCATGTTTACGAACTGGAATTTCTGGACAAACGGAGCATTTTTAGCCTTTGAACATGACTCTTATACATGCACAGCCGGGGAGGCATTGACTGGAAAGACATTAAAATATGATACCAGTTCTGTAGCTGATGGCGGTTCGGAATCCTTTGAAGCTGCAGTTGACGGAAGTCTTCAGGGATATGTAGTTCTTGGAGAGGACCGCACTCTGACAGATCAAGTTTTTGATGCAGGTGAAGGTGGAACTTGGAGTGTAACATTTGATAAGCCGGGAACCTACTATATTGTTGGTCTGGATGCAAATGCCGGTACGGAAGATGCATCATGTGCTCCGCCTACAGCCAAGGTAACGGTAAAACCGGTTCCGATGCTGGGAGATATTAATCAGGATGGAACGGTTACCAGGAGAGATGCGTCCATGGTATGGAGCATTGCCAAAGGAACCCGGACAGTTGGAGACGACATTATGAAACTCGCGGATGTAAACGGTGACGGACAGGTGGATGCACTGGATTCTGCGATGATCTATGGCTATGTATCGGGAAAGATAAAAGAATTTTCTGGAAAACTGACCGAGTAAAAGAATATGTAAGTAAAGTACTTCCTGTTCTTCAGAGAAGAACAGGGGGTTACTTTGCGTTATAGGAGAAAAAGAAGGTGGGGAGTATGCACAGAAATAAGAAGAGATTGTACCGCATATTTGCGATATTTCTTGCTTTTCTGCTGGCAGTCGGGCATTTGCAGATGCCGGGGAAGGCGATACGCATAGAGCCTGAAGATCCGATTACGACAGAGCCGGAAGTACTTCTGACAGAAGATTACTCGGATCAGGTGGATCAGGGCTATCTTCTTCTGGCAGAAACCGGAACCGGTGATGGGGACAGTGAAGCCGGGCAGGATGAAAATCAGAACGAAGAAGAATCAGAAGAAGAAACGCAATCGGAAGAGCAGAAGCCGGAGGAAGAGACGCAGCCGGACGAACAGAAACCGGATGAGGAGGAAAAGGCAGAGGAGCAGGATTCAGAGGATCATACAGGCGAAGATTCTTCGGATCATTCTGATGAATCAAAGTCAGATGGCAGTCAGTCCGGAGGGAAGACTACGGATGAAAATACTTCGGGAGGAGATCAGCCCGGAAATAATGAAACAAATACAGACAGTGGAAATGGAACCGGAGATACACCGGGAACCGGAGAGGATACCGGAAATACACCGGGAGATGGAGATAAGAAAGATGATGGCAGTCAGGATCCCGATCAGCCGCAGCCGGTGGAACCGGACAATCCTGATCTGGAAGAAGGTCTGGTAACGGATCTTTCCAGTAAAACTATATTATTTTCTGAACTTACCAATGATCAGTTTTCATTCTACGCCTATTACACACCGGAGAGTGTGGATGCAAATCTGAGAGTAAAATACAGAGCTCAGAGTGATACGGGGAATGGAACCTGGCTGAGAGCGGACGGACATAATTACAGTACCAAACTGAAAGCCGGGAAAAATGAGATTACGGTTTCCTATAAGGATTCCAAAGGAGAAAAGAAAACAAAGCGTTATATTATAACCTATGAGGCGAATAAGGCGGATGAGCGTACACCGGAAATCGGAGAAAACCCGCCAACCATAGAGACAAACCTGGATGACTGGGAAGGCTACATTCAGCAGCAGAATTTTACCTTCCTGGTAAAAGCGAGAACCTGGCAGGGAGAAGTGATCCGCTCCAATCATATCTGCGTGACCATGGATGGGCAGACGATCACGAATCCTACAGGAAGTTCTACTTACGAATATGCATTGTGGTTTGAGCGTCCCAATAATCAGGATATCGGTCGACATGTCATTACGGTTATGGCATGGGATGACGAAGGAAATTCTAAGTTTGTCAAATACATTGTAGAGACACTGGTGCCGGATGATGGAGAAGTGATTGGATCTGTCACGGTGGTAATAGATGCAACAACGGTAGATCTTGGCATTATTGACGAGGCAGATGGCATTGAACTCATACAGGGAGAGACAGCGGCAGATGCACTTCTGAAGATGCTGGATGAATACGGATATACCGCAAATTATTCGGGAAGTGCTGCCAGCGGATTCTATCTGAGAAGCCTGGAGCGCGCAGATACTTTTGCAGGAGCCGAGATTGAAGAACATCTGCAGGAATTGCTGGAGCGGGATAATATTACATTCACCTCTCCGTGCAGCGGAGACCAGCTGGGAGAATTTGATTTCACAAGAGGCTCCGGATGGATGTATTCAGTGAATGGTTCCTATGCGGCAGGAAAAGGGATGTCAGAATACCATTTGAATGATGGAGATACTTTATATCTCCGCTTTACACTGGCATATGGAAAAGATATCGGCGGTTCTGAAGCATCCGGTGGAACGGAAGGAAGTCTGTCCGGTTACTGTGGTACCTGGATCAATGGTTCTTATCATGCGAAGGATCATAAATACGAAGAGACAGACAGAAAAGACCCGGAACCGGGAGTAGCAGGATACATAAAATACACCTGTAAAATCTGCGGAGATGAGAAAACAGAGGACCTGGATCCGCTGCCGGAGAATCCGGATGTACCGGACCCCGACAAGCCAGATCCCGATCAGCCGAATCCTGATCAACCAGATCCAGACAAGCCGAATCCTGATCAGCCGGACCCCGACAAGCCAGATCCCGATCAGCCAGATCCAGACAAGCCGGATCCTGACCAACCGGACCCCGACAAGCCGGATCCCGATCAGCCAGATCCTGACCAACCGGACCCCGACAAGCCGGATCCTGACCAACTGGATGAATTTATGAAGCAGATCCTTTATCTGGATGTGAAAGCAACCTATGATGACGGAACTGTTACCAGAAGATT
>NZ_JAJEPS010000033.1:0-14573 GCF_020686965.1 Hominiventricola filiformis | reverse complement strand
GAAAACCGAAAGAAGATTTTGGAGAACAAGCAGCGGAACGAAGAACGCAGGGTTCGCACCCGCCGCCTGATTGAGCGTGGAGCCGTTTTGGAGGGGATTTTCCCGTTGGCTCCCGACCTTTCCGGCGCAGAGGTTAAAGCATTTCTGATTGCCCTGTCCCATCTTCCGGGGGCTGCGGAATTGACTGCAAACCTGCCAAAATCCGGGGACACGCCATAAGTCCCTTGTTTACAAGGGCGCACTTATACACCGTTGCCGGTGCTGTGCGCGCGTCGTCGCAAAGTCCGCTCTGTTTCGTTCCCGCCTTGCGGCGAAAACTGCACACGCTCCCTTGCTCCTCCTTTCCCCACAAAAACCGCTCCGCTGGGTTTCTGTGGGGGCCCCATATTCGGGCGTTGCGTACTTCGTCCGCGATGGGAAGCTACGCTCCCCAAACCCCTTGTGCGCTCTGCGCAGCCAGACACCCGCTTTGCGTTTGTCCGGCTCCACAGAGCCTGTTATCCCCTCACTGCAAGGAGGTGTTCCCCATAGATTTCTGTCATATCCCCGTCAGTATCATCAAGCGCAGCGCGGGCCGTTCTGCCGTTGCCGCAGCTGCTTACCGCAGCGGAACCAAGATGACAAATGAATGGGATGGAATGACCCACGACTACACCCGGAAAGGCGGCATTGTTCATGCAGAGATCATGCTGCCTGCCTACGCCCCGCCGGAATTTGCAGACCGTTCTATCCTCTGGAACAGCGTGGAGCAAATCGAGAAGGCAAGGGACAGCCAGCTTGCCCGCGAGATTGAGGCAGCTCTGCCCCGCGAACTGTCCGGCGAACAACAGCTTGCCCTTGTGCGTGCCTATGTGAAGGACAACTTTGTAGACAAAGGAATGTGCGCCGATTTTGCTATCCATGACAAGGGAACCGGCAACCCTCATGTCCATATCATGCTGACACTCCGGCCTTTGAAAGAAAATGGACAGTGGGGCGCAAAGTGCCGCAAGGCATACGATCTGGACGAGAATGGACAGCGTATCCCGGATGGGAAAGGCGGTTGGAAAAATCATCGTGAGGATACAACCGATTGGAACGATAAAGGAAATGTGGAGATTTGGCGGGCAGCGTGGGCAGCCTACACCAACCGGGCGCTGGAATCTGCCGGTAGACCGGAACGCATTGACCATCGCAGCTACAAGCGGCAGGGCATTGATAAGATTCCCTCTGTCCATCTGGGGCCAGCCGCCAGCCAAATGGAAAAGCGCGGCATCCGCACCGACAAGGGCGAAGTAAACCGGCATATTGCTGCTGACAACAAGCTGCTGAAAGAAATCAAAGCCCGCATTACTCGGCTTTATCGTTGGTCGAAAGCCGAAGCAGAAAAACCACAAACGCAGCAAAGCAGCTTGACCGCCTTGTGGGAAGCCCAGCAGCAGTTGAACGCTCCCCGCACCCGCACCGGAAAAATCCGGGCTTTGCAGGAAAGCGCCGCACTATTCAGCTTTTTGCAGGCAAACGGCATCCAATCCATGCAGCAGCTCCATGAAAAAATCGCTGATATGAACAGCCGTTACTATGACCTGCGGGGAAAGATCGTCAAGGCCGAGCGCCGGATCGCCACTCTTACCGAGCGCGGGGAGATGTGGGAACAGTACAACCAGTACAAGTCCATCCACAAGCAGCTTGCCAAAGTAAAGCCGGAAAAACGGGAACAGTTTGAACAGCGCCACAGCCGGGAACTGATTCTGTATGACGCAGCGGCCCGGTATCTGAAAGAACTGAAAGACAGCGGCGAGACAATCACCCCAAAGGCATGGCAGCTGGAAATTGACCAGCTGGCTGCTGGAAAGCAGACGGACACGCTTGCCATGAAAGCCATGCGGGAGGATTTGAAAGCAGTGGAACGGCTCCGCAAAACCGCCGAGCAGCTGTCCCGACAGGAACGGGACAAGTCTCACGACCGGGAGCCGGAGCGGTAAGGGCTACCGCGTTTCACGACATACTTTTGCACACAGAAAAACCGCCGTACTTGTTCCCTCATACCGACACCGCTCGATGATGAACAGTCACCGGGCATTTTTCATTTACAGGAGGATTTTGAATGAACAATACCGCAACCAACACCGCCACTTGCCCGACTGTCAGAAAGCAGATCGGCAAGACAACCTATATCGTCCGTGTCCATTTCAGCCAGACCGCAAAAGAGACGATGGAGGACAAAATCAAGCGTCTGCTCCGTGAGGAAGTCCGCAAAATGTGACTTCTTTTTGAATTTGATGAAAAAGTCCTTGACTTTTCGTCTCTGGCAAGACGGCAAAAAGCATTTTAATTTCCTGCGGTGCGCGGCTGGCTCCCTTTGACATCCCGCAGCTTCGTGAAGTCATGGCCTATGACGAATTGGAGCTTGACCGCATCGGAGATCGGAAAACAGCGGTATTCTTCATTATTTCCGATACCACGCAGACCTACAACTTTTTAGTGGCGCTTGCTTTTTCGCAGATGTTCAACCTCCTGTGTGAACGGGCGGACAATGTTCACGGTGGCCGCCTGCCGCACCATGTACGGGTGTTGTGGGATGAGGCAGCCAACACGGGACAGGTGCCCCAGCTCGAAAAGCTGGTCGCGGTTATCCGCTCCCGCGAGGTGAGTCTTTGCCTGCTGTATCAACAGTTGGCACAGTGCAAGGCCATTTACGATAAGCACGCCGAGACAATCCTCGGCAACATGGACAGCGTGGTGTTCCTCGGTGGCCGCGAAGCCAGCACCATCAAGGAAATATCCGAAAACTGGCTGGGAAAGGCCACAATCAGTATGCAGACCGACAGCCGTTCCCGTGGCCAGTCGGAAAGCTACAGTCAAAATACCCAGCGGCTGGGCCGGGAACTGATGACCCCAGCCGAACTTGCAACCATGCCGGGAGATAAATGTATTTTGCAGCTTCGGGGCCTGCCCCCGTTCTTCTCTCCCAAGTATGATCTGAAACGGCATCCGAACTACCGCTATACGGCGGAGGCCGATAAACAGAAAAACGCTTTTGACCTCGACAGGCTCATTAACCGCCGCAGGCGGCCCGGTCTGAACGAGGCGTGTACGATGTATGAGGTGACTGTGCCGGACGATGCACTCACGGAAGAGGACGAGGACATCCTCAACTATGATGACATCGACGATCCAGACGCCTTTGCATAAACGCTTCGAGACAAAGTGTCCCGAAGTTTGTAACCTGCCGCCTGCAAGGGCGGCTTTTTTGTTACCGGGAAAAAACCGGAGAAATGGAGGCTTATATGGCATTTTTCTCATCTGCAATCGACACTTTACAGACCCTCGTTATCGCGCTCGGCGCTGGCCTTGGCGTGTGGGGCGTGGTCAATCTGCTGGAGGGCTACGGCTCGGATAACCCGGGCTCCAAGTCCCAGGGCATGAAGCAGCTCATGGCTAATTAGATGTAATAAAAGCGGAGAAAGGAAAAGCACAATCCAGACGGAACCGGCGGTGTAGTCAAGAAATATTGTGGAAACGCAAGATTTCTGCTATAATGGGTATAAAACACTTGACGATGGAAAGAAAGGCGGGAAGCCTATGCACATTAGTTATCAGCCACTATGGAACACACTGAAAGAGCGTGGCATGAGGAAAGAGGATTTGCGGCTTGCCGCCGGTCTTACCACAAATATGATTGCCAACATGGGCAAGGGAAAGAATATCAGCATGGAAACGCTGGTTCGCATTTGTGAAGCCTTGAATTGTGGTATTATGAATGTGATTAAATTAGAACAGGACAATATCTAAAGCGATATAATTTTATATTTGATTCGATTTGCACAAAAAATTAAATTTTAATGGTGTATATTTTCTATTGTACCCAATGTAAATAAGTGCTATCATAAAATAAAACAAGTACATTTGAAACATTTTATGATTTGAGAGTGTGCTTGCAGGTTAGTAGCATATTGCCAATAACTGAATACAAAAAATGTAGGTTCTGGTCATTTTAGAAAGGAGCATTGTTTATAAAAAAATTTAGTAAAAGATTGTTTACCTCGTTGGTAGCGTTTTGTATGTTTTTTTCTGTGAGTGCGGTTCCTGCTTTTGCAGCGGAAACAACAACGGAAATAACGGATACTCAACAGCCGGTAGTCATTGGAGAATATGACGGATACTTAACCGATGTTATGATTTCCGATGGTGTCACCAAAAGAGCAGTCGCTAATGTTCGTATTAACTCTTATGCAACTTATGATGAGGATGATGGGATTCAAGTTCATGTGAAGTTGTATGTACCGTGGTATGAATCTCCAAAACCGGAGTTCACTGGTATGACTGGTACAGTTAATGTGCTTATGAACAAAAAATCCACCAATACGGCATTTGCAGAATTAGCCGACGGTGAAGAAACAATCGAAACTGATGTGGATACTGGAAGAACAGGTAATAGCGGAGATAAGGGAACGGTTTCTGTTTCTGGTGTTGCTACCGCTAATAATGCCTTGGCAGGCGGTGGAGCTTTCGCTATTTCTTACCCTGTGACACTTCCCTAATTAAATGCAAAACAGTTGTGAATTAAGGTTGGTAATAGGTAAAATGAAACGGTTATTGGCAATATGCGTATGTTTTTTTATGTGTGTAGGCTTATGTTCGTGTGATTCTTCCCAAACTCGGTCGGTATCATCATATAACTGGTCTTTAGAATTTATTACTGATTTAGATGGTAATATGTTATTCTCAGGTTCAGTGCATGATGACATACCAGTATTGGATTTGACATTGAGTTTTGAAGAAAAAAGTTTTATCTTAACAGATAACACTCATAAACAAGAATGGACAGGTACATATTCGCTTGAAAAGATTGACAATTCTTCTTCGAAACTCGGATTAACTTTTGAAAATTTAGAGGAGCCTGTTACAGGCGTATATGGAACAAGAGTTTATTCTGATGATTCAGAAAGCGCAACAATTACATTACAAACTGATGAAAATATCCTGTCTTTTGTTGGAGAAGATTCATAAATAAAAACAGCCGCTGTAGGAACAAAATCCTACAACGGCTGTTTTTATTTCCACGGCCTGCGCCGGAAGTTCATACCAGACTGTTTTATCAGCGGGGATTTCTTGAACAGCTTTTTCAAAAGGCTTCGTTCCTCTTGTGAGAGCCGCTTGTATTTGAGCCGGAACGCCTTGCAGAATATCTCCGTGAATTGCTGAACCCTGTCCCCCGGAGATTGCATGGCCTTTTGTACTTCCCGTATAAGTTCATCGGCAGGCGTGGTATCCGGCGCACTTTCGCTGTCATTTTCGTGCGCCTTGCGTATATCATGGAGAATGACGTCCCATGTTTTGTGCGTCACATGGCAGAAAAAATCTTCTTCCTCTATCTGACAGGCTTCCAACACTTTGATTGCCCGGTCTGCCGCAGCTTCGGGGTGTTCTTCCAGTACCATAGCCCGTAAAGCAGCCAGTGAGCTGTTTGTGTCATGGAAGTGCATGGTTGCTATCCCGTCCACATAGATTTCTGCGTCTGCCAGCAATTCCTTAAATTTTTCATGGGAGATAATCTCACACAGCAGCCGGTTATTGAAGCGTTCACTTTTCAGCAGTTCCACGACTTCATCACTCAAATGTAATTCTTCTATCGGGGTGTTTTCATATCTCCGATTATTGGTAAGGCCGAGCAGATAGTCAACCGACACCTGATAGAAGTCTGCCAGCTTCAACAGGCTGCCGTGGTTAATTTCCTTGTATTCGTCGTTGTCGTTTTCATAACTGCCGAGGGCTGATTTTGAAATGCCGGTTTCCTGTGCCAGTTCTTCCAGATTCAAGCCCCGTTCCACCCGTAAATCTTTCAGGCGTTCCTGTACGGAAATGTGGGTTTTCATAAACACATCGCTCCTTCCTGCGGCTGGCTGCCGCTGTTATTCCTTATTATACCATATACCGTTCCGAAATCGTGGAATTTTTCGATTTTGGGGCGGTTTTCCTATTTTATGGACATACGGGAAAGGGTTCAAAAATGAGCTATGATTAAGTCAGTTCATCGATGGATTATTTCCAATCGAATGACCGGCCTGATGGGATATGCTCCCCGGCGATGTAGCGCAACGACCTGCGGCAAGGAAATGGAGGAACCTTGACCGCAGCGAGCGTACCAACGGGAACGAAACGCCGCTGTGAGATTCAGGGGCAGGAACGACAGCAGGACAACCCGGCAGAACTGATACCAAAACGCTACCCAAACACGACAAATCGGCGGGGTGTAGTCTGCCCCGTCCGTAATACTATGGGGCATTTCAAAGCGGCTCTATGGCCGTATTTTCCTTGAAAATCGCCCCGAAACATGACACCAAAAACCTTTATCCGCCTGTTCCCGTTGTTACGGCTGAAATGGGCGGATTTTCTATGATAGGAGGCACTATGCCGAGAATGAGCAAGAAACGGAAGTTGGAGCTTTCCTTCTTCCTCAATGACCGGGGGCGTGTGGCCTACAACGACCTGTGCCGGAAGTGCCAGCATAAGTGCAAGCAGAGTTTCCGGGCTGTCGTGATAGACTGCCCCCATTACCTGTCAAAACGAGCCAAGCGAAAGGAGAAAATCAGTTAAATGAAATTTGAATTTATGAGCGCAGACACGGTTCTGCCGCCTTGTATGCCGCTACCCGCCGCAATGCTTCGGCTGCCGATCAGCAGCACAGCAAAAGTCATGTATGCCCGTCTGCTGAACACCACCCTTACGGCAGGGATAGAGGATAGCAACGGCATTTTGTTTGTCCGTTTTCCTATCATGGAATTAGCGGCAGCCCTCTCCCGCAGCCCCGTCACTGTGAAGCGTTCCCTGAAAGAATTGGAGGACATCGGGCTTATCCTGCGGGTGCGCCGGGGTGTGGGAGAACCAAACCGCATTTACACGCTGCTTCCCAAAGGAGGGCTGCCATGATAAATGAGAAGCTGGAAAAGCTGAATCAGGAGATTGCCAAAGGCGAAGCCAGACTGCGGCGGGCGCAGCATGAAGAAAAAATACTGGAACACCAGGTGAAGCAGCTTACCCGGAAGGAACGGACGCACCGGCTCTGTACCAGAGGAGCTATGCTGGAAAGTTTCCTTTTAAGGCCGGAAGTGCTGACAGACGAGGATGTGATGGACATTCTGAAACAGGCATTTTCTCAAAGTGGCATGAAGGAAATAGTTGCAGAAAGCGTGAAAGGGCGGGTAGCCGGGGAATCCCTTACGGAGTAAGGGCGCAACTATACACCGGTCAAGCCGGTGCGTTGCGCCCTGCCGGGGGCTTCCTGCGGAAAGCGGATGATTTTCAGCACCGTTGCGGCTGCTTCCAATCATCACAGGGGACGCTACACTTCCCCTGCGCTGGCTGCGCCAGCTACCCCTTTGTGGACTTGCCGCCCGGGAACACCTTGCGCTGCAAGCTGTTCCCGTCCAGCAAGTTTACAATTTATCTATTCCAAAACAGGACTGCCCGTAGTATAATAAAGCTAATGACGAACACTATCTAAGGAGATGGTTTTATGTATGGATTGATTGCTTTGAATTTCATCATACCCTTTGTTATGGTTTTTGTAGGATATATCTTAAAGAAGCACCCGGTAAAAGATATGACATCCGGTAACGGATACAATACGCCTACATCTCGGAAGTCACAAGAGCATTGGGATTATGCACAAAGCATAGCACCTAATATTTTTTTTGGTATTGGCAAAACATTAGGTTTGGTAGAAATCGTTTTGTGTATATCCTTACTTCTTCTTAATATTTCTACACAGACTACCGTATTTGCAGGAGTAGTTGTTGGAATTATTTTTCTGATTTTTGGATTTTATAAAACAGAAACTGGAATTACAAGTAAATTTGCGAACAAAAACTTTTAAGCTATTAGACAGCTTTCCATCATCGAGCCAACCTGACCCGAACCTTCAAAACTGAATACTAATCGCCTACCAGCGACACCACTAAGCAGGAAATCAGAAACGGTTTCCTGCTTTTCTTTTGCCCAAAATCAACCACAGGAAGGAGGAACGCTATGCCCTGTCCACACCATGATATAAAAATAATCCAGCGCAGCAACCACCAGTCAGCCGTTGCGTCTGCCGCCTACCAGAGTGGGGAACGGCTGTTTTCCGAGTACGACCAGAAGCAGAAATACTATTCCCATAAAAGCGAGATTGTCCATACAGAAATCATGCTGCCGCCCCACGCCCCACCAGCGTATGCAGACCGCAATACTTTGTGGAACGCCGCCGAAGCTATCGAGAAGCAATGGAACTCCCAGCTTGCCCGGAGAATCGTGCTTGCCATACCGAGGGAAATCCCCCCGGAACAGCACGCCGACCTTATCCGGGACTACTGCCGGGAGTTTTTTGTTTCTAAAGGCATGATTGCCGATTTTGCCATCCACGACAAAGGGAATGGGAATCCCCACGCCCACATCCTGCTGACCATGCGGGCAATGGACGAAAACGGGAAATGGCTTCCCAAGAGCCGGAAGGTTTATGACCTTGACGAGAACGGCGAGCGTATCCGGCTCCCGTCCGGGAGCTGGAAAAGCCACAAGGAGGATACCGTGGACTGGAACGACCAGAAGTACGGAGAGATCTGGCGGCAGGGCTGGGCGGCTACCGCTAACCGCTATCTGGAAGCCAACGGACGCCCGGAGCGCCTTGACCTTCGTTCCTATGAACGGCAGGGGCTTGATAAAATCCCCACCGTCCATATGGGGCCAGCAGTCAGCCAGATGGAGAAACGAGGGATACAGACCAACATCGGCAACTTGAACCGGGACATCAAAGCCGCCAATTCCCTTATGCAATCTATCCGGCAGATGGTACGCCACCTGAAAGGCTGGATTGCAGACCTGAAGGAGAAAAAAGCCGCCCTGCTGGAAGCCTTGCAGGAATCGAAGGAACCCACCCTGCCGGAGCTGCTGGGGAAATATCTGGATTTGCGCCGGGAGGAACGTACAGGCTGGACAAGCAAAGGCCAGCTTACAGGCAGCGTTGCCGATTTCAACAAGGTTATGGAAGCTATCCGCTATCTGCGGGAAAAGGAGCTGTCCACTGTGCAGAGTTTGGACGCTTATCTGGATACCGTCAGCGGGCAGGCCGTTTCCATCCGGGCAGAGATGAAGCCGAAAGAACAGCGTATGAAAGAAATCAACACCCTGCTTTCCCATATCGCCAACTTTGAAGCCCATAAGCCGGTTCATGTGGAGTATGCTGCCATCCGGTTTAAGAAGCCACGGGAACAGTTTGCCGCCGCCCATCGGGACGAGCTGGACGCCTATAATGCCGCTATCCGTTATTTCAAGGTGCATTTGAAGGAGAAGAAGTACAGCATTAAAAAGCTGAATGAGGAACAGACACAGCTTGCCGGAGAAGTTGCCGGATATAAGGAACGGTTGTCCGCATTACAGGAGGATGTGAAGATTCTCCGGGATGTGCGTCACTGGCTCAATCAGGTTCTTCCGTCTGAACAGTACCGCCAGACCGCCGAGCCGGGAAAGAAACCGTCCATCCAGCAGGCAGTCAAAGGCCGGACGCAGCGTATCCGGGAAGAACAGGCCGAGAAACGGAAGCAGCCCCGCACAGAGAAAAAACAGGATATGGAACTTTAATAGGCGCTTGCTATTTTCTTTTTCGAGAATGACAGGCGCTTTTCTTATTTTCAGGAGGATTTATTTGAATGTATTTAAAGCTGTCAAGCAGTCTGTTACCACCCGGCAGGCTGCGGAGCATTTTGGAATCCGGGTGGGACGAAACGGGATGTGTGTCTGCCCCTTCCATGCTGATAAAAACCCCAGCATGAAGGTTGACCGGCGCTTTCACTGTTTCGGCTGTCAGGCAGACGGGGATGTGATTGACTTTGTTTCCCGTCTGGAAGCTGTCAGTCCGAAGGAAGCCGCCCTCATGCTGGCGCAGGAGTTCTCCATCCCCTATGAGGACAGGGAACCACCCGGCAGGAGAAAACCCAAACCCCGGCAGGAAACCCCGGAACAGCGGTTTTGCCGCATGGAGCGTTACTGCTTCCGGGTGCTGTCCGATTATTACCATCTTCTGCGCCGCTGGAAACGGGACTATGCCCCTAAGATGCCGGAAGAAGCATGGCACCCGCTTTTTGTGGAAGCCTTGCAGAAGCAATCCCATGTGGAATATCTGCTGGATGTGCTGCTCTCCCCGGATATGGAGGAACGGGCAGTCCTTATCGTTGACTATGGAAAGGAAGTGAGCAATCTTGAAAGACGAATGGCAGAGCTTGCCGCCCAAGATACGGCAGGCCGCAGAACAGACCATACAAGAAGCAGCCCCGCCCCGGAGCATTGAGGAAGTAAAGGCCATGCTGGAAAGCACCGAGAAAGGCAGCGTCCGCAACAGTATCCGCAACTGCCTGACCGTCTTTCAGAATGACCCGCTGCTTTCCGGGGCAATCGCAAAAAATCTGCTGACCGAGCGAGTGGACATTGTAAAGCCCATCGGCTACCACCGCATCGGCACCGCCATCACGGACACGGATATGAACTATCTGCTCCTGTATCTGGAAGAAACCTATGGGCTTACCAGTGAGAAAAAGATTACCGCCGCCATCGGGATTGTTGCCAATGAAAACGGCTACCACCCCGTCCGGGACTACCTGAACGGCCTTTCATGGGATGGGCAGGAGCGTATCCGCTATTGCCTGCGCCACTTTCTGGGAGCCGACACCGACCAGTACACCTATGAAGCCCTGCGGCTGTTCCTGCTGGGAGCCATCCACCGGGCATTTTGCCCCGGCTGTAAATTTGAAGTCATGCTCTGTCTGGTGGGCGGTCAGGGAGCCGGGAAATCCACCTTTTTCCGGCTGCTGGCAGTAAAAGACGAGTGGTTTTCCGATGATTTGCGGAAGCTGGATGATGATAACGTGTACCGCAAGCTGCAAGGCCACTGGATTATCGAGATGTCGGAGATGATTGCCACCGCCAATGCCAAGAGCATTGAGGAAATCAAGTCATTTTTAAGCCGACAGAAGGAGGTCTATAAAATCCCATACGAAACCCACCCGGAGGACAGGCTGCGGCAATGTGTGTTCGGCGGCACTTCCAATGCCCTTGACTTCCTGCCCCTTGACCGTTCCGGCAACCGGCGCTTCCTGCCGGTCATGGTGTACCCGGAACAGGCCGAGGTTCACATTTTGGAGGACGAAGCCGCTTCCAGAGCCTATCTTGCACAGGTCTGGGCAGAAGCCATGACGGTTTACCGCAGCGGGGATTTTAAGCTGTCTTTCAGCCCGGAAATGGTGCGCTATCTCAAAGAACACCAGCGGGATTTCATGCCGGAGGACACCAAGGCCGGGATGATACAGGCATACCTTGACCGCTATACCGGCGGCATGGTGTGTTCCAAGCAGCTTTTCAAGGAAGCCCTGAACCACCCCTTTGACGAGCCGAAGCAATGGGAAATCCGGGAAGTCAACGACATCATGAACCATTGCGTGACGGGCTGGAATTACTTTTCCAACCCCCGTGTGTTCCCGGAATACGGCAGGCAAAAGGGCTGGGAGCGTGAAACGAAAGCAACGGACATCAGCAACGGAGCTGAAAAAATCCCGGAAGGATTTGAGGAAGTCACGGAACAGATGGAGCTTCCCTTCTGAAAAATGCAGCCGGTTGCCGACCCTGTTGCACTCCCGTTGCCGAGCCGGTTGCCGGGAAACCCCCCGTAACTGCGGGCTTTTCCCCTTATCAGCAACCAAAACAACAGAAAAATAAAAGAAAATAAAAATAAGAGCCAAACTGCCAGACAGAGATAGTTTTCAGGTTTTTTGAAGCCCGTTGCCGGACTTCGTTGCCGACCTTCTCCTTGTCTGGCTTATTCTATTATGGAGGATAACTGCCTATGGCAAAAACGAAAACAGAGATTCATGTTACCACAGTTTTTGACGGCGAACTGGACGCCACAGACGTCTTTGTGAGCCTGATTGCCCAAAAATATGGGCAGAATACCAGCAAAGAAAATCTTGCGAAAACACAAGATTTAGAGTATAATAAGGATGAGGTTCAGAAGAACCGTGTTCCGTCTGGATTGTGCGGGTAAACGGTTATGATGAACGGATATGAATATACAGACATGGACGCAATACTGGCAGGCAGCTTCCGGGCAGCCATCTATTGCAGGCTTTCCAAAGACGATGACCTTGACGGGGAGAGCGCCAGTATTGCCAACCAGCGGGATATGCTGGAAAAATACTGCGAAAAGCAGGGATGGGAGGTTGTGGCAGTCTATCAGGACGATGGCTACACGGGGCTGAACATGGAGCGCCCCGACCTGAAACGGATGCTCAAAGCCATCGAGCGCAGGCAGATAAACCTTGTCATAACGAAAGATTTATCGAGGTTGGGCAGAAATTATTTGCAGACCGGCACACTCATTGAGGACTTCTTTCCCCGCCACGGCGTCCGCTATATCGCCATGAATGACGGTATCGACACCATGCGGGAGAATAACGACATTGCGCCGTTCAAGAACATCCTCAACGAGATGTACAGCAAGGATATTTCCAAGAAGGTACATTCCTCTTACCTTCTGAAAGCCCAGCAAGGCCAGTTTACCGGCTGTATCGCCCCTTTCGGGTATCAGAAAGACCCGGAGGACAAAAACCATCTGCTGGTGGACGAGGAAACCGCCCCCATTGTCCGGCAAATCTTCCGCTGGGCGCTGGAAGGACACGGCCCGAACTTTATCCGGCGCAGGCTGGAAGAACAGAAGGTGCCTTGCCCTACATGGTGGAACCGGGAACGGGGCTTCCGCAATGTCCGCACTAAATGGGAAAAGAAAGACCCGGTAAACGGGCGGTATATGTGGGATTTTTCGGTAATCAAGGACATCCTGATGAATCCCGTCTATACCGGGGCTATCGCTTCCCAGAAGAAGGACTACCGCTTCAAAATCGGCACCATCGGGGAAAAAAAGCCGCAGGACTGGATTGTGGTGGAGGAACGGCATGAGCCGATTGTTGACCGCAAGAGCTTTGACATCGTGCAGGACAAGCTGAAATCCCGGCAGCGTTCCCGCCAGACCGGGGAAATCAGCCTGTTTGCGGGGCTTCTCAAATGTGGCGAGTGTGGGAAATCACTGACTATCCGCTACACCAACGACAAGCACCCGAAGCAGATTTATTCCTGTAAGACCTATAATGCCTATGGGAAACAGCACTGTACCCAGCACCGTGTGGAGTACGAAACCCTTTACCGCCTTGTGCTGAACAAAATCCGGGAATGTGCGAAGGCCGCCCTGATGGACGGGGAAGCTGTTGCCGGACGGCTTACCAACACCTGTGAAGCCGAGCAGAAAGGCCAGCGGGAAGCGTTGGAGCGTTCCCTGACGAAGCACGAGGAACGGATTGAGGTACTGGAAAAAATGGTGCTGCGGCTCTATGAGGACATGGTTGCCGGACGTATCAGCGAAGCAAACTTCAATCTCATGCTGGATAAGACGCAGAAGGAACAGGCTGAACTAAAGGAACGGGTTGAACAGGGGCGCAGGAAGCTGGCTGATGAAATCCGCCTTGCCGTGGACGCCAAGCAATGGGTGGACGCCATTCAGGAATACGCCGACATCACGGAGCTGGACGCTGCCACCCTCAACCGTCTGATTAAAGAAATCGTTGTCCATGAACACATCGACAGCGATAAGACACGACACATTTCTATTGAAATTCATTTTAATCTCAAACCCATCCCGGAGGTGGAACAGGTCACGGCCTGACTTGTTCCCGCCGGGGCGGTTCTAAAAAAATTCCATAAATTTCTTGACACGCCGCCGCCCGCCATCGAGCAGAGTTTTACACCTATTTTGGTATGAAACAGCTCATGGCGGGCGGCGGCATCATCGTCATTGGCACCACGCTGATCCCTCTGCTGTCTGGCCTATTTTAAGGTAGGCGCTTATGGATTTTCTCACCGACTGGCTCACAAACTGGCTCAAAGAGCTTCTGATTGGCGGCATCATGGGGAACCTCGAAGGTCTTTTTGATACCGTCAATGCCCAAGTCGGAGAGATTGCGGCACAGGTAGGGACTACCCCGGCGGCGTGGCACGCCGGGGTTTTCTCCCTGATCCGACAGCTTTCCGAAACGGTGATCCTGCCGATTGCCGGAATGGTGCTGACCTTTGTTGCCACTTATGAGCTCATACAGATGCTTTTGGAAAAAAACAATATGCACGAGGTTGACGTTGCGAACCTTTATAAATGGATGTTCAAAACGGCCTGTGCAATCCTGATCCTGTCAAATACATTCAATATCGTCATGGCCGTGTTCGATGTGTCGCAGAGCGTTATCGCGCAGGCAGGCGGGCTGATTCAAGGCTCTACCGATGTTTCGGCGGATATGCTTGCCGAACTGGAAACCTCGCTGGAGGCGATGGACTTGGGGCCACTTTTGGGGCTGTGGCTGCAGTCTGCGCTCATTGGCTTCACGATGAAGGCGATGGGAATTATCATTTTCGTTTTGGTGTATGGCAGGATGCTGGAAATCTATCGCGCGTCCAGAAGCGCCGCTTTTCATCCAAAGGCGGTGTGCGGGCATTTTGGGAACCCGGCTTTAGCAAGCCGGTAA
>NZ_JAJEPS010000032.1:0-16242 GCF_020686965.1 Hominiventricola filiformis | reverse complement strand
AGGCCCTCCTAATGATAATTATTTTATCATAGAAGGACCTTGCCTAGATTATTTTACAGAAAAAGTTCCACAGACTCTTATTTTCTTTTTATTACATTCTTTGCAGCTTTCGCAATGCCTGCTTTTCTAGTCTTTTTAACAGGTTTCCTTTTGGCAGCTGCTTCTTCTGCAGCAGATTCTTTCACTGCTTCTTTATCTGGCTCTTTCATACAGTTTTCTGCCTCGACAAGTACTTTTTCTTCTGCTGTCACCGGCTTATTGACTTTTACCTTAGTAAGCAATTCCGATTTTCTAATACAATAGCGCCATGATAGTGATTTCGCTTCTTTCTCCCAAAAAAACGGATTTAAAAACGATTGCCACATTTGGGGCAGTAATCAAAGTTTTCGGTTGTTTCATATCCACAATGACTGCAATGACGGTATGAATAACGTCCCTGATCGACTCTCCGTAGATATTCCGGCCGTATTTCCACTGAAGATCCGCGTTCGATTTCTTTTCCAATTTCTGAATCCAATTCGTACATAGAGCCACAACAACTTGTTGTCACATAATAGTGTTTATTCCATTTAAAGCATGGAATAAAAAATAGAGATAAAACGGTATATGTCATGAACACCTGATACCTGCCATATCTTCCACAGACATTACAAATCATCTGCTGTGAAAAATCCAGGTCTTTTCTCCCATCTGTAATTCCCATCATGAAAAACATAATTTTTCCCTTCTAATCAACAATCTTTTCCGGTGTAAAATTCAGATAATCTCCTGATACCAAATGATAACAGATCCCATGATGCATGCCACGGATACTGTCGGCATAACGTAGTTTTCCATGGCAGTGAGAATATACAACATGCTCTGCCCCATACTCCTCTGCCATCTGTGTAAATACGCTTTCTATTTCCATAATATTGGTAGGTGGATAATGAAGAAACATGATATATTTTTTAAACCCGGCATTTTTCGCAGCTTCAAAAGACGTTCTTAGTCTTTCTGCTTCTCGCTGCACTAATTTTTGCGCCTGTTTTTCATCATCCGGATTCCAGCTGATAATCTGCCCTTTTGCATTTATGAGAAATGGTCCTTCGAACGTGTAGCCCTTGGTTCCTACAAGCGCATAATCGTGATAGCAATAATAATTATTCTGCAGGAAATGTAACCGCGGTTCGTATTGCTCGTTTAACAAAGCCGTCTTTTTGGCATTCCAAAACATATCATGATTTCCACGCAGCAATATTTTCTCTCCCGGAAGATTAGCTATGAACTCCAGATCAGGTTTTGCATCAGCCAGTTTTCTTCCCCAGGAATGATCACCGGTAATCACAAACGTATCCCCGCTTTGAATGATCCTATTACAATTCTGCTCTATTTTTTCTTCATGATTCTTCCAGACTTTTCCAAACTTATCCATCGGCTTATGAGCCATAAATGACAAGTGCATATCTCCCAGTGCATATAATGCCATATTCTTAAATACAACTCTCTTTCCCTTATAGGTAATCGAATCCTGCAATGAACTCATTAAGTATAGCCTATTTTTCACTCTTTAAAAAGTGAAAAAAGTGAATTTTCACTGAAAAAAGTGAATTTTCACTTTTAATTCTGAGTCCCCTTATATTGACTCATTCCTCTGAAGTAAACCAAGTCACGTCATCGTACGATGTAGTAAAATTCATCCGAAATTTTCTATATTCCCACCCTCTTTTTCTTGCGTTCTCTACATTCCGGCTCTATGATAAGAACAGGATAATATACTTGGAGGGATCTCATCATGAAACTTATGGAACTGCCCGGTGGCGATACACTTCATCATTATAAGAAGTCTCTGGTTCTTTGTTTTGCCGGACCACGGGATGTTTTAAGTACTGGTCCCATTGGTGGCGGTTTCCGTACTGATCTGCAGGCAGTTTTCAATAACGATTGCAATCCGGGCGCCGGTATGTCCTGTGAACTCAGGGCTGATACTTACGAAGAACATATGAGGCTCCTGGCATTGGAAGACTTAGGGCTTGATCCAAAACACTGTACCGGACTTGCCACTGCTGCCAGCATGCATAACGTTTCCATCACGACCATGAACTATGAAGATTTTTCTGTAACCGCCATTGTTACCGGTGGCATCCGTGTCAATGCCAGCCGAGTAGGTGATCCGGCTGCCTGGCATGAAAAATCCGGTATCTCTGAACCAACAAAACCAGGAACCATCAATATCATCCTTCATATAGATGCAGCACTTTCCCCAGGCGCTCTGGCACGGGCGCTGGTCACTTGTACAGAAGCTAAGACTGCGGCAATCCAGGAACTGCTCGCACCTAGCCGTTACTCCAGTGGCATCGCCACCGGCTCCGGAACAGATGGAACAATCCTGATAGCAAATCCATTGTCCTCTACCTATCTGACTAATGCTGGAAAACATTGCAAATTAGGGGAATATATCGGAAGAACAGTAAAAAAAGCTGTGAAGGAAGCTCTTGACCGTCAGTCCGGGCTCAATCCTGCCTTCCAGCATAATATATTAAATCGTATGGATCGTTTTGGCATCACAGAAGATAGCTTATGGAGTACTTACTTACAGAAATTATCCGAAAAAGAAAAGAAGCTCTCACCATTTGTACGTGCAGAATTTGAAGATCATCTGTCTCAGCTCTGCCACAATGATACCTTGGTAACCTACACCTCTCTCTATGCCCACCTGATGGATCAACTGGACTGGGGACTATTATCTCCGGATGAGATCATTCCGGCTGGAAAACAGATTTTGAACTTTGCCGGGTTCCCTACAGATGCTCACTGTTCCTGCTCAGATGACCAGAATCCAATAGCAAAGATGGCTGATTTCTATCTACAGGGATTGGTGGAACTGATAATGAAACAGTAATACATAAATGTCATTATGACATACTCCCTCCACTTGGCTTATGCTTAAAGTTCGGACTTCTCGTTTTCTCACTATAAATATTTCCCGAACAAAACAATTTAAAAATGCTCCACTTCCGGTTCATGTGCAAATGAAGAAAATACAGCAGTGGCATCTTTAAAATAGAAGACTTCTGTATTTCCGTCATCTGCTGAATACATTTTCTGAAGAGACGGATATGCATCCAACATGGATTGACGTGCTTCTGTACGATCATCCTCTACCAGTTCTCCGGAAACTCGCAACCATTCTCCGTTCTTAAATGCACAGATTTCTGCTTTAGGATTCCTGTGAAGCTGCTTGGATACATCTTTCTTCTTGCCCGTCTGAATATAGAGTTTCCCCTCAAAAATATGTATCGTTCCGAAAGGCCGAACTCTTGGCTGGTCACCTTCCATTGTTGCAAGATAGTATGTCTGTGCCTCTTTTAAGAATTTTTCTACATGCTCCATAATTTAATCCTCCTGTTTTTGTATAGTTATCTGCTCACGTTAAAATGCATTCTGCATCTTCTAAAACTTCTTTGGTTCGCCAAATCCCAATAAACCGGTTTATAAGCTATACTCTGACTTATCATTCTCTGCAGCCACATTCACCTGCTGCCTCGAAAATCAGTCCCCTCGTTTATGATCTGGTCATCCATTTTATATAATACCATATTTTTTATTCCCGTATCCTTTCAAGCGTCCACATATCATTCTTTTTATGATAATATCCCAACTAATCTCTATCTTCTATAACCCTATTCTGCTTTGCGTTCAAAAACAAATTCTGAATCGGATGATAAATCAGACCGGAACGAATAACCAAGTCTGTCAAATTTCTGAATTTCCACCGGATTCTCAATCTCATTTTCTGCCATGAATCTGACCATTTCGCCACGAGCCATCTTCGCATAGGTACCTTTTGTTACCAGCTTATCTCCAGCTAACTCACAAAATGTCACCGTAATATATCTGTCCTGTGGTGTCAGATATTTTTCTATACATTTAGAATATTCTTTTGAAGCCAAGTTGATGATAATCCTGCTGTCATCGATTACTGCACGGTATAATAAGTTTCCCCAATACTCATACAGATTTTTGTCATCTCCTATTGCAACTTTCGCCTGCATTTCCAAACGATAAGGAGTCACTCCGTCCATCGGTTTCAGAACACCATAAAATGCCGATAGTATTCTCAAATGGCTTTGAATATACGCAAACTGCCCATCTTCAAACACGGTTGGACCCATATACTGAAATGCTATTCCATCATATGACAGTACAGCCGGTGTAAGCATCTGGTAAAGGTTCATATTTTCTAGTCTATGAAAATTCTGTTCTGCGATTTTGTCATTACATTTCCAGATAGTCTTCAGTTCCTCTTTTGACTTATCTTTCAACCAGTTTAATATTTCTGTTGTCTGATCAATAAACTCCGGCAATCCAACTGGCTCTATACTGTCAATATCTCTAATCATCTTTTTGGCAGGTGATAATATAATCTTCATCAAGCTAATTCCTTAAGCATATTTTCAGGATCATCTGCTGCCTTAACTTTATCGTTGGCTTTGATAATGACTCCATGTTCATCAATAAGATATGTGGTTCTTACCACCCCCATAGAAACTTTTCCATAGTTTTTCTTTTCTTTCCAGACATCATATGCTTCAATCACTTTACGTTCCGGATCAGCTAAAAGCGTAAATACCAGTCCGTATTTTTCCTCAAATTTCTTGTGGGATGCTACGGAATCTTTACTTACACCAAGAATAACCGCACCTTTTTCAGTAAACTGAGGATAGCGATCTGAAAAACCACATGCCTGTTTCGTGCAGCCTGCTGTGTTATCCTTTGGGTAAAAATATAAAATTACCTTTTTACCTGCATAATCGCTTAACTTATGTATTTCTCCATTCTGATCCGGCAATGCAAAATCTGGCGCCTTTGTTCCTACTTCTAACATGTATTATTCCTCCGCTTCTTTTGCTTCCGCCTGTTTTTTTGCTTTCTTCTTTCCCGAAATCATTTTGTGTCCTGTATAAACTGACATGATCATGCATATCAAAGAACCAAACGCAAAATATTTATGCGCTTCTTTTAACCCTCTATATCCGGTATAAAAAGTCCCAAACATTGTAATAACTGCTCCGATTGACCAATATTTATGTGCTTTCATACTTACACCTCCTACTTAATGTACATTATATCATAAATTTCATTGATATAACACCCCGCTTTTTGCCCGTATTTGCTGAAAAGTTCAGTTTTGAATATCTCCGCAAATCTCACAAAATCCCGCTATTTAGTAACAAATTAGTAACAGATTACATCAGATCATTGACCCTTGCCTGTACTGCTGCATAATCATAACCTTCTGCGGTGATTCTGTTCTTACGATCAGCACCGTTTCCATACTCACCACGGATGACTGCCCTTGCAATTTCATCAATGGATTTCTTAGGTGTTCCGCAAAGTTCATTGACCTTGTTCTGAACTGCGGTGTAATCATAACCCGCCTGTTCAATGCGGTTCTTTCTGTCCTGACCGTTACCCCAAGCACCATTGATGACTTCCTGTGCAATTTCATCAACAGATTTCTTTGGTGTAGTGTCTCCCCCTAAAATCTCATTGACCTTTGCCTGAACCTCATCATAGTTGTACCCGGCTGCTTCAAGTGCTGCTTTACGATCAGCACCATTGCCATACTTGCCGTTGACAACATCCTGTGCGACTTCATCTACCGACTTCTTAGGTGATTCAGGCTGTGCAGTATCACCATAGAAATAATCAAGGTCTACATTTCCGGCAATACCATCAACAGAACCCTTGCTTGTGTACTGATGGAACATACAAGGATAATCAGGATCACCAGTATAATCAGCCAACCAGTAAATATACTGTGAAATCAGTTCATCAGTATACATATTCTTGTGATAGTCAATATTGGAATAAATACCCGCCTTGTACCCGTGACTGGTCACATACTCACAAAATGCCTTTGTGAAAGCAACACATTCATTCTTACCAAGGTTGACACCCTTTTCCTTTGCCTGTTTTACAGTGTCATATTCAAAATCATAGAAAATCACTGTGTCCTTACCAAGTCCGGCTTTCTCAACCTGTGTAATACAAAATGCTGCTTCATTCCTTGCCTGATCTGCGTTGAGTGCATAACTGAAATGATATACACCTTTGACTGGAATATTATTGGCACGGCATCCGTTGACATATTCAAAGAACTTGCCATCTACTGCCTGACGATAACCTTCACGAATGATTACAAACTGAATCCCACTTGCTGCAACCTTGGCAAAGTCAACTGCACCTTGCCACTTTGAAATATCCATACCCTTCATCATATTATTTGCCCTCACTTTCTGTCTTTTTCTGTAAAATATCAATAGCCTTGGTGATAACTGCCGGGAGTGGTAACCCCATAAGACCCGCATTTTCCACAAGGGAAATTGTTTCATTGGCAATGAACGCAATAATCACTGCATCCCTGATATAATTTGTGCCAATGACAAGATCAAGGCGGTATGCAACCAGTACAAAAATCAGGGTCATGCACTTTCTGCAAAGACCTTTCCACCCCGCCTTACTTTCAAGTGAACCTGTGTCTGTCTTGGGACTGTTCTTGAATACCCCCGCAACAATCAGACCTGAAATATAATCAAGTCCCATGAAAATCAGAAGGGTTGCAAGTCCCGCATCCCAACCACCAAAAAAAGATGCGATTGCTGAACCAATCACACCTAATACACTGCAAATAGTCTGTTTCATTTTCTCTGTCCTTTCTGAACATAAAAACAACCGCTTGTGACCTCATATAATGGTCATATAGCGGTTGTTTTTGTTTCTGTGATAATTTCCTTGTCTGTTGATTACTCTGCTAATTCAGGGCAATCAAGGTCAATCAGAACTTCCTTCACTTTGTCCTTGATTTTCTCAGGTACATCAGCAAAGGTTTTCTTGCCCTTAATGATAAGGGTTGCATAGATCACTGCCATAGATTCCACATCCTTTCTGAATAAAATTTTTATGATGAACTGAAACAACATCAGTTACCACCTTCTGCCAGTTCCGGGTGTCCTTCATCAATAAGCACCTGTTTGACTTCATTCCTGATCTTGTCAGGAACATCATTGATTGACTTCTTACCCTTGATGATAAGTGCTGCATAAATGTTTGCCATATTCTCACCCCTTCCTTATGCCATCATTTCATAGATTTCACACATGGCTTCCTGTGCCTGTGTCATCTGATCTTCCAAAGATGCGTTTCTGTCATCAATCATTTTGATGTATTCATCCTTGGTGTACTGGGTCAGGTCATATTCATAACCAGTGAACCCCGGCTGTTCATCTGTCCCGGCTTCTGTGACCGGGGTGATGTTTGCAGCAACCCAAACTGAATAGTCATCAATGACTTTCTGTTCAGGCTGCTTTGTACTGCGTACTTTTCCGTACTCTTTCATGCTTTTTACCGCCTTTCTTCTTTTTCTTTGCCTTGATATGGTTTGTATAATAATCATCAGCGTATTGCTGAATAGGCACAATATATTTATCTGATAAATGGGAACTGTCACAATGTTTCAACCAACCCTTATAAGAATTGATTGAACACCATTCTGAATAGTTCATTTCCTGACCGTTTTCAACTTTCTTCCTGATGTTGGTCATCTTCCGCTTCATTTCCTGACAGGTGGATTTTCTCAACAGGGTACTGTTCAAAAATATCCTGTACCCAACAAAATCAATACCCCGGATGAATGAAGGGAATATCTGATAGTTCCCTTTTATTCTTAATTTCAAATTCTGTATGAAGTATTCATTGATTTCTGCAAGTAACTGATGCAGTTCTTCTTTGGTTCTTGCAAAAATACAAATATCATCCATATAACGGTAATAGTGCTTTACCCGCTTAACTTCTTTTATCCAGTGGTCAAAACCTGATAGGAAGAAATTGCCGTCATACTGTGAAAAGTAATTCCCTATTGGAATACCGACACCTTCAATGAAGTCCTTGTCGTTTATCTTCACTATCTTGATTTCATTACCACAAGACCGATAAAATTCAATGTTTTCATCCGTTGCCGGACAAGTGCTGATTGAATCAATTACTTCATCAATCAGTTCAAGCAGTTCAGGGTCTTTGTACTTCCGTCTGAACTTCTGTTTTAGTGTTTCATGGTCAATGGAAGGGTAAAATTTCTTGCAGTCTATTTTCAAGCAATAGATCATTTCTTCCGGCACGGTATCAACCGCCAACCGTAACTTCTTGTATGCTGCATGAATACCCTTGTTTGGTATTGCACTGTATGTATCATCAGTGAAATACGCTAATAACTGCGGTTCAATCACCTGTAAAACCGCCCATTGTGCAATTCTGTCAGGGAAGAATGGAAGTTTGTATATTTCCCGTTCCTTCTTGCCGTCCTTTTTCGTAAAAGTGGCATATTCCGAAGTTTTGTATAAATGGTTTTGAAGCATCCATTGCAGACCCGCCAAATAGTAGTATGGTCTTTTCTCAATCTGCTGAACTTCCTTGTACCATCCTTTGCCTTTCTTTGCGTGTTGAAACGCAAGATACAGGTTATCCATTGAACAGATTTTTTCATAAAGATTGCCATACCTTTTCACGCTTGTCTGTTCCCTTCTGTATGCACTGAACCGAACTTTCAACCCGTCAGGTGACGGTCTACTAATACAGCCCATGTATTTTGATGTTTTGCCAAGTGGCACGGTAATCAGTTTTCAGTACATTGATTTATAAGAACACCCCGCCATTTCTGACGAGGTGTTTCAAGTGATATTTGTGCATTTACTAACTGACTGCTGATATTCCGATTACGATTAGAAGAAGCATTATTCAGATTCCAATAGAAAGCACTGGTATTCAAGCCATTATTCCAATTAGCACCTAATTTAGTGACATTGGTTTTTTGTCTTTTTATCGTCTTTCTGCTTGAAAATCGTCATCTTTAGCATCCTGATTACCTAAAAAGTGTGGTTATGCTGTCATGCTGCTATGCTGCAACCTTTTTTCGATACACCAACCGACCGCCGATACTCCGATAACGAGCAGAAGAAGCATCATACAGATACCAATAGAAAGCACCGGCATACAAGCCACTATGCCAAGAAGCACCCAATATAGCGACACGCCAACCAGTACCATTCTGATTCCAACAATAATCACCAACAGGAAGGGCGGTGTTTCCGTTGAACTCACCCGGTAACAGTACAATAACAATGCGTTTCCTGATGATGAAAAGGAAGGTGAAAAATAAGATGATTAAAGGTAATTTATTAAGAGAAAAAATTGATGCTTGGTAATGCATCAGGTTCAGTTGTCAATGCTAACGGTATTCAGATTGTGTCATACCGTGGTGAGGAAAACTTTTGGGGCAACATTTGGTGGTGGATTGATGGAATCAATCACTATGCAAATGCAACCACAGGTGAATGTGATACCTATGTTGCAGATCATGGTTTTACTGATGACAGTAAGGCAGCACCTTATGAAGATACAGGAATGTGTGCAAAGTATGGAAACGGTTATATTTCCGCTTTCTGTTATTCAGAAGATTTTGATTGGTTGTTCTTTCCTGATAGTTATTCTTACAACACCTGATTCCAACTGTTCAAAGGATGTTTCCTTGAACTTCTGCGGTTTACCTTTTTTCAGGCTTTCCATATACGCAAGGTATTCAAGTTTGGTTGGAAATTCAAGAATCTGTTCAATCCATGCTGCAACTATTTTCTTCACTTCATCACCTTCTTTCATTGCCGGGTGCTTTCAGGCAGCGACCCGGCATCTTGTTAATTCAGTCTGTTTTATACCTCTAAACTCTGTATGTGCTTTTACTGTACCAGTGATTGACATTTCATCAACAGTATCATCAATATACTTTCCAGTTTTCCATGTATAAACATTTCCATCTGCACCTATGATCTTGTATATGTGGGTGACACCGAAATCAGTTTCCCAACTTGTTACACACTTTACAGACTGAACTTTTACTGTGATTCTGTCAGAAATTTCACCGACATATTCTGATGACTGTTCTATGTCAAGAACTGCTTTTCTCTTTGCGGTTCGTTCTAACCCCCTGTCATACGCCGGAAATAATGAAGCGTACAAGCCAAAATTCCCTTTGACATATTCAAGACTACAAGCCGTTTTTAAGTTATGAATGTAATTGCTGTTTTCTTCCTGTTCAGACACCCAATCAAGGGCATCTGACACAAGTTTTACTGTCAAATCACTGTCAATGTCAAAGTTCACTGACCGCATCTTATCAAGTAAATCCTGTAAGTATTCTTTTGTTATTGCCCGCCCATGTGCTGCATCATAAAAATCTAATGCCCTTGTTGCGGTGCTGATACCTTCATCAGATGCTCTTGTGTAACCAAAATGACGGATTGTTTCAGCCACATAAGAAAGATATTCTTTTGTATTAACATACCGCTGATAACTGCATCCGGGTTCAGGTGTTTCACCTTCAATCAAAGTATCAAATAGGCTCATATACTGCGTAACTGCTTCTGCACTCATACCATGTGTGAAATCTTTCAGGCAAGATTTTCCAACCTGTTTGAACTCACCTGTTCCGTTCCTGTTTTCTTCAACTACTTTGACGGGTCATTGTTTATTCTTCACACGCTCTGTCTGCTATCCGGCAGCCTGACCACCATGTCACTTGCGTGTAGCCCTATCGCTTCACCCGTTCCTTCCTACTTGCTTTGTTTCTTGTGGATTGTCCGTCCACATTTCATACTATAAACCAATGTGGATTAAATGTCAACTATTTTTTATAAAAAACTTAAAAAAAGTTGATTTTCAATCCCTAACATAGTAAAATTACATATAGAAAGGGGGTGACAGTTGTGGTAGATAAAAAGAAGGATTTTCTGAAAATTCTTGGTAATAACATAAAAAAATACCGGGACGATAAAGGACTTTCTCAAGAAGCACTTGCCAACCTTTGCGGGTGGAATACGGACAACGCACGGTCAACTATTTCAAAGATTGAATCAGGGACTAACGATGTCCCTACATCCAAGTTAAAGATCATAGCAGAAAAACTCGGTGTATCAGTTTGTGATCTAATGGATTGTTCAAATATTCAAGAACAGTCTGAATCTGTTGAACTGGTAAAACAAGTTTATGATGAAGAAACCAAATTTGTGATTTCTTCATTTATTAAACTGGATGCAGTTGACAGAATTAAAGTCATTGAACGAATTAACACATTACTGGATGATGAAAAATATTCTGTCAAAAAAGAATCATCAGGAAGTCAAACGGCATAATATGGGTTGACTTTTCCAAAAGGTAACTGTTGGTAACTGGTAACTGTTGTTTTTCTATACTCTATATTTTACTTTTTTATTTTTACATTAGAATTAGTACATAATCAAAATATAAGAAAATCAATTATCAACAGTTACTAACCGTTACCCTATTGATAATACTGTATTTATAACAGATACTTAAACAGTTACCAACAGTTACAACGGTTACTGAATGAAAGGAAGGTAAAAAATGTTTGGAAAAAAGAAAGAATCAGGAATACCAGTAGGACATTATGAAGGAATTGAAGGGTTTGCGACTGATTATCCTTGCAGAATTGAAGTAAAAGATGATGTGTTTGAGATCAGAAGAATCAAGCCTGAAACTACCGTCACACTTCCAATGAACAGAATCAAGTCATTTTCAGCAATGGAAGAAGAAAAGTTCATGTTAAAATATCACGGTCAGGCAAAAAACACATCAAAATTAAAAGGTGCAAAGAAGTATTATTTGGTTGTGGAATATGACAAAGGTATGCTTGCCTTTTGGGGAACAGCAATGGAATATGGAAAGTTTCTTGATTTACAGAATAAAGGTGTTGCAGCACCTTCACACATTGAATTATAACTGAACAAAAATGAACCCCAACCGTTGCAGCGGTCAGGGTTCTTATAACTCTATACCAAGGAATAGGATGATATAGGCTATGCAACCCTAATTATATCATCCATTCCTTGAAATTTCAATCAGGAAGGAATGATATACATGGGAAGAAGAAACCCAAACGGTTACGGATGCGTGACCAAGTTGAAGGGTAACCGTTCACGCCCGTGGCTTGCCAAGGTCACCATATATGACGAACAGGGACACGCAAAACAAACCCCTATCGGTTACGCTGAAACAGAAGAAAAAGCCAACATCTTATTGGCTGAATATAACAACAATCCTTGGGACATTGACCGGGAAAAGGTCACCTTGGTTGTACTCTATCAGCGTTGGTCTGAAATCAAATTACCCAAGTTAGGAAAATCAAATCAACAGTCTTTGCGTTCAGCGTTCAAGCACTGTTCAAAATACTACGGTGTGAAGTACCGATCACTGAAATCTTATCAGATGCAAGACTGCATTGACAACTGCGGATGTGGGTATTCAACACAATGGTCAATCAAGAATCTGTTCGGTCACCTTGACCGTTTTGCTTTTGAAATTGACCTGATAGATAAAATGTATTCACAAATTACCACCGCCCCACCAATACCTGATACCACCCGTGAACCGTTCACGCCTGAACAGGTTGATGCACTGTGGAAAATAAAAGATGACCCTTGGGTCAATACCGTGCTGATCTACATATATACGGGGTTCAGATTACAGGAATTGTTGGGGATGAAAACTGAACAGATAAACATTAAGGACTGGTACTTTGAAGGTGGAATCAAGACTGCTGCCGGAAAGTGCCGTATTGTTCCGATACATGACCGCATCAAACCATTTGTGAAAGCACTGGTTGATGAAGGAAACAAGTACCTGTTCACTTATCAGGGTAAAAAGTTCAGTCAGGCAAATTACTATAAGTGTTGGGGTGAAGTCATGGAAAAGATAGGTGCAGACAAGACCCCGCATGAAGCAAGGCACACATTTGAAACCAACCTTGACAACGCAAAAGGCAATAGAAAATGTATTGATATGCTGATGGGTCATAAGTCAAAGGATGTGGGAAACAGGGTGTATAATCACAAGACTATTGAACAGTTACGGGAAACTGTTGCCCTATTAAAATAATATTTTTTACGCTGAACCAGTAACAAATTAGAAACAAAAAAGACGGGAAATGCCGTAAAATTAAGCATTTCCCGTCTTAAAAAATGTATTATATCAAATTTTCAATAACATGGTCTATATCATTCTAAAAATACTATACTTCTGTCTTCCACTACATGCAGGAACCAGACAGTTTCTGGACTCTGACCGTTTCTCCGAAATGGAAGTGGGTGATGAAGTGTCTCTGGATGCAGATTTTGGTGTTCGTGTTTCCGGAGATAGTATGGAACCGCTCTATCTGAACGGGCAGATCATCTGGGTGCATCAGCAGGAAACACTGGAAGATGGTGAAATCGGTATCTTCTTTTTGGATGGGGAAGCCTATGTCAAAAAATATCATCAGGCTCCTGACGGCATCTCATTGATCTCAGTGAACAAAAAATATGCACCAATCAAAATTTCCTCTGGATCTGTTTTCAGGACTTTGGGAAAAGTAGTTGGATAAATATATTGATAAAATTTTTTATTCTGCATATAATAGAAGTAGGAAAATCCCTACTTTTCCTATTATAAGCAATGGAGGTGCATATAATGACAACAACTACATTTATTGATAACGCAAAGGTAATGTCCAAAGGACAAGTAACTATTCCAAAGGATGTACGTGAAATTCTCGGCATTTCCAGTGGTGACAGAGTAACGTTTGTTGTTGAAAATGGTTCTGTAAGATTAATTAATTCCGCTGTATATGCCATGCAAATGCTTCAGGCTCAAATGGCTGGCGAAGCAGAAAATTCCGGCCTCACCTCTGATGAAGCAGTCATGGATCTTGTAAAAGAAGTCCGTGCAGAAAGTGAGTTATAATAAGAGTTTCTTAACAATTCTTAATTATCTGACTACTCATTGTTTTTTCTGTCTCTTATGATATAATCATGCCATAGAATCATCAGGTAGTCGGTGTGACTCCGGCGCGATTGCGACCCTGTGAACGATCACTTTGATCAAAGCCAGAACCTGATCTATACGCATCCAACTGCTTGCGCTCATGAGCACAGAATGCATTCCAGAACATATTAATTGTTTTGAATGCACGCTGTGCTTTTTTATTACCATAAAAAGGAGGAAAAATCACATGGCAACTTTTAAAAAAATATTCACGATAATCTCTTACATTGTTACCATCCTTTTGATTGTTTACATTATTTATGAAGCAATACCAAAACGCACTGTAAGTCCTGCCATAGACGGCGTCCGCTTTGAAATGGTCACGACAGAAACACTGTTCACCCGTACATCTGAGACTACTGACTCCGAAAATAACCAGATCAAAGCAGTTTACGAAAAGCTGCCCCGCAAATTTCACCTTTATGTCAATGGTGAAGAAGTTCCACTTGATGGTGAAACCCAGGAGAATTAAATTATGCTGTTTGGCCTCTATTTAATGTTTGAGCTTTTCCTGCTCATCGGATATTTTGTATACAGCTATGATCACATCACCGGATACACTCGTGTCAGAAAACATCCACGAGAAATGCATCCTGCAGAATACCTTATCGGCATCACCATTTTCACCTTTCTTTCCATTGACTTAAACAGGCAGATAATGCTGAGTGATATCCTTATCTATCCGGCAAATGCATCTTCCGTATTTTATTTAAGATGTGGGTGAGCCTACTCCTATTAGCAGCATTAACAGGTTTTTTACTATTTTTCAAAAAACTAACTGCCGAAAGACGCTATCTGGCAGCCAATAGCATTCATCTCGGACTACAGGCAATTATTATCTTCCTGTTTCTTATTGGTTTTAAAACAGCATAAGCGAAAGAAAATCCGAAGCGCCCACCGGTCTTCGGATTTTCTCTTACAGCTTTCCCATCTTCAAATATTCTTCTAGCTGCTCTCTGTTCTCCGTGATATACTCATAGGTCACATAATCCGGATTGATCCGTTCCACCAGCCCTCTGACCCCAGAATCGGTGAACGGCTGATGTTTATCAATTGCGAAAATATGGGTAAACACTTCACACATCTGCATACTGGGATCATCCGACAGCGTGTGTCGCTCTGAGAGCCAATGTTTCACATATTCGCCAGTGAGTGATTGCTGCAGGTGTATGCCGTGGATATACGGAATCATCTCCTCTTGAGCATCCAGCATCCGGTGCAGATATGCTACTGCTTCGGTCTGATTGACCAAGTCATGATTGGTATGCAGGAAATGTCCCGTATCCAGCATAAAGCCCTTTTTTTCATAATGCACCAGATCAAGCAGCAGCCTGGTTGTATCCGGATTCAGGAAATTCAATCCCGGCCACCATAAGTTTTCCATGAGAAACCAGAATGGGTAATCCTGACCATCCAAAAGCTCATTGATCAGATCCGCAGATGCCCGGATCACTTCTTCATCCGTGTGTTTCAGCCTATACGTGAAACTCTCCTCCGGGTCAACCTGAGTTACATGAAATACCACATATTCCGCGCCCATTTCACGGACCGTCTCCAGATTATCCCGGTAATGGTCTATGAGCATTTTGCGATCAAGATTCATCCAGTCACTGGCACAGCATAAATGTACTCCTACTACCATATCCGGATTCACTTTTCCTTGTGTATCTTTGGATAAGGGCATCAGTTCCAATCCATTTAATCTCAGTCCTGTATAGAACTGTCTCAGGTCATCTGCGGACGAAAACCTCTGCAAATCGTCATCTGAAACAGAAAAATTCATCATCTCTTTCATTGTTACATTTTTCACCTCAAAGCCATATTTAATGTCCGCCCGCGGCCGGGCTGCGGGGATCTTGTTTTCTCGCCCGCGACCGGGCTGTGGATTTTTCGTTTTCCTGCCCGCGGCCGGGACCGTGGGTCTCAGCGCCCAACTTGCTTACTAAAATTCCTTTCCTTTTTTATCTGAATGATTCTTCAGCAATCAACCAGGTTACTCTGACTCTGGTATCTCATCATTTTCCCAGAAAACTTATTCATTATCTGCAAGAGAAATTTTCTTCTACTTCCTCAAAAATACTTGAAAAAGTTTCTAATGGGATATACTATATGTATAACTATATGATACCCGTTCAGCTGATCGTCCTGTCTCAGCTTGACCCGTCTGAATATCTGTGGCTCTCCTGTCTGTCTAAACACATTACAGCAGAGACACCACTTGTAAATCTCAGACAGGCTTATGCACCGCATCAGGACGATCCACTTTATCAAACTATTATGGATGCTATCATCCGGGCCAATCTTTCGGAAGGAGGAGAATCTCTTATGTGTGAC
>NZ_JAJEPS010000031.1:0-16706 GCF_020686965.1 Hominiventricola filiformis | reverse complement strand
TAGTGAAATATCGTCTGAATTTGTCGGCGGTCAATGTGCTTCATGGCGGTTCCCTCCTAAAGCCGCCGTGTCAGCGTGTAGTCGTCACTCCTTTGTCGAGGGCATAAGAAACGGCGGCCTTGAAATGTTCTTCAAAACCGCCGGTAAGGATGGTATTTCTAAAATGAGCGCACAAAATCATCTGCCCCAAACCAACGGTTTTTTTCTTTCCCCGTCCGGGGGCAGATCATTCATTATGTAGTGCAGGACCGATGTACGCTAATCGGTTCCCTGTACCTTTTCTTTCAGCTTTTGAAAGGACGTATCGCTGATCACGTGTTCCATCCGGCAAGCCTCTTGTTCCGCCGTTTCCTGATCGACGCCAGCAGCTACAAGCTGTTCCGTAAAGAATTGGTGTCACTCATAGATTTTTTCAGCAACTTCCTGGCCTGCCTCGGTCAAATGCAGAAAATAATCGCTGTCTACTGTCAGGAAGCCGCCCTCCTGCAAAATGGCTACGGTTCTGCTGACGCTGGGTTTGGAAACCTCCATGTGCCGGGCAAAGTCAATAGAGCGCACCATACCATTTTTCTTTTGCAGCATCAGTACGGCTTCTAAATAGTCCTCGCCCGACGCACGAAGTTTCATTTTGTTTCTCCTATTCGGTTCGTTTAATAACTTCCCATATATTGACATCAGGGGTAGCCGGGGTAGGCTGATCGCAGCCATGACAGCCGTTGCAATTATGATTGCAGTCGGCTTGATAAGCCACTTTTCGGATATATCCTTGGTTCTCCAAATATTCAAGTTCCACTTGGATGCTCCCTACGTCCTTATGCAGAAGTTCAGCCAACTCCTGAACGCTGTATGTTTTCCCGCTTTGTAAATACTCCAATAATTGAATTAGCACAATAACTCCTTTCCTTTAGAAAATGACAAGACCGACGTGATACGCAATCGTTGCCATAATCAAGGCTGTAAGGACATAATAGAGCGCAATTCGCACAGTCCATTTCATAGAGTGTGTTTCCTGGGCTGTTGCGGTTAAGGCCATCAGGCAAGGCATATTGAAGAAAAACGCGAACAGGAAAGCAAGAGCTTCCGGTCTGGATATGACGGACAGCATACTTGTACTAAGTGCCGCCGTGTCTACGGTAGCGGACTGCTCAATAGCCGCCCAAATACTTCCCGTGTTAAACAGGGAAGCCATAACGCCAAGAGAAGCCTCCTTGCCCATAGCGGAAGCGACAAAAGCGATAAACAGTTGCCACGGTAAACCAAACAGGCTTGTCACAGGTTCAATAAAGGTTCCTACCTTGTAAATGATACTGTTCGCCACATTTCCGTCCGCCGAGTAAGAAAGCAGCCAGAAGATCACGGAAATGCAAATAATGATACGGAGTGCGCGGCTAAGTACATTTCCCATTTTGCTGAAAACGGAACCAAACAGGCTTTTCCAATGAGGCTTATGGTAAGGCGGCAATTCCATAATTAAGCCGGTGCGCCCCTCTACCTTGTTCAAAGACCGGCCAAACACCTTATAAGTGATAAAGATGTGCAAAAACGCCACGGCAAACAACGCCAGAACTACGACAACAGCCCCGTTTCCGAAGAACGTACCGCTGACAAGTCCAACTACGCCCCAGGTAGAAGCGCAGGGGACTACCCAGGACAGGGCAATCGTCATAACACGCTGTCCCCATGAATCAATGACCCTTGTTCCAGTGATTCCGCCGATATTGCATCCGAAACTGACGAGGAAAGGCATAATTGCTTTGCCCTGTAATCCCAGCTTTGTCATAGTATCATCGAATACATAGGAGATTCGCGCCATATAGCCGACATCTTCCATCAGGCCAAAGACAAGGCTGATTCCGAACACATAGCTTGCCATTTGCAGAGCGAAAGAAACAGCGGTCAAAATGGCGTTGCAGAGCAGTGATACAAGGAATGGCGCTGCGCCTATATCCAGCAGCCAGTTAGCCAGAGGGACGGAAATTGCACTGATAAGCCCGCTGAAAAGCCCCATCAGCGGGAAGCCAATCACCATAGAGCAGATCAGACCTAAAACGATCATGCCAATGGCAATAGGCTTTCCCCAGCGTTTGCTTGTGGCTGCCTTATCAAACCGGCTCCGCAGCAGCTTGTTCTTCTTGCTGGTCACGTTCTCATTTACAAGTTTGTCAATCCACTGGAATTTGCAATCACCTGTCAAAAGGTTTCCGTCCTTTACATCGGACAGCTTCTTTTCAATCGCGGTATAAGTGCCTGCATCAACGGTTTCTTTCACAAGAGAACGCGCCAATTTGTCCTGTTCTATCAGCTTTGCAGTCAACCATGTGGACGAATAGATGCCGATTCCGTCCGCAGGAAGCAGCGCCTTGATCTCGTCAAACGCGGCCCCGATTGTATTCTGATAAATTTGCGCCAGGCGCTTTTCGTCTAAAGTCGAAGCATTTTTATCAATGCTTTCTAACATACGGAAAAATGTGCCATACTGTTTTTTATCGGCAGCAACCAGCGGCACAACAGGGATGCCCAGGGATTTAGCGATTCCATTGGTGTCAATATGCTTCCCCTGCGATTTTGCCACATCCATCATATTCAGCAGGAGAACCACGGGAACGCGAATCCCGGTATAATCAGCCAGCATGAAAAGGCTGCGGTTGAGCTGGGAGGCGTCAGCCAATATGCAAACAACATCTGCCTGCCCGCTGGCTATGTAATTCCGTGTAACAACTTCTTCATCCGAATTTGCAGACAGGCTATAAGTTCCCGGAAGATCAATGATTTTATAGGTGGTATCTTTGTGAACGAAAGAACCATCCTTGCGCTCCACTGTTTTTCCGGGCCAGTTCCCGACGTGCTGACGGGAACCAGTCAGGCCATTAAACAAGGTTGATTTGCCGGAGTTCGGCTGGCCTAAAAGGGCAATCGTTTTTTCACTCATTGTTTTGTCACCTCCACCATGATTTTGTCAGATCCCGTTTTGTTGATGGCAACCATCGTGTCCCTTGCGTACACCAAAACGGGCCGCTTTTTCGGATTTTGAATCACTTCAAAAGGGCAGCCAATCGTAAGGCCGATGGAGGTCACGCGGCTTTGAAAATGCGCGTCCCCGTTGATTGCAACAACCCTTCCGCAGGAGCCATCACTCAATTCATTTAATTTTTTCATTTCTTAAATTCCTCCAATTCTTTTCTGTCAGCCCATAATAAAAATCCGTACCTCGATTAGAATTAAAATCACACCGCCTAATATTCCGGCCCGGTTTCCTAACCGATTTCCGAAAAAGTGTCCAATCCATATGCCGACAAATGCAATTAAGAATGTTGTGGTTCCTATCAGTTGTTGCCGAGGGGATAATTTTTACATTTAAGGCTGACAGCGTTATGCCGACAGAAAAAGCGTCAATACTTGTAGCAATCGCAGCCGGAACCATAACAGTAAAACCCAATGCTCCGTTTGTTTCTTTACATTCACCTTTTAGATTTTCTCGAATCATGTTGATACCGATTATGCACAGAAGAAACAGTGCAACATATTTGGAAACCGTTTCAATGTACTGGCGAATTGTTCCGCCGCAGATATATCCCAGCGTAGGCATAAGCGCCTGGAATCCACCAAAATATAGCCCTGCGACAAGCCCTGTTTTTACTGGGTACATTTTGGTATTCAAACCTTTGCATACTGAAACCGCGAAAGCGTCCATTGATAGACCGACAGCAACCAGTAATAGGTCAAGTAGCCCCATCGGTATCACCTCCTTTACCGGCTCCTGTTTATGCCCCCTTTACAATCCATTCTCTTGCTTTCTGCTGTTCCTGCACCATTTCGTAGTAATGGCCTTTCTTTCTTAACAGTTCTTCATGCGTTCCCGTTTCTTCAATCCGTCCCTGATTCAGCACAATAATCTGATCTGCGTTCTGAATAGTGTTCAGACGGTGGGCAATCACGAAAACGGTTTTCCCTTTCATCAGGCGGTCTAACGCCTGATTGATCTTTGCTTCATTGTCAGCGTCCAGAGAAGCCGTTGATTCATCCAGAAGCAGGATAGGCGCGTCCTTTAAGATTGCCCTTGCAATAGCAATCCGCTGTTTTTCACCGCCAGACAGGGTGTTGCCGCCCTCGGCAAGATGGGTCTGATAGCCATTAGGCAGTCTTTCGATAAATTCATGACAATGGGCCGCCTTTGCCGCCGCAATCACTTCCTGTTCGGTAGCATCTTCACGGCCAGCTTTGATATTGTTGTAAATCGTATCGGACAGCAAAGTATTTTCCTGGAATACCTCACTGATATAGTGCAAAAGTCCGTCAGGATTTAGCTCCCGTATGTCCTGCCCACCAATGCGGACGCAGCCTTTTGTCACATCCCAAAACCGGGCGATCAGATTAGCAACCGTAGATTTGCCAGAGCCGGACGGCCCGATCAGCGCCGTAGTGCTTCCCTCCGGGGCATGAAAACTGATATTGTGTAAAACATCGGCCTGCTGGTTATAGGAGAAGTCCACGTTTTCAAAGGTAATATCAAAGTGCGAGAGCTTTACCTTTTCTTCTTTGTAGGATAGCGGCTTTGTGTCAAATGCCTGTTCCAGATTAGAAGTGGCAAGTTTCAGTTCTTTCAGCAGGTTATACGAATGTTCAAACGCAATCAGCAGCGCAGAAAGCGCAAGGCTCATAAGCATAAACGCCACAAGCAGTTCAGAAGCAATCGTACCGCCAAGGAACAGATAGCTCCCAATCAGCAGGACAAACGGCAAAAGAAAATTTGCAATGATAGAATACATACTTGTGGGGGCGGCGGTTTTTACTTCCGCCTGTACGCTGGTTTTCCGTATGTCCTCCAATGTATCAGACATTCTTGTGAAGTGCGTACTTGTCATATTTGCAGACTTGAACACTTTCATGCCCTTGATGTATTCCAGAACAATAGAGATCATTTTAGAAGTCAGATCACGCTTGATCGTTCCGTACTTCTCTACAAGCCGGTTGCCCCAATTCAAAACCGGCAGCGCGATCAGAATTACCACGCACTCGGCCAACGCCAGTTTCCAGTTGATAAAAAAGGTTCCAACCAAGATCAGGCAGCCCATGACCAATGTTTTGACGATAGAGGGCAGCGTATGGGTCAATACAAGTTCAAAATTGCTTAAATCCTTTGTCAGTGTACTAAGCAGATACCCGCTGCTGTTTTGATTAAAATAGCCAAGGCTTAGAGAACGGTAATGGTTTGCCAAATCCAAGCGTAGGCCGCTGCACATTTCGGCCCCTCTGGAAAAGCAGAGAAAATAGCCGCTGCGGTAAATAATCAGCCGGAGAATTACACTGATAAGGCATACAATGGTATAGTTTCGTACAAGCCCACCTGTCAGAGAACCGTTCAGGAGATGAATTACGGTAAAATACAGCATAAGATACATGACAAGGCTTCCGATGGCGTCCAGTGACATCAGGAAAATAGGAAATATCAGCTGCTTTCGTTTGTCACCAATCAATTTCTGAATACTGCGTAACATAATCTTTTCACTCCTCCCCGATAGTTTCTCTTGTATAGGTGTCCCACATATGGCTGTATGTACTTCCGCTGGCGATCAGTTCATCATGCGTTCCCTGTTCGACAACTCTTCCATCCTGAAAGACAACAATTTTATCCGCATTGCGGATGGTATGAAGCCTGTGGGCAATCATAATCGTGGTCTTTCCTCGCAGGAGGTTTTGGAGTGCAAGCTGTATTTTGTGTTCGTTCTCAATGTCTGAATAGGAAGTTGCCTCGTCGAAAACAACGATAGGCGCGTCTTTCAAAATGGCCCGCGCAATCGAAATTCGCTGCTGCTGGCCGCCGGATAATTTCACTCCCTCGTCGCCTATTCTCGTTGCGTATCCTTTCGGCAGGCTCATAATGAAATCGTCAATCTGCGCCGCCTTTGCCGCCTGGCGTACCTGTTCCTCGGTAGCATCTGTTCCCATACGGATATTTTCAAGAAGCGTGTCCTCCAAAAGAAATACATCCTGAAATACAAACGCGGTTAAGTCAGAGAGATTTTCGGTTTGAAGTTCTGTAACCGGGACGCCGCCAATCTTGATTGTCCCGCTGCTCACGTCCCAATAGCGGCCAAGGAGCTGTACCGCCGTCGTCTTGCCAGCACCGGACGGGCCGACAAAAGCATTTAAGCTGCCCGGTTCCAAATGAATATCAACGTCGGACAACGCATCCTTTCCGCCTTGTGTGTAGTTAAAGGTCACATTGTCAAAGTCAATACCATAACAGCCGGTTTGGGAAAGGGTTTGCTGTCCGCTTTTCATGGTTTCCATATCCATGATCTTCTTCACATTATCAAGGCCGCTGCCCAGCTCCATAGACTGCATAGCAATCGTCACCATGTTCAGGAAAGACGTGAAAAAGCACATAGTCAGCAGAATAAAGAGAAGATACGATGCCGCAGACAGCGAATCACGCAGATACAGCCAACCGCCCACCGGCAGCGTGAACAGAATGGCAGAATCCAAAACCACAAGAGCGATAGACAGCGGATTGCAGGACGATTCACACATCTTAATCCAACAGTCTGTATATATCTTCAAGGAATTTCGGTACTGCTCAAATTTTTCGGCTGTAAGGTGATACATTTTGATAACCGGCATAGCGGTGATAAATTCATTTGCGGAAGCGTTAAGCTTTTCCGTATCGCCTGCAAACTCGTCCGTCAAATCCGGGTAGCGCCCCATGAGGGCCATCGGAATTGCAATCCCCAAGATCATAGGAACCAGCATGATAAGCGCCATAATCCAGTTCAGCCGCAGCATGAAAATGAACATCATCAGAGGAACGACGATTGCCTGGGCCAGTTCCAAAGTGCTGTGGGCCAGAAAGGTTTCAATCCTGTCCACATCATCAAACAAGGTTGTTTTGATCTGTCCGGGCGCGTGTTCCTGAAAGAATCCAAGGTTGAATTTGGACATATGCTCCAATACTCTGACCTTGATTCTGTGCATGGTGTTGAAAGCCGCCGTATGAGAGCAGATACCGGCAAAGGATGTCAGGATTGCCTGTAAGACTGCTGCGGCAATGCCGATTCCGGCCCAACCAAGCATTGCGGGAAGCGTTACCTCCTGCTTGATTATCAGAAGCAGGATTTGGTAGACTACCAAATACGGGCCGAAAGACAGGGCCGACGAAAAGACCGCCAGCAGCATCCCAAGGCTTAACTTGCCGCGTTCCTCTTTCGCAAGAGTAAAAACGTATGATAATCCGGTTCGTTTTTGTTCCATCGAAACGATACCCCTTTCTTTGAAATGTGCCAGTTAGATTTTGCTAACCTGACACAATCTACTTTACCCGCACGAAGTGGAAATTTCAATAGCCGACCCGCTTTACTGTTTGCATTTTGAAAAACGCTTAAAGTGCTGATATTTCTGGTGTTTTCATCGTTTTTGTTTCATATTTTTTATAAAATCGTGACTGATAAATATTGGATTGTCACCTTTTTTTGAAGTGGCGCGCAGAAAGCCGGTATGATATACTATCAAGTAGAGAAAGGAGGCGGCGGTACAATGGTTCCATCTGTAATTGACTATTTGTTACAGCTCCCCGAAGCCATGCACTTTGCAAGGGTGCAGGAGCTTTGCGGCGACGGTGTTTTTTTCTACCGTATGCTTTCCGAATACGGAAACGGCACGTTCCAACTGATCGAGTTTGAGGACGATCTTCTTTTGATTTTGATTGGTGACTATACGCCCAAGGACACCTTTGAAAAGATCACTGAAATTTCAGAGGACTATATGGAGATCAGCCAGTTTGAAACGGACAGCAGTTCTTTCAAGATTGGTGGACGGAAAAAGAATCAGGTGGATAAGGGGATTTATTGCTATCTAAACACACAGAAGAAAACTTACACCTATTGCGAGGGCGGGAAGCCTGTTCGTTTTACGAAAGTGATTCTATCGCCCAAATACTTCAATACTTATTTTCGGCTGCATGACAGGAACAACGCCGAACTTCTCAACTCTGCAAGGGATTACATTCTCAAAAACCCCAGCCTGCCGGAACTCAACTTTGTGTTCCAGCAGATACGGGATTGTCAGGCAGAGGGGCATACGCTGAAAATCTATCTGGAAAGCAAGGTAATGGAGCTTCTTTCTCTTGTTGTGAAAGGCATGGAGCAGGAACAAAAGCATATTTCTGTAAAGCTGGATTATAAGGACATCCGCAATTTAAGAAAAACGGTAACGGTGATGAAAAATGATCTGGCCGCATACCCGACAGGGGAAGAACTTGCCCAGATAGCGGGTATGAGTACAGCCCGGTATCAACTGGCATTTCGGAAGTATTATGGGACAACGCCGTATGAATATCTCAAAGAATTGCGGTTAAACCAGGCGCTGATTTTGCTAAAAAATTCTGATTATGGAATTGCCACGATTGCGGCTAAAGTCGGGTATCACAATTCCGGCCACTTTGCAAAATTGTTTAAGAAAGCCTATGGCCTCGGCCCCAGGGAATACAGGAATCTTCATGGAATTAAGTAAAGATCATCAGGCCCCGGCCACGCTGCCGGGGCTTTGCTATGTCCCAACAGCCCGCCAACCTACGCGTTTAGAGCCTGAAAACGACTGAAATTTCAAGGCTTTTCCGGCGTGGTTGCTGGGGCGGCGGTATTCTTTATCCCGTTGCCGCCGTATTGGGGTTCTAAATGCGTAGAAACAAGCCATAATAAAGACGCCGGATGCAACGGCCAGCGGGCCGCCGTGTCCGGCGTCTGTCTATTCTTCATTTATGGGCTTTGCACTTTCCGCCATTTTTATGATTTCTCCATACCACGCCTCCCTGTTTTGTGTGTTCAGAACACCAACTCGTTTATGATGGATGATGTGCCCCTTGCCGCTCCCATGACGCACAAGTTTTATAATCACCATCTTCCTGACAACACAAACATTCTACTACAAAACATTCAATTAGTACAGGTACAGGGACTAAATTTCCAACGTACCGCCATATAATAATTAGTACAGTGACAGGGATTGGTGGTGATGCGGATGCAGCTAAATGAAGCCGTGAGTAAACGACTGACAGAACTTCTTTCAGAACGGAACATGACACAGTACCAGCTTTTTATGAAAAGCGGGGTTCCGAAATCAACCATAGGGAACGTTATCAACTGTTCGTATGAATCCGTGAAGCTACGGATCATCCATGAAATGTGCCAGGGACTGGGCATTACCCTGTGCGACTTCTTCCAGTCGCCGCTATTTGACGATTACCATCTTGATCCATAAACTCCGATACAACCGTTTGGAATGTACCGGAGTTTTTTTGTTGGAGAAATGTATTGCAGAAGATATGGTTTCTTCGTTTTTAACGAACACAGCCATTTTACTTTTTCCAATTTTCCAAATTAGTTGAAGATTATTTCTGACAAAACAATTTCCTCCGCCTGCGCCCTGCAATTATTTGCCAGCCCCACCCATTTCATTTGATCGGCGGCCTTTAGTTCTTCGGTCACACCTGCAGCTTTCATAAGCTGCGGCATGAGAATGTCCATGCGCGCATTTGCAGCCTCGTCAGTCTCTAACAGATGGGGATAGAGCTTCTCGGAGAGTAACAGGCTGTTGTAAAGGGCAGGGCGGTATTCTTTCAAATACCGCCGCCGCATACGCCCGTACTTGCCGATAGATCTATCCGGCTGCTCTGCCAGCTTCAGATTCGGGATGTAGTAATCTCCAACACGAATGTAGGACAACTCTTTCATGTGAAATCCTCCTTTGTCATACGGCGGCGCTGGCTGCTATGCTGCCTTTGCGCGGTTCTTCTTTTGGTAGCTGCCCGATAGTAGAAAAAACACCTTTTTTCATATCCTCAGCCCGGATCAGGGCTTTCTTAGCGTCCATTTCCGCTTTTTTCTTCGCCTTGATTTTGTCCTCATACTGTTTCTGTGCGCCGCTGGCTTTCCGCTTCAAATAATTCTGATGAAGCCTGTCCTTGCGTTCTTCTTTTTTCCGCAGTTCTTCCTGTTCCTCCGGGGTTAAAGGAACCGGCTGTAAGGATGGTGGGATATAGCGCCCTAAAAAATTGAAGTAGATTTCAATTTCCTGCGTGGTGTCCTGGCTGCCTTTTCGGGCGCGTTCGTGGACAAGGATTTTCTCTACAAACTCGTTGAGCATGGTGTTTGTCAGCGTGTCAAAATTCTCGTACTTATCAATCAGTGCTATAAATTTCTCTGCTGATTTCTGGCTCTGCTCATAGCCGGTAACAGCCTTTTCCAGCTCCGCAATTTCAATCTCAAGTGCATCCTGCTCTTTGGCATACTGTGCATCAAGCGCCTTATATCGTGCATCCGGCAGCTTGCCGAGGGCGTTGTCCTCATAGATTTTGCAAATCAGTTTTTCCAGTTCTCCAGCTCTCTTTTGGGCAGCAGCCAGACGCCTGCGCTTTTTCGATATATCGGCACTCTGTTGAGCAACCTGCGTCTCCTGAACAGTGTGAATAAATTCCGTCCGGTCATTTCTGGAATATTCAGCAATAGCCCGGAGCGTGTCGGAAACCAATGTCAGAACAGCACTCTCATTGATACGGTGTTGTGTAGGGCATAGTGTCCCACACGGAACTTTGGTATAATTGGAACAGGTATATTGAGAAATCCGCTTGCCATTGTTGGTGCGGTGGACATACATCTTGCCGCCGCAATCGGCACAATAGAGCAAGCCTGTGAGGGGAGCCGCTTCGCCCCAGCCGTTTGGATAACGCCGTACATTGCTGCGGATTTTCTGCGCCAAATCAAAGGTCTGCTGGTCGATAATGGCTTCATGGGTATTCTCAAAGATCGTCCATTCGTCCTCAGAAACATAGTGGCTTTTCTTGTCCTTAAAGTGCTTACGGGTCTTGAAATTGATGGTATGCCCTAAATACTCTCGTTTTTTCAAAATGTTCACGATGGTAGATGATCCCCATCCATGGGGGTCTTTGACCGGCTTTGAACGGTTCACCCCTTCGTTGAATCGGGCAAGGTGTACGACAGGAATTTCAATCCGGTCTGTGGATAATTTGCAGGCGATCTGGTAAGGCCCATATCCCTTCAGCGTGAGGGAAAAGATACGGCGTACCACTTCGGCGGCTTCCTCATCTACCAGCCAATGCTCCCGCTTTTCATCCCACAAGTAGCCGTAAATCACAGTGCCGGTCAGGTGCTTGCCACTCATGCCTTTTGACTTAAACACAGATCGGATTTTCCGGCTGGTATCACGGGCGTAAAATTCATTCATGATGTTGCGGAACGGGGTAAAATCGTCATCGCCTTTCAGACTGTCCACACCGTCGTTGATGGCAATCAGACGAACACCTCGCTGCCGCAAAACCTCCATAACTTGACCGACCTTCAGATAGTCGCGTCCTAACCGGCTCATGTCCTTGATGACGATTGCCTCTACACGCCCTGCCTCCACTTCCTCCATCATCGCCAAAAATCCGGGGCGGTCAAAACGGGTGCCTGAGATACCATCATCGGTAAAGTGCGTAGGGTTGGGCAGCCCATTCCGGCGGGCAAAATCCTCTAACATCTGTTTTTGGTTGGATATGGAGTTGCTCTCGCCCTGTAACTCATCGTCCCGGCTCAGGCGCTCGTACAGTGGGGTAATTTTTTCATTTCTCATGGCTGTACCTCCTGAAACAAAATGCTCTAAGTGATTGCTTCACTAACCATGACAAAATCATGATTAAGAAGTCACTTAGAGCATATATCACCGCTGGCGAGCTTGTATTTCTTATACTGCCTCACGGCGAAGTGCTGGGGGCTGCGGCGTTCCAACCCGTCAAACATATAGTCCACCGCATTTTTGAAGGTTTCGTCATCCTCCCGGACTTCCATGCTGTTTATCATTTCCACCAGCGTATTCATGTTGCGTTCTTCCTCCGGCCCCTCAAAGACGATGTAGGCCACAAGGGCGCAGTACAAGAGGGTTTCAGCTTTAGTCCAGAACTCGTCGCCCTCCTTGCCGTCGCCTTTGGTGTTGGCGATCAGAGCAGTAACGAATTTCAAAACATCGCTTTCCGTCTTGATATAGGCCAGCGGATTGTAGTGCATGGATTTTGAAAAGTCGATACTGTTGAACACCCGCACCCTGTATTTCTCCCGTTGCAGGAACCGCCCGCACTGATCGAGGGTGCCGCCCTTCGGGTCTACCACCACATACGAGGAATGAGCTTGAAGAAGCTGCGGGGTCAGCCAGAACCTTGTCTTACCCGAACCGGACGAGCCGATGACACAGGCGTTTAGGTTCCGGGCATTGGCGGGTATTTTCGGACGGGTGTTCATGGTCAGGAACTCCGTCCCGGTCAGAATGACATTGTTCTGAAATTTAGGGTCTACAAACGGCTTTATATCCTCCTTTGTTCCAAAGCGGGCGGTGCCGTACTCTGCATCCCGCCGGAATTTTTTCGCCTGCCTGATCTTTGACTGTATCAGCAGATACACCCCAGCCGCACCGGCAAGGCCCACCAGCAGGTCAATACCGCCAAGCCCCGGCCAGTAGGTTTCAAAGGCTTTGGGGAAGGTATCGAGCATCCCCATGAGCTTTGTCCCGAAGTCTGTGCCGGGGGCGATCCGGTAGGCCGTCCCGATTTTGGAGAAGAACCAGAACACAAAGAGGTACGGCAGGTTTGGGAGCACATATTTTCTAATCTTGTCACTCAACGTCCGTCCTTCACCGCCTCTCTGGTCCGCTGCTTTTCCTTTGCCTGCGTCCTGATCTGCTCCGTGAATTTCCGAAGCTGGCCGAGGATGGAAGCCTTGTCCTGCTCTTTGTTCAGCACCTTTGCGCTGTACTTCTGGAAGGCCGCCGTGATAGCGTCCGCCTGATTGGCTTTGAAAAACAGTAGGTAATGACCGGGGCTCACTTTATGGAAAGCGTAGTCCACATGGAACTCCTTTGCGATCCGGTCAAAATCCTTTGGGGCTCCCACATAGGGCATGGCGCTTTTGCCGCCATAGTGGTTCATCAGCTTTTTTACACTCTGGCGTCCCTGCGGGGTCAGCGCCTTCCGGTGGTGCTTTTGCAGCGCCCGCGCTACCTTCCCAAGAGCGGCAGCCAGCACTTTTCCCGTGAGCTTCGTTGTCCTGATCGAAAGGGCAACCGTTTTTTGGTTTACTTCTTCCTGCATAAAACCTCCTTTCCGTCGGGGTTCCCGCTATCCGGGAGGCCCCCGTACAATCTCGGGGAACAGAAAACCTCGGGCCAATGTGGCCCGAGGCTTACCGCTCGGCATCTCTGCCGGACGGAGCTTTCTTTTCCGGCTCCGTCTGGACTTTTTCGTCCTGTTCCCGCATGGTCTGCAAGATAGAGGGCTTCTTTTGAAGTTGGGAGGGCTTTTCGCCGGACAGCGGCTTGATACATTCCAGACGGTCAGCCGCCCGGATGGCGTTGTCCGTGAGCTGCCTCTGCCATGCGCCTACACTGGGAGCCCAGCGGAAACCGCTGCTTTTCAACTCGGCCCGGGTGTCCGCGTCAGGCTTTCCATCAAAGAATACCTGCAAGCGGTTGTCCTCCCGGTTCATCTCCACACGGCCCCCGTCGAACTCCCAGCCGGAAAACTCCCGCTGCGCCTGTTTGGAGAGCTGTTCGATACGCGTCTTTACCCGGCGGATCTCCGCATTGTTGTTGGTAAGCTGGTAGCTTTCAAAGGGCCTCGGGTCGCTCCGCCAGTTTGCCGCCATGCTTGCTTTCAGCTTTTCGATCTGGTCCGGCGACAGCAGCGCACAGCCATCCAGCTTGCCATGCTTGCGGTAATAGGCGTTGACCTCCTTCATAATGAGCTGGGAGCGTTCCAGCCCGTCCAGCTTCTTCTGGAGCTTTTCAATCGCTGCCGGGTCATCGGCGCTGATCCCGCCCATGCCGGTACTGCGTATCTTATCCAGCAGCCCTTGAATATACCGCCATTCCTCCATGTTGCTGTCCCGGGCCCGGTTCTGTTTTTCCTTCTTTCCCACCGGGAAATTGGCAGGTCCGGCGATCATCACAGAGGGAACCCTTGCGTCAATGGCAAAGCCCTGGTTCATGTTTTCGGCCAGCTTGCGGGCGTAGGTGTCTAACAGATGGTCGATCTTCTCATGGTACATGGGGTCCACCCGGGATTTCTGCTGTTCCGCTATGGCGGCGGCCTTGTCCACCATTGCCCGGTATTCCGCCGTTGCGCTCCCTTCCTTGTAGTCGGAAAAGCTGTTCATTTCCTTTGCCCGGCGGGCGGCCCCTTCATTGATAGGGTAATAGTTGATGGTATGCACCTCCTTCATGCTTCGGGCCATGCTGGCCCGAAGTCTTACCGTTCTTCATGGGAAGGCCCCGCCTTGTCCTTTTTCGGAGCGGGCGGGGCTTCTTGAAACCGTTTGAGTGCAGCGAGAATGGAGTGGACAGGCTCGGCCTTTTCAGGATAGGCAAATATCCGGTGTTCCGGCGGAATGTCCTGCGGCCCGTGGTAATACTCCTTGAAGCCCTCCGGGACTGCCGACACATACCCACCGGGAGCGAATACGCCGCCCTCGTTGATACGCACATCCCGCCCATATGCTTCATAATCGAAGTAGTTCTGAATGTGCTCCGGTATGTCGATAGTCCCAAGCTCGTCGGCGTAAAGACGGCCCAGCCCTTCATCATCGGAAATATCCGGGTAAAAGCGGTAAAGGTCAAGGTTCTGCGTCAGGTTTATCAAATCCTTCACGCTCCTTGTGTGGTTTCCTAAGACAAGAGCGGCTTCAAAGGTTTCCAGTCCGCCCTTATCCCGTACTTCCAGCAGGGCGTGGCCCAGCTCGTTCAGCTCGTCGATGTTCTCACATTCGTAGAGATGATCGTAGAGCCCCAGCACATCACTGTCAAAGCTGGTAAAGAACACTTCGCTGTACCGTTTTCCGTCTATCCCGATTTTGGCAAGGGCGGCCTGCAACTCCTGTGTCGTCATGGGGAAATGTACCGTTGTCCCTACCTCAATCCCCATTAAGGGGTATAGGGCTGTATTGGTTATATAGGCTTCAAACATGGGCTCATTCCTCCTTTCCGGCCCGGTCAGCCAGCACCTCATAAATCCCGGCCATAATGTAATCGGCGCAAGGGAGGGCAATCGCATTTCCCAGCGCCTTGTAGCGTTGCAGAGGCCGAATCTCCACGCCGTCCGCCCCGTACTTTGTCCAGCCCTCTGGCAGCCCCATCAGCCGTTCGCTTTCTGTTTCCGTCAGAAAACGGATACAGCCGCCCTCCGGGTCGCCCTCATACCAGAAGGCAAAGGGCGTTACATCACTGGCTAAAAGAGTGGGAAAAGGGTCAGTTGGTAATCCGAAGCTGTTTCGGAAGGCCGTTTCTTCCTGCCTTTTTGCCGCTCCCCGCATACGGAAGCACTGAAATGGGTGGATGACTGGTATCTGCCGCCCTGTTTCAAAAGAAGCTGTTCGATCTCCTTCGGCGGCGGCCCGCCCGCCCTCTCCGCAAGGCGGAGGAAGTGGGAGCATTGGACGGGGCTTAAATAGTATGTCTGCGGCACATCTGCCTCCAAAATCCGCCACGACGAAAATCCGCTGCCTTCGTGCCAGCCTTCGGGAGCCTGCCCAATACTGGGCGTCCATGAGCCGCCAGCACACATCAGGCGTTCCCCCTCGCACCATTCCGGCGTTTCCCCATTTTCCCGAAGGAGGCATTGGAACTTCGGTGTCCGAGAAGGCGGATAGGACGGCTCTAAAGTCCATCCGGTCATTTGTAGAAAACGCTCCCATGACGTTTTCCCAAACAGCGATAGCTGGATATAGGTTATCAGTAGCATCCCTCATTTCCTGTATGATACGAAACGCCTGATAGAACAGGCTTGATTTTGCCCCGGCAAGGCCGGAGCGGTTGCCGATCAGAGAAAGGTTCTGACAGGGAGAGCCGAAGGTTATCACATGGACCGGCGGGATTTTCCCGCCGTCCACCTTCGTAATATCCCCCAAATGCACCATGTCGGGAAAGTGCCTTTTGGTTATGGAGATGGGCGCTTTTTCAATCTCGCTGGCCCAGACCGGACGGATACCGCACCGGGAAGCAGCCAGAGGGAACACGCCAATCCCGTCGAAAAGGCTCCCCAGCTTAATGTCCGGCATGGCCCGGGGTGCCGTGTCCCTTCACGGCAAGCACCCCTTCCAGCGTTGTCGCCGCAATGCCCAGCCGTCCGGCAACCGCAATATCGTTTTTCACATCCTCGTCCACAGCGCTGCCGCAGACGATCAGGGTGTGGGAGCGCCGCAGCATATCCCGGCGCATATCGATCCCGGCCTTATGTTCCTCGGGAACGCTGTCATTCAAAAACAGCGGCAGATACAAGAGCGGGCAGATCGGGGAAAAGCCCGCCTCATAAGCAAGGCGGCAGTAGTGGGTCGCCAGCTCCATATCAACATCCGGCTCGCCGCTCCATGCGGCGGTCAGGTATGCTAAAGGTCGTTTCATTGGTTGAACCTCCATTTCTGTTTTGGTTTAGGGAAAAGCAAGGTATCGCCCAACCCCTCCGCCCCTTCCCCCGGGAAGGGGAACGGCTCTGGAGAATTTATATCCCCGTCGCTTGATCGGGAAAAAGCATAACCGGGAGAAATCCGTCAAGGGTGCCTCTGGCACCGCCTGCGGCAGCGCTGCCCTTGACTGATTTTCCCGGCTATGCTACGGAATAACTGGCGACGGGGAATAATTTATATCTCCAGAGCTTCGGGGCGCGGGGCAGAGCCCCG